>JBBION010000119.1:0-8880 GCA_037443345.1 Rubrivivax sp. | reverse complement strand
TGCGCGTGATCGACGCGACCAACCCGGCCCAGTTCGCCGACTTCAAGATCGCGATCATCCGCGGCGACAACCCGACCAAGGACGAGAAGATCGAGTTCACGGCCGAGGGCGCGCTGCCGTCGTGGCTGACCGGCACGGTCAACGTCACGGTCACCCGCCTCGCCGCGGTGGCCACCTTCACCGGGAGCGACGTCAACGCCGCCAACGCCTGGTGGAAGACGCAGGCCGTCGAGCTGCGCGCCGATCCGCTGTTCGACGTGCCGCTGGTGCGCCAGGGCGTCAAGGAGTTCCCGGTCTCGGCCCACCTGCTGTCCAAGATCCGCGGCCCGCTGGCCGTCGAAGGCGGCGTCACGGGCGCCAACCGCGCGCTCTCCAACGGCATCAAGCTGCCCGGGGAGAAGGACGCCTACCTGATCGCGATCGGCCCGCAGGTGCCGGAGTCGCAGCAGATCGACGTCCTGAACATCTACAACGACTCGAGCCAGCAGGACCGCACGGGCGAGATGAGCTCGACCCGCATCACCGGCTTCGGCCTCGCGGGCGACCTCGCGCTCGGCGGCGGCGGCCGCTTCGGCGAGCCCAATGTCGTGCCGGGCGGCATCAGCTTCGGCAAGATCAACGTCGGGGAGACGGGTGCCTTCGGCACCGACGCCGGCCAGAGCACGATCGAGGTCGTCAACCTGATGCTCGGCGAGGGCAACGACCGGCTGACGATCAACGGCACGCTCGACCCGGCACCGGCGGTGTCGGCGAGCAACCGCTTCGTCTTCGCCGGCACGACGGCTGGCGTCAACGGTGCCACCGTCACCGGCGGCACGGTCAGCCGCGCCGGCTTCGACTGGAAGGCCCAGGGCTTCCTGGTCGGCCAGACGGTGACGATCGAGGGGCTCGCGGGGAGCTGGGTGGTCGCGGCGATCAACGACGCGACGGCCGACCCCAACGACAACAGCATCCTGGTGCTGCAGGGCGCGACGCTCGGCAACGCCACGGCCACGCGGCGCATCGTCGCCGTCGACGCGCCGGTGTTCACGACCGGCAGCTTCGCGGTTGTTGGCCTCACCGCCGGCGTCAACGGCGCCACCGTGACCGGCGGCACCGTGACGCGCGCCAGCGGCAGCTTCCGCGACGACGGCTTCGTCGTCGGCCACCTGGTGCAGGTGAATTCGCCGGCGGTCAACGGCCAGTACCGGCTGGTCGGGCTGTCGGCCGACGGCAGGACGGCGACGCTGGCCAACGGTGCGGCGCTGCCGACCGGCACGGGCGTCGGCCTGCAGCTCTCGCTGGCCGGCCGCCACGGCGGCCTGACGGTCGTGCACGGCGGCGGCAACGCGCTGCTGCAGACCACGGCCGCCACGACCGTGGCCGGTGCCACGCTGCTGCGCAGCGACGGCCTGGCCTGGGCCGACGACGGCTTCGCCGTGGGTCAGACCGTCCGCATCGCGGGCGAGACCAGCGACCGCACGATCACCGGCTTCGGCAACGCCGGCCCGGCGCCGATCGGCGCCTTCGCCGGCTGGGGGACCGGCAGCGTGCTGCAGCTGTCCGGCGGCGCCATCGCCGGCAACGGCACGCCAGTGTCACGCACCATTGCGGTCGTCGACGCGACGGCCAACGGCGTCGGCGGCGTGCGCGTCGGCGGCGACACCATCGTCGTCAACGGCGGCGCGGGCCCGAACTCGCCGCTCGTCGTCTACGGCGACACCTCGCAGGACGGCGTGTGGTACGGCGGCCGGCCCGGCGACACGCTCGGCGCCGAGTTCGGCGAGAAGCCTTTCAACCCGTTCCCGCGGCTCGCCGACGGCGACAACGAGGACGACGAGTGGGTGTTCGCGCTCGCGAACCCCTACAAGTACGCCGGCAACGACACGATCGACGCGCGCAAGCTGTTCGCATCGCTGGCCGACTCGGCGCTGCCGAGCGTGGGCTTCACGGCCTACGGCGGCGAGCGCAACGACACGATCCACGGCAGCCAGGCCGGCGACTTCCTCGCCGGCGGCTCGGGCGACGACACGATCTTCGGCCTGCGCGGCGCCGACCAGATCTACGGCGACTCCGGCGTCAACGTCGACATCCTGACGCGCCAGCTGACGATCAGCACCTTCAACGCCAGCCCGGCGCCGACGCTGGGCGGTGCCGGCATCCGCTTCCAGAACAACGGCACCACGATCCAGCCCTACCCGTCACCGGTGCGCGACCTGATGCTCGCCGGCCGCGACACGCTGCACGGCGACGGTGCCGGTACCGTCACGGTGAGCAGCGCCGTGGAGGCGCAGTACGCCGACATCGTCTTCGGCGACCACGGCGTCGTCGAGCAGGACGTGCCGCGCGGCCGCGTGTTCGGCTTCGCCTCGGCGGCGCTCGCGGCCTACGAGGGCTTCTTCGGGCCCACCACGGGCGTGCTGCCGGTCAGCGCGAGCGACAAGCTGCTGACGACGAACTTCGTGCAGGTGATCCGCACCGTGGCGCCGAGCAACGGCGCCGACGACACGATCTTCGGCAACCAGGGCCGCGACCGCATCTTCGGCGGCAACGGCAGCGACACGATCAGCGGCGGCCTGGGCGCCGACGTGATCTTCGGCGACCACGGCCGCCTGAGCTACCTCGGCCCCGACTACTCGGGCGTTACCGAGACCGGCCTGGCCAAGCTCGGCACGCTCGACCGCGTCGAGAGCATCGACACGGTGGCGGTGGCCGGCAAGGGCGACGTCATCACCGACGACGACAGCGACGACATCATCTTCGGCGGCCAGGGCGACGACGTCATCGACGACGGCGCCGGCCAGAACATCGTCTTCGGCGACCACGGCCGCATCCTGGGCGTCGACGCCGACAGCGGTCTGGGCGCGGCTGGCGGCCGCAACCGGCCGATCGGCGACCCCGACCCGGCGAAGGCCGACGACGACTGGCAGGTCCAGGTGCTCGGCCTCGTGACCTCGATCGACTGGGGGGCGATCAACGGCGCGCTCAATGAGTTCGGCAACGGCAACGACCAGATCACCACCGGCCGCGGCCGCGACATGATCTTCGGCGGCGGCGGCAACGACGTGATCAACGCCTTCGCCAGCGGCGGCGGCGCCGCGGCGCAGGACGGCCACAACATCGTCTTCGGCGACCACGGCCTTGTCGACTACCTGGCCGAGGAACTGGCGACGCAGGCGCCGGCCACGCCGCGTCGCGACACGCCCACCACGCGCGACATCGACCGCGTGTGGTCGCTCGCCACCGGCATGGGCGGCAGCGACACCATCGCCACCGGCGACGCCAACGACATCGTGGTCGGCGGCATGGCCGGCGACACGATCAACGCCGGCCATGGCAAGAACATCGTCTTCGGCGACAGCGGCCAGGTGACGGCGGGCAATGCCGACGACCCGCTGACGCAGTGGTCGGTGCACGAGTTCACCATCGGCGAGATCGTCTCGGTGGCCTTCGCCGACGGCGGCGTCGACACGCTGCGGACCGGCGACCACGACGACATCGTGGTCGGCGGCCGCGACGACGATACCCTCGACACCGGCCGCGGCGACAACGTGGCCTTCGGCGACCAGGGCCGTGTGCTCGTGTACGTCAACGGCCAGGGCGGCAGCGCCGACACCTTCAACGCGGTGGTCGGCGGCGCGCCGCGCCCCGCCGGCGACCGGCCGCTCACCTACGCGCTGGTGACGACGCTCGTCGACGCCGGCAACGCCGACGGCAACGACACTGTCACCACCGGCATCGGCCGCGACATGATCTTCGGCGGCGGCGGCGCCGACACGCTGCACGCCTTCGCCAGCACGAGCCTCGGCACGATGCCGACTGGCGGCACGGCGCCGCAAGACGTCAACAACATCGTCTTCGGCGACCACGGCTTCGTCGACTACCTGTCGGAGGAACTGGCCCAGGGCGGCGCGAACAACCCGTCGCTCGAGACCTTCCTGAAGACCAACGCCGCGACCAACGCCGCCGCCAACCCGGTGCGCACGGCGGACATCGACGTCATCGCCTCGCGGCCGGACGCCTACGCCATCGGCGGCAACGACACGATCACCACGGGCAACGCCAACGACATCGTGCTCGGCGGCACCGGCGACGACCGCATCGTCACCGGCGACGGCAACAACCTCGTGATGGGCGACAACGCCCGCCTGGTGGCCGACAAGCGCGATCCGAAGTCGAACGAGCGGCCGCTGGTGTTCGCGGTGCACGAGTTCCTGATCTGCAAGATCGACACCGTCGGTTTCGACGACGCCGACAGCGGCGCCGACATCATCACCGGCGGCGCCACCAACGACATCCTGTTCGGCGGCGGCGGCAACGACGTGATCTACGCCGGCGCCGGCGACGACCTCGTGTTCGGCGACCAGGGCCGCGTCGAGTGCAAGAACGACGTGCCGCTGATCCCCGAGATCAGCCTGCGCCCCATCTGCTGGGATTGCTTCCCGACGCAGGGCTTCCTGCTGTTCGAGGCCACCAACGTCGACAAGACCACCGGCGCCGGCGACGACCTCGTGTTCGGCGAGGACGGCAGCGACGTCATCCTGGGCCAGCAGGGCCGCGACACGCTGTACGGCGGCCGCGGCGACGACATCCTGATCGGCGGCAGCAACGTCGCCGGTGCGCTCGACAGCCACGACCGCATCGACGGCGGCGACGGCCACGACGCGATCGCGGGCGACAACGCGCAGATCTGCTACCGACCCGACGCGATCGATCCGCGCATGCGCGCGCTCGACGGCACGCTGCTGTACGGCATCACGCCGGGGGTGGACGACGGGCTGCTGCTGGTCGGCGTCACGAACCCGGCCAACGCGATCGACCCGACCCGGCCCTGGGTCAATGCCGGGGCGGATCCGCGCTACGCGGCGCGGCCCATGGTCAACGGCGTGGTCACGAACAAGAACCTCGGCCACGCCGAGTACGTGATCAAGCTGCTCGACCACAGCGACACCACGCCGGCCAACCGCTACGGCAACGACTACATCGCCGGCGGCGCCGGAGAGGACGAGATCTTCGGCCAGCTCGGCCACGACGTGATCCAGGGCGACGGCACGATCGGCCTGGGCGCCACGCTGCCGGGCCGCCTGGACGGGGCGGCTCGCTTCGCCGACAACCTCCAGGCCGCGCAGCTCAGCGTGATCCGCACCGATGGCAGCACGGTCGCGATCACCGACTTCACGACCTTCGGGGCCAACCGCGGCACCGTGCCGACGGCGCTCGCCGACTTCGGCTTCACGATGGACCCGAGCCAGGACCTGCAGGTGCGGGCCAGCTTCGAGGGCCGCTACGACGCCGACGACTACATCGAGGGCGGCGGCGGCAACGACGTCGTGTTCGGCAACCGCGGGCAGGACGACATCGTCGGCGGCAGCTCCGACCTGTTCAACCTGATCCTCGCGACGCAGCGCCCCGACGGCAGCGACCTGCTGTTCGGCGGCGCCGGCACCGACATCACCCGCAACGACATCGGCGAGGCCACGCTGGCCAGCACGGCCGGCACCGGCGCGCCGGGCAACGACCTGATCCTCAACGCGCGCGCCAGCCACGCCAAGGACGCCGACGTCATCATCGGCGACAACGGCCGCATCCTGCGGCTGGTGGGCGTGAACGCGACGCCGGTGGTCAACCAGCCGCTGCCCGCCGCGTCGCTGCGCCCGCAGGCCGAGCAGATCAACGCCAACGGCGTCTCGAGCAACGGCGGCTTCCTGAACTACAACTGGGACGTCTACGGCAGCAACACCGACGACGGCCTCGGCCGGCTCAACCTGAGCAGCGCGGTCCAGGGCGACGGCCGCGACGGCGGCGGCTACGGCAATGACGGCATCAACGTCGGCGCCGACTTCGGCCGCGCGCAGGTCGAGCTCTACTTCGACTACGACCGCATCATCGTGCGCGGCGTCTCCACGCTCGACTACACGCCGGGCGGCATCGACACCTCGGCCAACGCCATCAACGACCGCGGCGCCGGCGACGAGATCCACGGCGAGTCGGGCGACGACACGATCTACGGCCAGAAGGGCAACGACGTGCTCTTCGGCGAAGGCCAGGACGACGACCTGATCGGCGGCTATGGCAACGACTGGATCAGCGGCGGCACCGGCAACGACGGCGTGATCGGCGACGACGGCCGCATCATGACCAGCCGCAACGCCACCACTTACGGCGAGGCGCTGTTCGGCGTCGTGCGCCTGCAGCCCGACGACGGCGACACCAAGACCTTCAACGGCAACATGATGAACGAGGTGATCGCCACCCCGGGCACCATCCAGCTGGCGATCGTCAACGCGCAGGACGAGATGAAGAAGGCGGTGAACCTCACCCCCTTCAGCCAGGACCCGGCCTTCAACGGCCAGAGCGACGAGTTCACGAACACCAAGAAGAAGACCGTCGACGACCAGGGCCGGCCCGGCGCGCACAACGCCGACGACATCATCTACGGCGGCCTGGGCAACGACTGGCTGCACGGCGGCTCGGGCGACGACGCCATCTCCGGCGGCGAGGCGCTGCCGGTGTCGTACACGCAGGTCTACGGCACCGACGCCCGGCTTGCCGGCGTCGCGCGCAGCGACTACGCGCGGCCGTTCAACCCGGTCGACGCGCTGCGCTACAACCCCGACGACCCGGACGGCTGGCACTTCGACCGCACGCGCCGTGCCGGCGAGTTCGCGCTCTACGACGAGTACGACCCGCGGCGCAAGATCGAGCTGGTCGTGTTGGGCGACGCCACGCGGCCGGCCGGCTCGGCGGTGAAGGACGAGCGCACCGGCATCACGATCGGCGAGTGGTTCCTGAACTTCCGCGCCAACGAGGGCACCTGGGTGCCGGCCGGCACGCTCAACACCAACGGCCAGCAGGCGACGAGCTACCTGCAGGCGTGGAACGACGGCAACGACCGCATCTTCGGCGGCACCGGCAACGACTGGATCGTCGGCGGCACCGGGCGCGACAACCTCTACGGCGGCTTCGGCAACGACCTGCTCAACGCCGACGACTTCCTCGAGACCAACAGCGACGAGCGCAACAACAAGGACACCGTCGACTCGCTGAACGACAACGAGGTGCCCGACACCCAGCCGAGCTACGAGGACCGCGCCTTCGGCGGCGCCGGCCGCGACGTGCTGATCGGCAACACCGGCGGCGACCGGCTGATCGACTGGGTGGGCGAGTTCAACAGCTACCTGGTGCCGTTCGCGCCCTTCGGCATGGCCACCGTCAGCCGCACGCTGCAGCCGCAGCTGGCGGAGTTCCTCTACACGCTGTCGGCGAGCGACGGCGCCGACCCGACGCGGGCGCGCGACACCGGCTCGGCGCCCGAGCGCAACGGCGAGCCCGAGGGCGAGCTCGGCGTCGTGCGGCAGAAGGACGTCGCCTGGCAGAGCCAGACCGGCGCGCCGACCGACCCGCAGGCCGGCAACATCCCCGGCGGCAAGCGCGACGTGCTGCGCACGGCCAACTTCAACGACGGGCTGCTGCAGGGCTTCGCCGCCGACAGCGGCACCTGGGAGGTGAGCACCGGCACGCTGCGCGTGGCGGCCAGCTCCAACCGCGACGACGCCGTCGCGGTGTATCACGTCGGCGACGCGCTGCCCTCGTACTACGAGGTGCTGGCGAGCGTGCAGGTCATCAAGCCGCAGCAGGGCTGGAACGCCAACAGCTACATCATCTTCGACTACCAGAGCGCGACCAACTTCAAGTTCGCCGGCCTCAACGTCTCGACCAACAAGATCGAGATCGGCCAGCGCACGGCCGCCGGCTGGCAGGTGCTGAACCAGGCCAGCTTCCCGGGCAGCGTGCGGGACAACACCTGGTACAACCTGCAGCTGCTGGTCAACGGGCTGACGGCGACGCTGATCGTCAACGGCAGCAACGTCTTCAGCCATACCTTCGCGCCCACCGTCGTCGACGGCTGGAACTACGGCCTGAACTGGGGCCTGGTGGGCTTCGGCAGCAACCGCTCGCGCGGCGCGATCGACAACGTCAGCGTGCAGGTGGTGCCCCCGGCGGCCACGGTGACGCGCACCGACGACTTCACGACCGGCGCCGGACCCATGGTCACCGCGGTGGCGGGCTCGGCCACGGGCACGTGGGCGGCGGGCGGCCGGCTCGCGGGCACGCCGGCCGGTGGCAGCGACACGGCGATCCAGCTGCTGAACGTCTCCGGCGTGACGCAGATGGCGACCAGCTCGCTGCTCGAGCTGAGCGCGACGCTGCGCACCGCCGGCAGCGCCGGCATCGTGTTCGACCGCTACAGCGACACCGACTTCAAGTTCGCCACGGTCGACGTGGCTGCCAAGCGCATCGTGATCGGCCACCGCACCGCGGCCGGCTGGTTCGTCGACGCGACGGTGGCCAACACGACGCTGGTCGCCAGCGCCGACTACAAGCTCGGCGTGTCGATCCGCGGCGCGGCGGTGAGCGTGACGCTCAACGACCAGGCGGCGATCGGCTTCGTCTTCAACGCGATCGGCGTCGACGGCCGCTTCGGCCTGTACGCGCGCGGCGGCACGGCGAGCTTCGACACCGTGACCGTGCGCACCAACGACCCGTCGATCCCGGCGGCGCAGCAGACGCTCACGGCGCTGCGCGCGCCGGTGCCGACCGACGGCCTGACGGTCGACGCGGCCTCGCCGCTGTTCGACGAGGCGGTGCGGCGCTGGTCGCTGGTCGAGGACGCCATGCACCTGGCGGCGCTGCGCGGCCTGAAGCTCGAGGTCGCCGACCTCGAAGGCGGCGAGCTGGCGCTGTACCACGACGGCGTGATCACGCTCGACGACGACGCGGCCGGCCACGGCTGGTTCGTCGACGGCACCCCGCAGGACGACCGCGAATTCGCGGGCAGCGGCGCGGTGCTGCAGGCACGCGGCCAGGGCGAGGCCGTGACGCGCATCGACCTGCTGTCGG
>JBBION010000118.1:0-8896 GCA_037443345.1 Rubrivivax sp. | reverse complement strand
AGCCAGCGGTGCGTGAGCCCGCCGGGGTCGGGCGAGATCTCGCCGATCGCGTGGCTCTGCTGCACGTACGGGATCGAGTAGCGGATCACGAGCACCGCCAGCGCGACCGCGAGCAGCGCCGACAGCAGGTCAACGGCCGCGCGACCGCGCGGCGTCATGCGCGCGTAGAACACGTCGACGCGCACGTGGTCGCCCTTGAGCAGCGCGTACGTCATGCCGAACAGCACCAGCGGCGCGAGCAGGTGCCACTCGAGCTCCTGCGACCACACCGAGCCGATGCTGAACGCGTAGCGCAGCAGCACGTTGGCGGCCATCAGCAGCACGATGGCCAGCGTGAGCCAGGCCGCGGCGCGGCCCACGAGGTCGACGGCGCGCTCGACGACGGCGACGAAGCCGTTGTCCGGCCCGCGCAGCGGCGCGCCGCCCGCCGGCGTCGCGCCGGCAGGAGGCTGGTCGTTCATGACGGAATCAGCTTTGCTTGACGTACCCAACGCACCCACGACCGATGAACAGGGAGGTTTCAAGCGGCCGCCGCGGATCCGGCTTCGCCGGTCCGCTGGCGGCGCCCCCTCCTCGGGAGGGGGCGCGCGAAGCGCGTAGGGGGAGGTTCACTTCAGGCCGTCAGGATCTTCTCGTGGTACGGGCCTTCGCTGTAGGTCGACCACGCATCGAACTTCTTCTTGTAGGCCATGTACGAGTCGTGCACCTTCTTGGTGAGCGGGTCCTTCGCCGCGGCCTCGTTGAGCACGTCGTTGGTGACTTCGCGCAGCCGCCTGAGCACGGGGTCGGGCAGCGGGCGCGCGATCACGCCCTGGTTCTTGACGAGGTCGTCCATCGCGTCGGCGTTGTTGCGCTGGCACCAGGCCTCGCTGATCACGTTGCACGCGGCGCAGGCGTTCTCGACGATGGCCTTCAGGTCGGCGGGCAGGCGATCCCACGCGGCCTTGTGGATCAGCAGTTCCGATACCGTCGAGCTCTCGTGCCAGCCGGTCGTGTAGTAGTACTTGGCGGCCTTCTGCAGGCCCAGGCGCCGGTCGAGGAACGGGCCGACGAACTCGGCGGCGTCGATCACGCCGCGCTCGAGCGCGGGGAAGATCTCGCCGGCGGGCAGCAGCCGCACGTCGACGCCGAGCGCGGCATAGACGCGCCCCGCGAGGCCGGGGATGCGCATCTTCAGGCCCTTGAGGTCGTCGATGCCGCGCACCTCCTTCTTGAACCAGCCGGTCATCTGCACGCCGGTGTTGCCGCAGGCCAGCCCCTTGAGGCCGAACGGCGCGTAGACCTCGTCGTACAGCGCCTGGCCGCCGCCGTCGTAGAGCCAGCCGTTGATGCCCTGGAAGTTCAGCCCGAACGGCACCGCGGTGAAGTACTGCGCGGCGGCGGTCTTGCCCGTCCAGAAGTAGGCGTTGGCGTGGTTCATCTCGACGGTGCCGGCGCGCACGGCGTCGAAGCCCTCGAGCGCGGGGATCAGCTCGCCGGCGCCGAAGACCTGGATCCTGATGCGGCCGTTGGACATCGCCTCGATGCGCCGCGCGAGGTCGGTCGCGCTGCCGGGGCCTTCCATGTAGAACGGCGAGCCCTTGCCGTAGGCGCTCGTCATCTTCCAGTTGAAGGTCTGCTGCGCGTGGGCGACGGCCGGCGCGGCGAGCGCGCCCGCGAGGCCGGCCTGCAGGGCCCGGCGGCGTCCGATCACAGGGGTCATGGTCATCCTCGTCGTGAAGTGGAGGGGTGCAAGAGAGGCAAGGCCGACATTCAGCAAGGGCCGTGCCCGTCGGCGGGGCACGGCGCGCGCCGCGCCGGGGCTACAGGCCGAGGTCGCTCAGCCCGGGGTGGTCGTCGGGCCGGCGGCCGAGCGGCCAATGGAACAGGCGGTCGGCCTGGCGGATCGGCAGGTCGTTGATGCTCGCGAAGCGCCGCGCCATCAGCCCATGCTCGGTGAACTCCCAGTTCTCGTTGCCGTAGCTGCGCAACCACTGGCCCGAGTCGTCGTGCCACTCGTAGGCGAAGCGCACCGCGATGCGCGGCCCGGCGCAGGCCCACAGCTCCTTGATCAGCCGGTAGTCGAGCTCGCGTGCCCACTTGCGCTGCAGGAAGGCGCGCACCTCGTCGCGCCCGCGCGGGAACTCGGCGCGGTTGCGCCACTGCGTGTCGGGCGTGTAGACGCGCACGACGACGTCGGGGTCGCGCGTGTTCCACGCGTCCTCGGCCATGCGCACCTTCTGCGTGGCCGACTCGACCGTGAACGGCGGCACTGGCGGACGGATGTCGCCCACGAAGAACTCCGAGACTGACGATGGCGGCCAGGCCGCCAGGCCCGCCGGGTCGAGCGGCACCGCGCACGCGGTGCCCGCTCGAACCCGGCGACGCTGACCGTGCGCGCGCAGCGCGTCGCGGTCAGTAGGTCTTGTAGGGCAGGAACTTGCCCGACATCGTGATCGACACGCGGTCGCCCGCGGGGTTGGGCTCGCGCTTCAAGTCCATCTTGAAGTCGATCGCGCTCATGATGCCGTCGCCGAACTCCTCGTGGATCAGCTCCTTGAACGTCGTGCCGTAGACGTTGACGAGCTCGTAGAAGCGGTAGATCAGCGGGTCGGTGGGCACCGAGGTCGGCAGCGAGCCCTTGTACGGCACGACCATCAGCCACTTCTTCTCGTCCGGCGTGAGGCCGAAGATCTCGGCGACGACGTCGGCCTGCTCGGCGTTGAGCGTCATCTGGCCCAGGCACGCGGCCGTGACCCACTCCTTGCTCAGGCCGACCTTGGCGGCCACGTCGGCCCACTTCAGGCCCTTGGCGACCTTGGTGGTGACGATCTTTTCGGTGACTTCGAGACGGCTCATCGGGTTCTCTCCTTCGGTCCTCGTGACAGGGGGAAATCGGGTTGGGTTCAGGCCACGCGCTGCAGCGCGGGACGCGCCGTCGGGCGCGGCAGCGGGGTGTCGGGCTCGGGCTCCGGCTCGACGCCGGGGTGCACCTCGGGCGGGAACTCGGGCGCCTGGCCGTGCGCCAACGTCTTCGAACGGCTGACGAGGAAGTCGACCAGGTGGTTGCGCACCGCGTAGAACAGCGGCTCGTGGTGCAGCGTGGCGCGCTGGCGCCCGCCCTCACGACGGCGCGGCAGCGGGTTGCGCACGATCTCGGCCACCCGCGCACGCGGGCCGTTGCTCATCAGCAGGATCGTGTCGGCAAGCAGGATGGCCTCGTCGACGTCGTGCGTGATCATGAACACCGTCTGGTGCGTCTCGGCGCAGATCTTCAGCAACTCGTCCTGGATCGTGCCGCGCGTGAGCGCGTCGAGCGCGCCGAACGGCTCGTCGAGCAGCAGCATCTTGGGCTGGATCGCGAACGCGCGCGCGATGCCCACGCGCTGCTTCATGCCGCCCGACAGCTGCGCCGGCTTCTTGTCGATCGCGTGCGCGAGGCCGACCATCGCGACGTACTTCTCGACCTGCGCGTCGACCTGCGCGGCGCTCCAGTCGGGCCACTTGCTGCGCACCGCGAACGCGATGTTCTTGCGCACCGTCAGCCACGGCATCAGCGCGTGACCCTGGAACACGACGCCACGGTCCAGGCTCGGCCCCGCGACCTCGCGGCCGTCCATGATGACGGCGCCGCCGCTCGCCGTCTCGAGGCCGGCGAGCACGTTGAGGATCGTCGTCTTGCCGCAGCCCGAGTGGCCGATGATGCAGACGAACTCGCCCTTGGCGATGCCGAAGTTGACGCCGTCGAACACCGGCTCGGCCGCACCCGGGTAGGTCTTGGCCAGTCCCTGCACCTGCAGGAACGGGCGCTCGTGGGTGTCACTCGACATAGGTCACCGCCTTCTGCATGCGCGCGAACATGGCGTCGAGGCCCATGCCGACGACGCCGATCACGAGGATCGCGAAGATCACGTTCGTCAGCGCAAGGTTGTTCCACTCGTTCCAGACGAAGTAGCCGATGCCGGTGCCGCCCACCAGCATCTCGGCGGCGACGATCACCAGCCACGCGATGCCCATGCTGATGCGCATGCCGGTGAGGATCGTCGGCGCCGCGGCGGGCAGGATCACCTCGAACGCCTTGCGCAAGGGCCGCACCTCGAGCGTCTTGGCGACGTTGAGCCACTCGCGGCGCACGCCGGCCACCCCGAACGCGGTGTTGATCAGCATCGGCCACACCGAGCAGATAAAGATCACGAACACGCCCGAGATCGACGAGTCCTTGATCGTGTAGAGGGCCAGCGGCATCCACGCCAGCGGCGAGATCGGCTTGAGCACCTGGATGAACGGGTCGAGCGCGCGGTACAGCAGCGGGCTCATGCCGATCACGAAGCCCAGCGGGATCGCCACCAGCGCCGCGATCGCGAAGCCGGCCGCGACGCGAGCCAGCGAGTGCGCGAGCTGCACGCCGATGCCCTTGTCGTTCGGGCCGTTGTCGTAGAACGGGCGAGACAGCTGCTCGACGACGGTCTCGCCGAGCTGTGCCGGCGTCGGGAAGCCGCTGCTCTTGGTCTGCGTGCCGGCGGCGAGCGCCGACACGTCCTTGCCCATCAGCTTGGCGTACTCGATCTCCTCGGCCGTCAGCGTGACGGCCGCGCCGGCCACCGTCTTCGGCTTCGTGGCGAGGTACCACACGCCGACGAGGGTGGCCAGCAGCAGCAGCGACAGCAGCGCCGCCTTCAGCGACTGCGAACGGGTCGTCGTCATCGCCGTGCCCGCTCAGGCCATGCGGTGGATGGGGAACGACTTCAGGTAGTCGGCGGGCTTGGCCGGGTCGAACTCCTTGCCCATCACCTTGAACTTCTTGTACGCGCCGTCGGGCACCGGCTGGCCGAGCTCCTTCATGTACTTCTTCGCGTCGGTCAGCAGGAACACCTGCTCGGCGATCTGGCGGTAGTTGACGTCGCCCTTCAGGTAGCCCCAGCGCTGCATCTGCGTCATCATCCACACGGCCATGCTCTGCCACGGCACGGGGTCGAAGTCGGCGCGCTCGGGCACGTTGCGCACGTTGCCCAGGCCATCGGCGAAGCGGCCGGTGAGCACCTGCGTCAGCACCGCCTCGGGCTGGTTCAGGTACTGCGGCGGCGCGATGACCTTGGCGATCAGCTCGCGGTTGCGCGCCTCGCGCGCCATCGCGGCGGCGGTCAGCACGGCGCGGAAGAGGGCCGCGTAGGTGTTCGGGCTTTCCTTGATGAAGGCCTCGCTGACGCCGAACGCGCAGCAGGGGTGGCCGTCCCAGATCTCGCGCGACAGGATGTGGATGAAGCCGACCTCGTCGTAGACGGCGCGCTGGTTGAACGGGTCGGGGCCGAGGAAGCCGTCGATGTTGCCGGCGCGCAGGTTGGCCACCATCTCGGGCGGCGGCGTCACGCGCAGCTGCACGTCGGTGTCGGGGTTCAGGCCGTGCTCGGCGAGGTAGTAGCGCAGCAGGTAGTTGTGGATGCTGTGCTCGAACGGGATCGCGAAGCGGAAGCCCTTCCAGTTCTTCGGGTCGCGGTTGTCCTTGTGCTTGTTGGCCAGCACGATGGCCTGGCCGTTGACGTTCTGGATCGTCGCGACGCGCATCGGCACCTGCGTCGAGCCCAGGCCGAGCGAGATCGCCAGCGGCATCGGGCTCAGGAAGTGCGACGCGTCGTGCTCCTTGTTGAGCATCTTGTCGCGGATCAGCGCCCAGCCGGCCGTCTTCATCAGCTGCACGCTCAACCCCTGCTGGCGGTAGAAGCCCAGCGGGTCGGCCATGATCAGCGGGCTCGCGCAGGTGATCGCGATGAAGCCGATCTTCAGATCCTTCTTCTCGGGCGTGCGGCGCTCCTGCGCCATCGCCTGCAGCGACGCCACCGGCAGCACGCTGGCGATCGCCGCCATCGCCGTCCTGCGGCCCACGGCCTTCAGGAACGCGCGGCGGATCGGCTCGTGCGGGAACAGCGCCTTGACGAGCGAGGCCTCGACGAATTCGCGGCCGAGCTGTTCCTCGCTCACGGCCTGCGTGACCTGCGTCGTGGCAGCCTTGCCGTGGTCCTGCGGCGCGTGGTCTTCGCCGCACGCACAGCGCAGCATCAGCGGGCGGTCGGCGTCGTAGGGGTCGTAGGCGTTGCGGCGGTCGTCGCTCATGACAGCTCCTTGCGGATCGTGGGAACGATCGTAGAAAGCAAGGGCCGTGCACACCATCGCGCGGGCGACGAATCCGTTGTGGTGCGTGCGGCGACGGCTTGTAGTGCCAGCCCTACAAGGTGGTCGCGTGCGCAGTCGCCTCCGCGGGAGGCGAGTTCGTCGACCGGCTCGTGAGGGCTGCTGTCGAACCCCCTCCTGCAACGGGTCGTGTGTGGCGCGCGGCGCGGGCATGCGTTCTCCGGCCCACGCTCGCGCGCCGCCGTCTGCAGCCTGCCTTCGTCGTCCCGTTGGAGCCGTGGTGCCCTGCCAAGGTGGTGGCGAGCGCGAATGGGGCCTGCGCCCGCACGCCCACGCCACGCGCTGTCCCGACGTTGACGCACCGCATGTGCGTGCAGGCCGCCCCCCGGTGGAGTGCAGGGTGATGGGGGCACCTGCGGGCGCAGGCCCCATTCGCGCTTGCGCCGACCTGGTGAGGGCGAAGCCGGTGCCCACCGATCGGGCCATGGCAGGGCACGACGGTGCCGCGCGAGCGTGGGCCGGAGCACGCAGGTGCCGCCGTCGCCCTGCCGCCACCACCTCCGCAGGCCTGGCGGGCGCTTGTCGATCGCAACGGACCGGCAGCCGACACCCCCCGCCCCGCGCCAGCGCAGCGCAACTCAGGCGGTCTGCAGATCCTGCCTCACCGCGTACAGCGCCAGCTCGACGTCGTTGCGCGCGCCGGTCTTTTCGAGGATGCGCGCGCGGTACGTGCTCACCGTGTTCGGCGACAGCACGAGCTGCTCGGCGATCTCGCCGACGCTGCGTCCGGCGGCGAGCAGGCGGAAGACCTGGTACTCGCGGTGCGACAGCTGCTCGTGCGACGGCCGGCTCGCGCCGGCGCCCAGTGCCGTGGCCAGCTGCTCGGCGATCGCCGGCGTGATGAACAGGCCGCCGGCGGCGACCTTGCGGATCGCCTCGATCATCTGCTCCGAGTCGGCGCTCTTGTTGAGGTAGCCGGCCGCGCCGAGCTTGAGGCTGCGCACCGCGTACTGGCGGTCGGGATAGGTGCTGAGCATCAGCACGGGCAGCTTCGGGAACTCGTCCTTCAGCGCCTTGAGGACGTCCAGGCCGTCGCGCTTGGGCATGGCGATGTCGAGCAGCACGACGTCGGGCCGCGTGCCGTCGGCCGCGGCGCGCCGGACCCAGGCCAGCGCCTCGGGGCCGTCGGCGGCCTCGCCGGCAAGCTCGATGTCGGGCGCGTCGGCGAGGATCTGCTTGATGCCCTGGCGCACGATCACGTGGTCGTCGCAGATCAGCACGCGGATCACGTCGGGGTCTCTTCGACCGGCATCACGAGCCGCACGCGCGTGCCCTGGCCGGGGGCGCTGTCGATCGTCAGCCGCCCGCCGAAGTGGCGCGCGCGCTCGCGCATGCCCATCACGCCGTAGCTGCGCGGGTGGTTCAGCGCGTCGGGCGCGGCGCCGACGCCGTCGTCGCGCACCTCGATGTACAGCACCGGGCCGGGCGGCGGGTCGACGTCGATGCGGATCGACACCTGCCGTGCCCTGGCGTGGCGCGCGACGTTGCTGAGGATCTCCTGGAAGATGCGGAACACCGCGGTGGCCTGCCCGCCCTGCGGCGCGACGGCGTCGGCGGGCACGACGACCTGGATGTCGGCGTCGAGCTCGGCGCTGCCGGCGAACTCCTGCGCCTGCCACTCGAGGGCGGCCCACAGCCCCTGGTGGTCGAGGATGCTCGGGCGCAGGTCGGTGATGATGCGCCCGACGTTGTCGACCGCGGTGTCGATCAACCGCCCCATGCCGTGGCACTTGGCCGCCAGTGGCGGGCGGTCGTCGACGCGTCGGGCGAGCCAGTCGACGTCCATCTTCAGCGCCACCAGCAGCGAGCCGAGCTCGTCGTGGATCTCGCGCGCGATGCGCGTGCGCTCGTCCTCGCGCACCGTCTCGGAATAGGCGGCCAGCTCGCGCAGCTGGCCGAGCGCGGCCGACAGCTCGGCCGTGCGCTCGGCCACCCGCTTCTCCAGCTCGTCGCGCGCCTGGCGCAGCAGTTCCTCGTGGCGCTTGCGCTGCGTGATGTCGACGAAGGTCACGACGGCGCCGGTCAGCCGTCCGTCCTGCACGATCGGGTACGACGAGTACTCGGCCGGGAACGACGTGCCGTCGGCGCGCCACAGCACCTCGCTGTCGATGCGGCACGGCAGCCCCTGGCGGAACGCGTTGAAGATCGGGCAGTCGCGCTCGGGGTACGGCGAGCCGTCGGCGTGCCGGTGGTGGATCAGGTCGTGCATGTTGCGCCCGAGCACCTCTTCGGTGCGCCAGCCGAGCATGCGCGCACCGGCACGGTTGATGAACGTGCAGCGGCCGGCGTCGTCGATGCCGTAGATGCCGTCGCCGGTCGACTCGAGCAGCAGCGACAGCCGCTCGTGCCAGCCGTCGGCGCCCGCGCCGGCGCTCGCCGGCAGCGCGGCGGCTGCCGGGGGGGCTGACGGGACGGCTGCGGGGGCGGCGTCGTGGGCGCTGCACATCGGCGGCAGGTCGGACAGGAGGGGCATCGGCGGCAAGGTGGCGCCGTCTCGGTGCAAGCCGCGTACCAGCGTGCCGCGCCGCCGCGCCCGGGGTCAGGGCGCGGCGTCGAGCAGCGGGACGAAGCGCACCGCGAGCGAGCGCTGCTGCGTGACGACGCCGGCGGCGTCCTTGCGCCAGACCTGCAGGTCCTGCGCGCCGTGGCGCTCGCCGATCGGCGCGACGAGGCGCCCGCCCGGCGCGAGCTGCGCGAGCCACGCCGGCGGCAGGCTCTCGGCGGCGGCGGT
>JBBION010000117.1:0-8909 GCA_037443345.1 Rubrivivax sp. | reverse complement strand
CGGCGGCGGCGCACGCGGTGGTCTGGCATCGCGACGGGGCGCTGCTGCGTGCCGCCGCTTCGGCCCTGGGTTGGCTCTGAGTCGCAGCCAGCGCGCAGCTAGGCAGGACTGATCCTTCCACGCCGGCAGCATCCGCCGCCCGCTTGCGTCCACACCAGAGCCTGCAGGCTTCGTGTGGCCATGTGCGGCCTGTGCCGGCAGCCCGAACGGCCGCGCCCAAGACTGCCAAGCGCGCGGCCGCCCGCACGGGTACGGCCGTGCACGGGTGAGCGGCGGGAGAACTTCCGAGAGTGTCAGCGGCGCGACGAGCGACGTCGCGTGGCGATCAGCGCCAAGCCGGCCAGTCCGGCGAGCGCGAGCGTCCCGGGCAGCGGCACGGGCGTACCGCTGCCGCGGCCCAGGAACTCGATCACGACGAAGCCGTGGCTGCTCTCGCCGAGCAGCTTGAACACGCTGCTGCTCGGGATGTAACCCCCGAAGTCCTCGTTGACGAAGGAGCCGCCACCCCCGCCACCGCCGCCGCCAGCGTCGCTGCCCCCGCCGCCCCCGCCGCTGTACCCGCCACCGCCAGCGAAGAAGACCGCCGCGCCACCGCCACCGAAACCACCATCCTGAAATCCCTCGCCACCGTCGCCGCCGAGGATCGCGGCCTCGCCTCCCCTGGACGTGCCTTGGGGACTCCCGCCGCCGCCCGTGAAGAAGCCTCCGCCACCGCCGGCGCCAGAACCAGGTCCGGTAGAGCTGGAGCCAGCCACGCCCCCCGTGCCGCCCGTGCCGCCCACGCCACCAAAGGTTCCCACGCGAGCCGTGCCGTTGGGCCCGAGCGAAGCGTTGCGGCCCGAGATGTCGCCGACCTGAGAGAAGATGGCTCCGCCACCCCCGCCGCCGACGACGAGGGGAATGGGCAACCCGAGGAGCACGTTCGGGTCGGGGGGCAGGAACACGAAACTCCCGCCGCCGCCGCCAGCGGCGTCGGTCGTGAGCCCCGGCCGTCCGCCCACGATGATCTGGAGCTGCTCCGTTCCATTGAACGTGAAGACGGCCTCCGCCCACGCCCCCAGCCCGCTCGCCCCACCGCTCTGGACGGTGCCTCCCGCCGCACCGGCCGCCACGATGCGGTAATCGCCGGGCTCGGTGACGTCGAACGTCTGCAGCGAGCCGGAAAAGTTGAACAGCACGGGGCCGGCGTGGGCCACCCCCGTGGTCGCGACCAGCAGGCCGGCAGCCAGCGAGGCGGCCGCCCGCCGTATCCGTAGGCATTCGAGCATCACGTCTCCTTGGGGGTGTGTGAATCTGGCGCCAGCTTGGGTTTCGGGCTCTTACCGATCACCCACCAATGGGCTCGTCCCCCGCAGACGCGGGGTGGCCGGCGGCTCGCTCAGCGGCGCCAGCGCGCAGCGCACGCGGGCACCATGGCGGCGCGGGGCGGCAGCCCCGCGGTTGCATGCCGGTACCCGCCGCCGTCGGCGCAGGCGCACGTGGAGGGCGGCCTGCCAGCGGGCAAGCCAGGCGGGGAGCAGTGGTGGCATCGGCATGGTCGGCTTCTCTCGCGGCTCGGGCGCCGCGTCGTGCCGACTTTGGCGGCAGGCGTCCTACCGATCGTCCACGGATGCGCTGCCGCGCCCCTACCGCTGAATCGCCCCGCCTGCATGAGCCTCGCCAGCGCGCTCGGCCGGCACCTGCGTTCTCCGGCCCACCTCGCGCATCGACGTCGTGCCCCGCTACGGCCGGCGCGGTCGGCACTGGCTGCTCACTGCGACCGCTGGCGCGAGCGCGAATGGGGCCTGCGCCCGCAGGTACCGCCATCGCCCTGCGCTCTACCGTCGGCGACCTGCTCGCGCGTGCAGTGCGCAAGCGTGGGAACGGCACGTGGCGTGGGCGTGCGGGCGCAGGCCCCATTCGCGCTCGCCACGCCCGCGGCAGGGCGCGTCGCGACTGACGGCACGACCGGTGCAGTGCGGGGACGATGCCGCGCGAGGCGGGCTGGAGAACGCATGCCCGCGCCGCGTGCCCGCCGCCGATCTGAGCAGGCGCATGTCGGCAAAAGAACGCAACGGGCCGAGTCCAGCCCCTGCCGGCGAGCGATCGGCTGCGCCGGCGTCTCAGCTGGCGGGCGCGCGGCGGCCGGTGTCGCACCATCGGCGCACGGCGCAGCGTTCGCACTGCGGGGCACGCGCGGTGCACACGTAGCGCCCGTGCAGGATCAGCCAGTGGTGCGCGTCGTGCAGGTACTGCGGCGGCACGCGTTCGAGCAGCGCCATCTCGACCGCGTGCGGTGTCGTGCCCGGCGCGAGACCCGTGCGGTTGGCGACGCGGAAGATGTGCGTGTCGACCGCGATCGTCGGTTCGCCGAACGCCACGTTGAGCACGACGTTGGCCGTCTTGCGTCCGACGCCGGGCAGCGCCTCGAGCGCCTCGCGCGAGCGCGGCACCTCGCCGCCGTGGCGCTCGACGAGGAAGCGACAGGTCGCGACGAGGTGCCTGGCCTTGTTGCGGTACAGCCCGATCGTCTTGATGTACTCGGCCACGCCGTCGGGGCCGAGCGCGAGCATCTTCTGCGGCGTGTTCGCGACCGCGAACAGCGGTCGCGTGGCCTTGTTGACGCTGACGTCGGTGGCCTGTGCCGACAGCAGCACGGCGGCGAGCAGCTCGAACGGCGTCGTGAACTCGAGCTCGGTGGTCGGCGTCGGGTTGGCCGCCTTCAGCGTCGCGAAGAACGGCTCGATGTCTTCGGGCTTCATGTCGGCTCCTGCCGGCGCGCGCGGGCGCGCGCGAGCGCGGCCTCGATCACGGCGCGCTTCTTGGCCAGCATCTCGGGGTCGGTCAGCCGGCTGTGCTGCTCGAGGTCGGCGAGCTTGGCCTGCGCCTTCGCGGCCAGGCGCTCGTCGTTCTCGCGCCGCTCGCGCTCGAGGCGCCAGCGGTGGAAGGCGTAGTGCTCGCGCGCCGCGGCGGCCTGTGCGGGGCTCCACGCGTCCCAGCCGGTGCGCGTGCCGGTCACGGGCAGCATCGCGATGCAGTCGACGGGGCAGGCCGGCACGCACAGCTCGCAGCCGGTGCAGTCGTCCTCGATCACGGTGTGCATGCGCTTGCTCGCGCCGGCGATGCAGTCGACCGGGCAGGCCTTGATGCACAGCGTGCAGCCGATGCACCAGGCCTCGTCGATCACGGCCACCGCGCGCGGGCCCTCGGTGCCGTGCGCCGGGTTCAGGGCGGTCACGGGCCGGCCGGTGGCGGCGGCGAGCCGGCGGATGCCCTCGGCGCCGCCGGGCGGGCACTGGTTGATCGGCGCGTCACCGCGGGCGATCGCCTCGGCGTAGCTGCGGCAGTCGGGGTAGCCGCAGCGCGTGCACTGCGTCTGCGGCAGCACGGCGTCGATCGCGTCGGCGAGCGACGTGGGCGGGGCGGCGGTGAACGTCACCGCCCGATTATCGAGCGGCGCGTGGTGCCGCCGTGGGCGACCGGGTGCTCAGCGCTTGGTGCGTCGCGCGGCGGTCTTCTTGCCGGCGGCGGCCTTCGCGCCGACGCGACGGCGCGCGCGCGGCGGCGTGCCCGGCGGCACGTGCGGTGCGCCCGGCACCTCGACCATCTTGATCGGCCGCGGCACGTCGCCGGGGTGGGCGCCGTGGAAGTTGGCGATGAAGTCGCGCACGCGCGGGTAGACCATCTCGCGCCAGCGACGGCCCGAGAAGATGCCGTAGTGGCCGGCGCCCGGGACGTCGTAGTGGAACTGGTGCTCGACCGCGATGCCGGTGCACAGCGCGTGCGCGGCCTTGGTCTGCCCGGCGCCCGAGATGTCGTCGAGTTCGCCCTCGACGGTCAGCAGCGCGGTGGCGGTGATGTCCTGCGGGCGCACCAGCTCGCCCTTGACCCGCCAGGTGCCGTTGACGAGCGCGAAGTCCTGGAACACGGTCTTGATCGTGTCGAGATAGTACTCGGCCGGCATGTCGAGCACGGCGTTGTACTCGTCGTAGAACTGGCGGTGCGCGTCGGCGCTGTCGCCGTCGCCGCGGATCAGGTCGAGGAAGTAGTCGTAGTGCGAGCTCAGGTGCCGGTCGGGGTTCATCGCGACGAAGCCGGTGTGCTGCAGGAAGCCCGGGTAGACGGCACGCCCGGCGCCGGGGTAGTTCGGCGGCACGCGGTAGATGACGTTGTTCTCGAACCAGCTGTGGCTCTTGTTCATCGCCAGGTTGTTGACCGCGGTGGGCGACCTGCGCGCGTCGATCGGGCCGCCCATCATCGTCATCGTGCGCGGCGTCGGCTCGCCGGCGCTGGCCATCAGCGACACCGCGGCGAGCACCGGCACCGTGGGCTGGCACACCGACATCACGTGCACGCCGGGGCCGATGTGGCGGATGAACTCCTGCACGTAGTGCACGTAGTCGTGCAGGTGGAACGGTCCGTCCTCGAGCGGCACCATGCGCGCGTCGGTCCAGTCGGTGATGAACACCTTGTGGTCCTGCAGCAGGCTGCGCACCGTGTCGCGCAGCAGCGTCGAGTGGTGGCCCGACAAGGGAGCCACGACGAGCACGGTGGGCTGCGTCTTCATGCGCGCGAGCGCGTCGTGGTCGTCGCTGAAGCGCTTGAAGCGCAGCAGGCGGCAGAACGGCTTCTTGATCGCCACCTGTTCCTGCACCGCGACGTCGACGCCCCCGACGCGCACCGTCGTGATGCCGAACGCGGGCTTCTCGTAGTCCTTGGCCAGGCGGTGCAGCAGGTCGAAGCCGGCGGCGATGCGCTGCGCCATCGGCGTGTGCGTGAACGGCGACAGCGGGTGGTTGTACAGCTTGGCCGAGGCGCTGGCGAACTCGGAGAACGGCGCCATCAGCGCGCGCTGGGTTTCGTAGAGCTGGTACAGCATCGGGGCGTCCTCCGTCGTCGGGCCTGCCCGCAGGATGGGGCGCCGCGGCTGATCCCAGCCTGACAGTCCCGGCCCATCGTTGTGCAGTGCAACATTATCGTCCGGAAACGATGCTGCCGCGCGACGCGGTGCGCCAAAAGCGAGAAAACACGGAGACCAGGCGCGCCGAGCGCGCCTGCCTGTCGCGCAGGCGACAGCCGGTCGCCGGCAGCTGCGGGGCCGGTTCAGCCGCGCATCACCTGCGCGATCGCGCTGGCGACGGCGTCGAGGTTGTGCTCGTTGAGTGCGGCCACGCAGATGCGTCCCGAGTCGACGCCGTAGATGCCGAACTCGCTGCGCAGCCGCTGCATCTGCGCCGCGCTCATGCCCGAGTAGCTGAACATGCCCTTCTGGCGGGTGATGTAGCCCAGGTCGCCCGGCACGCCGGCGGCTTCCAGCTTCGTCTTCAGCGCCTCGCGCATCGCCTTGATGCGCTGGCGCATGCCGGCGAGCTCCTGCTCCCATTGCGCGCGCAGCGCCGGCGTCGTCAGCACGGTGGCCACGACCTGGGCGCCGTGCGTCGGCGGGTTGCTGTAGTTCGTGCGGATCACGATCTTCAGCTGGCTCAACACGCGCGCGGCTTCGTCCTTGCTGTCGCACACCACGCTCAGCGCGCCGACGCGCTCGCCGTACAGCGAGAAGCTCTTCGAGAACGACGTCGCGACGAAGAAGTCGAGGCCGCTGGCGAGGAACTGGCGCACCGCGGCGCCGTCCTCGGCGATGCCGTCGCCGAAGCCCTGGTAGGCCATGTCGATGAAGGCCACCAGGCCGCGCGCCTTGACGGCGTCGACGACCTGCGCCCACTGCGCCGGCGTCAGGTCGGCGCCGGTGGGGTTGTGGCAGCACGCGTGCAGCACGACGATGGTGCCGGCCGGCGCGGCGTTCAGCGCCGCCAGCATCGCGGGGAAGTCCACCCCGCGCGTCGCGGCGTCGTAGTACGGATAGGTCTCGACGACGAAGCCGGCGTTGGTGAACAGGGCGCGGTGGTTCTCCCAGCTGGGGTCGCTGATCAGCACCTTCGCGCCGGGCTTGACCTTGCGCAGGAAGTCGGCGCCCACCTTGAGCCCGCCGGTGCCGCCGAGCGCCTGCACGGTGGCGATGCGCCCCGACGCGACGGCCTCGCTGTCGGCGCCGAAGACGAGGCCCTGCACCGCCTTGTCGTACGCGGCGATGCCGTCGATCGGCAGGTAGCCGCGCGGCTTGGGTGCCTCCATCAGCTGCTTCTCGGCCGCCTGCACGCAGGCGAGCAGCGGCAGCTTGCCGTTCTCGTCGGTGTAGACGCCGACGCCGAGGTTGACCTTGTTCGGCTTCGTGTCGGCGGCGAACTGCTCGTTCAGGCCGAGGATGGGGTCGCGCGGGGCCATCTCGACGGCGGCAAACAAGGACATGGTGATTCCTGGCAGGGTGGCGGGAGGGGGTGCGCAGCGCGCCGGCGGCGGCTGCGTTAGGCTGTCGGGTTCGGCGGCGCTTGCCGACGCGCTCGATGCCCGCATTTTAGTGAGTCGTACAGGGAAACCCCGATGGCCGAACCGACCGTGACCGAAGCCCCGGTGGCCGACGCGCCGGCGGGCGAGTTCGTCTCGTTCCCGGACTCGCCGTTCCAGCTCTTCCAGCCGTACCCGCCGGCGGGCGACCAGCCCACCGCGATCGCGCAGCTCGTCGACGGCGTGCGCGACGGGCTGAGCTACCAGACGCTGCTCGGCGTCACCGGCAGCGGCAAGACGTTCACGATGGCCAACGTGATCGCGCGGCTGGGCCGTCCGGCGATCGTGTTCGCGCCGAACAAGACGCTGGCCGCGCAGCTGTACAGCGAGTTCCGCGAGTTCTTCCCGAAGAACGCCGTCGAGTACTTCGTCAGCTACTACGACTACTACCAGCCCGAGGCCTACGTGCCGCAGCGCGACCTGTTCATCGAGAAGGACAGCTCGATCAACGAGCACATCGAGCAGATGCGGCTGTCGGCCACCAAGAGCATCCTCGAGCGGCGCGACGTGGTGGTGGTGGCCACCGTCAGCGCGATCTACGGCATCGGCAAGCCCGAGGACTACACGCAGATGCGCTTCATCGTGCGCGTGGGCGACCGCATCGGCCAGCGCGACGTGATCGCACAGCTGATCCGCATGCAGTACACGCGCAACGAGACCGACTTCTCGCGCGGCACGTTCCGCGTGCGCGGCGACCAGATCGACATCTTCCCGGCCGAGCACAGCGAGCTCGCGATCCGCGTCGAGCTGTTCGACGACGAGGTCGAGTCGCTGTCCCTGTTCGACCCGCTGACCGGGCGCATCCGCCAGAAGGTGCCGCGCTTCGTCGTCTACCCGTCGAGCCACTACGTGACGCCGCGCGAGCAGGTGCTGCGCGCGATCGAGGGCATCAAGGCCGAGCTGCGCGAGCGCGCCGCCGAGCTGGTGGCCGCCGGCAAGCTCGTCGAGGCGCAGCGGCTCGAGCAGCGCACGCGCTTCGACCTCGAGATGCTGCAGGAGGTGGGCCACTGCAAGGGCATCGAGAACTACACGCGGCACCTGAGCGGCGCCGCGCCCGGCGAGCCGCCGTCGACGCTGGTGGACTACCTGCCCGGCGACGCGCTGATGTTCCTCGACGAGAGCCACGTGCTGATCGGCCAGCTCGGCGGCATGTACAACGGCGACCGCGCGCGCAAGACGACGCTCGTCGAGTACGGCTTCCGGCTGCCGAGCGCGCTCGACAACCGGCCGCTGAAGTTCGACGAGTTCGAGAAGAAGATGCGCCAGGCGATCTTCGTCAGCGCGACGCCGGCGGCGTACGAGCAGCAGCATTCGGGGCAGGTCGTCGAGCAGGTCGTGCGCCCCACCGGCCTCGTCGACCCCGAGATCGAGGTGCGTCCCGCGACGACGCAGGTCGACGACGTGCTGCAGGAGATCCGCGAGCGCGTCGACAAGCACGAGCGCGTGCTGATCACGACGCTGACCAAGCGCATGGCCGAGCAGCTGACCGATTACCTGGCCGACAACGGCGTCAAGGTGCGCTACCTGCACAGCGACGTCGACACCGTCGAGCGCGTCGAGATCATCCGCGACCTGCGGCTGGGCACCTTCGACGTGCTGGTGGGCATCAACCTGCTGCGCGAGGGCCTGGACATCCCCGAGGTGTCGCTCGTGACGATCCTCGACGCCGACAAGGAGGGCTTCCTGCGCGCCGAGCGCAGCCTGATCCAGACCATCGGCCGCGCGGCGCGCAACGTCCACGGCAAGGCCATCCTCTACGCCGACACCGTCACCGACTCGATGAAGCGCGCGATCGACGAGACCGAGCGCCGGCGTGCCAAGCAGACGGCCTACAACGCCGAGCACGGCATCGTGCCGCAGGGCATCCGCAAGCAGGTGCGCGACCTGATCGACGGCGTCGTCTCCGACAGGGCGGCCAAGGACGACCTGCAGCGCGCGCAGGCCGCCGCCGACGTCGAGGCGCTGTCCGAGAAGGACCTCGGCAAGCGCATCAAGCTGCTCGAGAAGCAGATGCTCGAGCACGCGAAGAACCTGGAGTTCGAGAAGGCCGCGCGCATCCGCGACCAGCTCGCGCTGCTGCGCGAGCAGGCCTTCGGCGGGCCGGGGCACGACGCCAACGTCGTGCCGCTGGTGGGCGGCGGCAAGGCGTGAGCGCGACCGTCGCGCGCGCCGAGTCGTTCGCGGCGCGCTTCGGCCTGCGGCTGCCGGTGCTGATGGCCCCGATGGCAGGCGCGAGCCCGGTGGCGTTCGCCGCCGCGGTGTCCGACGCCGGCGGCATGGGTGCCCTCGGCGCGCTGCTGCTGGAGCCGCCGGCGATCGCCGACTGGGCGGCCGCGTACCGGCGCGGCGGCCGCGCGCGGCCGCTGCAGATCAACCTGTGGATCCCCGACCCGCCGCCTGCGCGCGACGCCGCGCACGAGTTCCGCCAACTTGGGATCGTTGACCGTCGCCGGATAGCCGTCCAACAATTTCCACTTGTAATCGCCGCCCCACGCGCGCGCGAGCGCGAACGCGTTCTGCAATTCGCG
>JBBION010000116.1:0-9003 GCA_037443345.1 Rubrivivax sp. | reverse complement strand
CGCCGGCCGCGGTGCCGGGTGCCGCCGGCGCCACGCGCGCGGCGACCCCCGCCGGTGCCGTCACGACGGGCACGGTGCTGTCGCTGCGCGGCGACGCGCGCCGTTGCGACGGCCGCACGCACTGCCGCCAGATGACCTCGTGCGAGGAAGCGACCTGGTTCCTGCGCCACTGCCCGGACACGCAGATGGACGGCGACCGCGACGGCATCCCCTGCGAGCAGCAGTGGTGCACGCGCTGAGCGCGCCCGCACCCGCTTCGCCCCCGGCTCCTGTCCCCCGCGGCGCGATGTGCCGCGGTGCCATCGATCGGCGACGCCCCCTTGACGAGGGGGGTGTGGCGCGTGACATATTGCGCTGTCCGCGCGTCGTGCCCGGCGGGCCTCGCCGGCCGTGCCCGACCCCGGCGTCACAATCGTTTACACCGCCGTTCGAAGGTGCCGTCAGGCGCCGTCGGGGGTGCCCGGAGCCGCGTCGCAGTCATGGCGTTCGAATTCTTCCGCCGATCCAACGAGTCACGCACCGCGCGCGAGGCGCGCGAGCGCGCGGCGCAGCGCGCCGCCGCCCACCGCGATCCGGACCGGGAACAGGCCGCCCGACGCGCGCCGATGCGCCCTCAGGACCTGACGCTCAGCGAGATCGCGCGCCAATGGCTCGAGACGCTGCCGGTCGACGAGCGGCCGTCGACGCTGGCCGCGCAGTACCCGCGCGTCGCGAACCGGCTCGCGCTGTGCTGGAACGACGCGGCGCTGGTGGGCAAGGTGCTCGACGACCTGCTCGTCGACCGCCGCGGCGGCCGCCGCGGCTTCCCCGCCGCGGTGCGGCAGGAGCTGATGCGGCTGCGTTCGATGGGCGCGCGCCAGCGCGCGACGGCGCGCATCGAGGGCCTCGACGTGGCCGAGGTCGACAACGTGCCGTGGAGCCTGCGCACGCTGGCCATCGGCGACCGCCACCGCGACACGCTCAGCGGCGGGCTGGGCGACGAGTAGCCCGCCGGGTCGGGCGCGTCAGACGTCGGCGGTCGACGCCGACGTCGGCGTCACGGCGTGACCGCGGCGCTTGCGTTCGCGCACCGCGTCGAGGAAGTCGGCGAGGATCGGCTTGCCGTCGAGCTGCTCCTCGTGCAGCGTCTCGAGCGCCATGAACTCGGGGTGCCACTGCATGCCGAACACGTAGCTCGGCCCGCGCCAGCGCACCGCCTCGACGAGGCCGTCGGGCACTGCGATGGCCTCGGCGACGAGGTTGCGGCCGAGGTCCTTGACGGCCTGGTGGTGGATCGAGTTGATCGCCGCCTGCAGCGTGCCGGGGTACAGCCCGGCCAGCCGGGTGCCCTGCACGAGGTTGACCGCGTGCAGGCGCCGCTCGTACAGCTTGGCGTCGTGGTGCGCGATGGCCTGCGGCAGCTGCGTCGGGATGTCCTGGTACAGCGTGCCGCCGAGCGCGACGTTGATCAGCTGGTGGCCGCGGCAGATGCCCAGCACCGGCTTGCCGACCTCGATGAAGGCCTCGAGCAGCTGCATCTCGTAGCGGTCGCGCACGCGGTCGCCGTGCCAGCGCGGGTCGATCGGCGTCTCGCCGTAGGTCTCCGGGGCGATGTCGTTGCCGCCCTGCAGCACCAGCCCGTCGAGCATGTCGGCGTAGCGGCGCAGGCTGATGTCGCGCCGCTTGACGATGCTGTCGGCGTCGACGGCCGGGATCATCACCGCCAGCACGTGGCGCGACATGACCCAGTGCGCCACGGACTGCTCGAGGTAGTGCAGCGTCTTCGTGAACACGCCGCCGATGTCGAGCACCGGCGCGGCCGGGTAGTAGATGCGCGCGGAGATGCCGATCAGCAGCGGAGTCGGGTCGGGCATGGCGGGATCGGCGGGAGGGGCGCTCGCAATGTAGCGCAGGTCAACGGTGGCGCATCAGCGTGCTCTTGCCGAACAGGCTCTCGATCAGGTCCACCGCCATCGCGGCGGTGCGGTTGCGCACGTCGAGTGCCGGGTTGAGTTCCATCACGTCGAGGCTGGCCAGCCGGCCGCTGTCGGCGATCATCTCCATGCACAGCTGCGCCTCGCGGTACGTCGGCCCGCCGGGCACCGTGGTGCCCACGCCGGGCGCGATCTCGGGGTCGAGGAAGTCGACGTCGAAGCTCACGTGCAGGTGCGTGTGCGCGTCGAGCGTGGCCAGCGCGAGCTCCATCGCGTGGCGCATGCCGTGCTCGTCGATGTAGCGCATGTCGAACACCTCGAGGCCGGCTTCGTGCACGAAGCGCTTCTCGCCCGGGTCGACGCTGCGGATGCCGATCTGGCGCACCTGCCGTGGCACCAGCGCCGGCGCGGGGCCGGCGATCTCGACCAGCGCGCGCGGGCCGTGCCCGCACAGCACCGCCACCGGCATGCCGTGCAGGTTGCCGCTGGGCGTCAGCGCGCTGGTGTTGAAGTCGGCGTGCGCGTCGAGCCACAGCACGCGCAGCTTGCGCCCGGCGTCGCGGCAGTGGCGTGCGACGGCGCCGATGCTGCCGATCGCCAGGCTGTGGTCGCCGCCGAGCACGATCGGCATGCGCGCGGCGCGCAGCTCGGCGAGCACGGCGTCGTGCACCGCGTGGCACCACGCACCGACCTCGTCGAGGTGGCGGTGGCCGTCGACGGCCGGCTGCCACGGATTGGTGGGCCCGGCGAGGTTGCCGCGGTCGACGACATCGACGCCGTGCGCCTCGAGCGCCGCCACCAGCCCCGCGACGCGCAGCGCCTCGGGGCCCATGCTCGCACCGCGCGCGCCCGCTCCGACGTCGGTGGGCGCGCCGATCAGGCTGACGTGGCGCGGTGCAGTCATCAGATGTCGACCGCGAACTCGCCGGTGATGGTCGGTGCCGCGTCGAAGCCGTACTCGCCGGCGAGCACCTCCCACGCCTGCTCGGCGGTCTCGACGTAGTGGAACAGGTGCTTGTCCTTCGCGTCGATCATGCCGGTGTCGACGAGGTGGTCGAAGTCGATCAGCCGCGTCCAGAAGTCGCGGCCGAACAGCAGGATCGGGCGGCGGCGGATCTTGCCGGTCTGCTGCAGCGTCATCACCTCGAACAGCTCGTCGAGGGTGCCGAAGCCGCCGGGGAAGCACACGAGCGCGATGCTGCGGATCAGGAAGTGCATTTTGCGCATCGCGAAGTAGTGGAACTGGAAGCACAGCTGCGGCGTGATGTACGGGTTGGGCGCCTGCTCGTGCGGCAGCACGATGTTCAGCCCGATGCTCTTGCCGTCGACCTCGTGGGCGCCGCGGTTGCCGGCTTCCATGATGCCGGGGCCGCCGCCGGTGCACACGTAGATCGGCGTGTCGTGCGAGCGCGAGCGGGTGGTGACGATGGCGGCGAAGCGCCGCGCCTCGTCGTAGTAGCGGCTCATCGCCAGCGCCGTCTCGGCGCGCGCGACGGCCTGCGCATCGCCGGCGGCGCGTGCCGCGTCCAAGCGGCGCTGCGCCTCGTCGGGCGGCAGGATGCGCGCGCTGCCGAAGATCACGATCGTCGACGTGACGCCGTGCTCCTTCTGCACCATCTCGGGCTTGAGCAGCTCGAGCTGCATGCGCACGGGGCGCAGCTCCTCGCGCAGCAGGAACTCGGTGTCGGTGAACGCCAGGCGGTAGGCGCTGTCGGGGCCGGCGTAGCGCTCGGCGGCCGGCACCGCGTGCGCGTCCTCCTCGGCGCTGGGGAAGTTGCGGGCGGTCAGTTCGGCGCGCTTGGTGTCCATCGGTCGGTGGTCGTTCGTGGGGAAGGGGCTTCAGCGGTCGCGGCCGGCACACACCGGGCACTGCGGCTGGCGGGGCATGCGGATCTCGGTCCACTCCATCGTGCGCGCGTCGAGCATCTGCAGGCGCCCGGCCAGCGAGCGGCCGACCCCGGCGAGCAGCTTCAGCGCCTCGGCGGCCTGCACCGTGCCGACGATGCCCACCAGCGGCGCGAACACGCCCATCGTCGCGCAGCGCACTTCCTCGAACGTGGCCTCGGGCGGGAACACGCAGGCGTAGCAGGGGCTGGCGGCGTCGCGCGGGTCGTACACCGAGACCTGGCCGTCGAAGCCTATAGCGGCGCCGGCCACCAGCGGCTTGCGGTGCGCGACGCAGGCGGCGTTGACGGCGTGGCGGGTCGCGAAGTTGTCGCTGCAGTCGAGCACGACGTCGGCGTCGCGCACCAGCGCATCGAGCGCCTTGGCGTCGGCGCGCTGCACGATCGGCGTGACGGTGACGTCCGGGTTGATCGCGGCGATGCTGCGCTTCGCCGACTCGGCCTTCGGCGTGCCCACGCGCGCGAGGTCGTGCGCGATCTGGCGCTGCAGGTTGGTCACGTCGACGGTGTCGTGGTCGACGATCGTCAGCCGGCCGACACCCCCGCTGCCCAGGTACAGCACCGCCGGCGAGCCCAGACCACCGGCACCGATCACGAGCGCGTGCGCGTCGAGCAGCCGCTGCTGGCCGTCGATGCCGATGTCGTCGAGCAGGATGTGGCGCGAGTAGCGCAGCAGCTGGTCGTCGTTCATGGTGGGATGACGGATGACGGACGATGAATGAAATCGGGGCGCCCTGGGCGCCCCTCATTCGTCATGCGACGCGCAGCGAGCGGTCGTGCGTCACTTGGCAGGGGCCTCGGCCTTGCGCTCGGCCATCGTCTTGCTCGTCGTCACCGGCTGGCCCTTGAGCTGGTTGAGCGCCTGGAGCAGCGGGAAGTCCTCGGCGCTGCCGAACTCGGGCAGCGGCTTGGGGGCCTCGGTCCCCTTGGCGGCCTGTTCCTCGAGCTTCTTGCGGGCCTCCTCGCGCGCCTTCTCGCGCGCCGGGTCCTTGTCGTCGGGGCCGTTCATCAGGTGGCGCTCGTAGTCGGCTTCGCGCAGGCGCAGCGCCGAGAACACGTTGCCTTCCAGCGTCTCGTCGATCCACAGGTCGGGCACGATGCCCTTGGCCTGGATCGAGCGGCCCGACGGCGTGTAGTAGCGCGCCGTGGTGATCTTCAACGCCGTGTCGGCCGACAGCGGCCGCACCGTCTGCACCGAGCCCTTGCCGAAGGTCTGCGCACCCATCACGGTGGCGCGCTTGTGGTCCTGCAGCGCACCGGCGACGATCTCGCTGGCCGAGGCCGAGCCTTCGTTGACGAGCACGACGAGCGGCACCTTCTTGACGGCGTCGGGCAGCCGGCGCAGCGGATCCCCGGCGGCGCGGCGCACGTAGTGCTCGGGCGTGGCGCGGAACACGGCCTTCGAGTCGGGGACCTGGCCGTTCGTGCTGACGACGACGGCGTCGCGCGGCAGGAACGCCGCCGAGATCGCGATCGCGCCGTCGAGCAGGCCGCCGCCGTTGTTGCGCAGGTCGAGCACCAGCCCCTTGAGGTTCGGGTCCTGCTTGTACAGCTCCTCGACCCTGCGCACGAAGTCCTCGACCGAGTTGTCCTGGAACTGGCTGAGGCGCACCCAGCCGTAGCCCGGCTCGACCATCTTCGCGCGCACGCTTTGCGTGCGGATCTCGGCGCGCGTGATCGTGACCGGGAACGAGCGGTTCTCGGCCTTGCGGAAGATCGTCAGCACGACCTTGGTGTTGGGCTCGCCGCGCATGCGGCGCACGGCCTGGTCCATCGTCATGCCCTTGACCGGCGCGTCGTCGATGCGCGTGATCAGGTCGCCACTCTTGATGCCGGCGCGGAACGCCGGCGAGCCCTCGATCGGCGAGACGACCTTGACCAGCCCGTCCTCCATCCCGATCTCGATGCCCACGCCCACGAAGCGGCCCGTGGTGCCTTCGCGGAAGTCCTTGAAGCTCTTGCGGTCGAAATATTGGGAGTGCGGGTCGAGGCCGGAGACCATCCCCGAGATCGCGTCGGTGATCAGCTTCTTCTCGTCGACCGGCTCGACGTAGTCGGACTTGATCATGCCGAACACGGCGGCCAGTTGCTGCAGTTCCTCGAGCGGCAGTGGCGCGAGCGAGTTGCGTGCGATCGCCTGGACCTGGATCGTGGTCAGGGCGCCGGCGAGGGCGCCCACGGCGAGCAATCCGGCGACTTTCAGTTTGGCACCCATGGGCGACGACCTTCAGGCGAGAGTGAACAGCATGGCCCGGCCCGGCGGCGACGGAACCGTGCCTCTTTCCAGAGGGCAGGGCGCCATTCCAGTATAAGCCTCGACGCGGTTTCGAGCGTCGACGGGCGCGAAAGTTGCGTGACCGTCTCGGCGTCGCGGATGGTGGGCGCCGTCGTTCACGCCGCCGCGGCCGATCGCGGCTCGCGCGCGAACGTGACGACGTGGTCGGCCTCGATGCGGATGCCGATCCACTCGCCGACCTGGTGATCGTGGTGGCTGGGCACGTGCGCCATCACGCGCTCCCCGCTGGCCAGCCGCAGCGTGTAGAGGAACTCCGAGCCGCGGAACGCCTTGCGCTCGATGCACGCCTTCACGGGCGACGCGTCGTCGTGCACGACGTCGTCGGCGCGCAGCAGCACCTCGCACTCGCCGCCGGGGTAGGCGTCGGGCAGCGGGCATTCCTGCATGTCGTGCAGTTCGCCCAGCGGCGTCATCACGCAGTGGCCGTGTTCGCACTCGACGATGCGCGCCGGCGCGAACACGCCGTGGCCGATGAAGTCGGCGACGAAGCGCGTGGCCGGGCGGTGGTACAGCGCGTAGGCGTCGTCCCACTGCTCGAGGTGGCCGCGGTGCATCACGCCGATCACGTCGCCGACCGCGAACGCCTCGAGCTGGTCGTGCGTGACGAACAGCGCCGTCGTGCCGGTGGTCTTCAGGATGCCGCGCACGTCGTGCGCCAGGCGCTCGCGCAGGTCGACGTCGAGGCTCGAGAACGGTTCGTCTAGCAGCAGCAGCCGCGGCTGCGGTGCCAGCGCGCGCGCCAGCGCGATGCGCTGCTGCTGCCCGCCCGAGAGCTGGTGCGGCGCGCGCTGCGCCGCGTGGCCCAGCCCGACGAGGTCGAGCAGGCGCTGCACGCGCTCGCGCTGCTCGGCGCGCGGCAGGTGGCGGATGCCGAACGCGACGTTGTCGGCCACGCTTAGGTGCGGGAACAGCGCGTAGTCCTGGAACACCATGCCGATGCGCCGTGCCTCGGGCGCGACGTGCACGCCGGTGGCCGCGTCAGCGACCGTCTCGCCGCCGATCGCGATGCGCCCGGCCGCCAGCGGCTCCAGCCCGGCCACGGCGCGCAGCAGCGAGGTCTTGCCGCAGCCCGACGGGCCGATCAGCACGCCGAGCTGGCCGGCGCCCAGCCCCAGGCTCACGCCCTCGACGGCGGCGCGCGCCGCGCCACCCGGGTAGCGCACCGTGACCTGCGACAGCTGGAGGAACATGCGGCCATGATAGCCTCGCGCCCCGGAATGCGGATTGTTCTTGTTCAGTGGCGCAGTGTGGCGCCGACGGGTGGCGCGTGCGCACGCTGCTGACGCTGCTGTGCGCGCTGCTCGCGCTGCCGGTGCTCGGCGTGCTGGGCGCGTGGCTGGCGCTCGACGACGCCGCGTGGCGCACGCTGGCGCACCAGTTCGATACCGTGCTGCCGGGTTATGCCGCGCAGTCGCTGTGGCTGGCCCTGTGCGTGGGCGTCGGCGTCGCCGTGCTGGGCGGCGCGACGGCGGCGGCGGTGACGCTGTTCGACTTCCCCGGCCGGCGCGTGTTCGAGTGGGCGCTGCTGCTGCCGCTGGCGATGCCGGCCTACGTGCTGGCCTACGCCTACACCGACTTCCTGCAGTTCAGCGGGCCGCTGCAGACGGCGCTGCGCGAGCTCACCGGCGCGCGCGGCGCGCTGTGGCCCGACGTGCGCAGCCTGCCCGGGGCGGTGGTGCTGTTCGTGCTGTGCCTGTATCCCTACGTCTACCTGCTGACGCGCACCGCGCTCGGCGAGCGCGGCGTGCAGATGATGGAGGCGGCGCGACTGCTCGGCGCCGGTCTGCGCCGGCGCGTGCTCGAAGTGGCGCTGCCGATGGCGCGCCCGGCGATCGCCGCCGGCGTCGCGCTTGCGCTGATGGAGACGCTGGCCGACTACGGCGTCGGCGCGTACTTCGGGCTGACGACGTTCTCCACCGGCATCTACAAGGCGTGGCTGGTGATGAACGACCGCATCGCCGCGGCGCAGCTCGCGTCGATGCTGCTCGTGCTGGTGGCGCTGCTGCTGTGGGCCGAACGCCGCGCGCAAGGCCGGATGCGCTTCGCGACCAGCCGGCCCGGCGCGGCGCAGGCCGGTGAGGCGCGGCCGGTGGCATTGCGCGGCCGCGCCGTGCTCGCGGCGTGGGCGGTGTGCGGCTTGCCGGTGCTGCTGGGCTTCGTGCTTCCGGTGGCGGTGCTCGTGCGCATGCTGTGGCTCGAGGCGACGCACGCCGAGTTCGGCCTGCCGCTGGCGCGCTTCGCGCAGTGGGCGGCGGTGAGCTTCCAGCTCGCCGCCGTCGCGGCGGTGGCCGCCGCCGCGCTGGCGCTGGCACTGGGCTTCGCGCTGCGCACGCACCGCGCCGGCGAGGGGGCCGGCGCGCAGGCGTTGGGTGCGGGCGCGCGCATCGTCTCGCTCGGCTACGCGGTGCCCGGCGCCGTGATCGCGGTGGGCATCCTGCTGCCGGTGGGCTGGGTGCAGGCGCGCTGGCCGCAGGCGCAGCTGCCGGTGCTCGTCACCGGCACGCTGTTCGGCCTCGTCTACGCGTACCTCGTGCGCTTCTCGGCGGTGGCGCTGCAGTCGGTCGAGGCGGGCTACGCGCGCGTGCCGCGCTCGATCGACGACAGCGCGCGCATGCTCGGCGCGTCGCGCTGGCGGCTGCTGGCCGAGCTGCACGCGCCGCTGCTCAAGCGCTCGGTGCTGGCCGCCGCGCTGCTGGTGTTCGTCGACGTGATGAAGGAGCTGCCGGCCACGCTCGTGCTGCGCCCGTTCGGCGCCGACACGCTGGCCGTGGTGGCCTACAACTTCGCGCGCGACGAGCGCCTGGGCGAAGCGGCGCTGCCGTCGCTGGCCATCGTCGTGGTGGGGCTGATCCCGGTGGTGCTGCTGTCGCGGGCGATGCGGCAGCGCTGA
>JBBION010000115.1:0-9014 GCA_037443345.1 Rubrivivax sp. | reverse complement strand
CGCGCCGAGCGGGCGGACCCGCCGTCCCCCTACCCGAAGGAGTTATTCGCGAATTATTCGCATTACGGTTACGATGTTGGGGTGATGGCCGTCATCGACCCCCCGCTGCCCGACGCCCTGCCCGGCGTACACGGCGACGCGATGGTCCGCGCCGCCGACGCGATCACCCTCGCCGACATGCCCGCGGGCACGCCGGCGCGCGTCGTCGCGGTGCAGGCGCCGGGCGCCGGCGGCGGCGAGGACTGGCCGCGGCAGCTCGTCGACCTCGGCTTCACGCCGGGCGAGCGCCTCACCGTGCTGCGTCGCGGCTGGCCGGGCGGGGACCCGGTCGCGGTGCGCTTGGGCCACTCGACGTTCGCGTTGCGCCGCGCCGAAGCCGCTTCCGTGCGCGTGGAACCTATCGCGTGAACGAGGCCGTCGTCCACGTGCACCGCGGCGGGCCGCTCGTCGCGCTGGTCGGCAACCCGAACTGCGGCAAGACGGCGCTGTTCAACCTGCTGACCGGCAGCGGGCAGAAGGTCGCCAACTACGCCGGTGCCACCGTCGAGCGCAAGGAGGGCCGCCTGCTCGGCGCCGCAGGCCGCGCGCTGCGCGTGCTCGACCTGCCCGGCGCGTACAGCCTGCACCCGCGGTCGCCCGACGAGCGCGTGACGTGCGACGTGCTCGCCGGGCGCGCAGCGGGCCAGAAACGCCCCGACCTGGTGGTGTGCGTCGTCGACGCGACCAACCAGCGGCGCAACCTGCGACTGGTGCTCGCGGTGCAGCGCCAGGGGCTGCCCGTCGTCGTCGCGCTGAACATGGCCGACCGCGCCGAGCGCGCCGGCGGTGCCGACGACCGACGCCACCGGCGACGCCGAGCGCGTGCAGGCGATGCTGCAGCGCCTGGGCCTCGACGCACTGGTGCCGCACACGCCGAGCGACCGCATCGACCGCGTCGTGCTGCACCCGCTGGCCGGGCCGCTGCTGCTCGAGCTGGTGCTGTTCCTTGTGTTCCAGGCCGTGTTCGCGTGGGCCGACGCGCCGATGGACGCGATCGACGGCGCGACGCAGTGGCTGGCCGACGCGGTGCAGCAGGCGCTGCCGCCGGCGGGGCGCTGGGGGTGGCTCGGCAGCCTGCTCGCGCACGGCGTCGTCGCCGGCGCCGGCGGCGTGCTCGTGTTCCTGCCGCAGATCCTGATCCTGTTCTTCTTCATCCTCGTGCTCGAGGAGTCGGGCTACCTGCCGCGCGCGGCGTTCCTGCTCGACCGGCTGATGGGCAGCGTCGGGCTGTCGGGGCGCTCGTTCATCCCGCTGCTGTCGAGCTTCGCGTGCGCGGTGCCGGGCATCATGGCCGCGCGCACGATCACCAACCCGCGCGACCGGCTGGTGACGATCCTGATCGCGCCGCTGATGACCTGCTCGGCGCGGCTGCCGGTGTACACGCTGCTGATCGGTGCGTTCGTCCCGGCGCGCGAGGTGGCCGGCGTCGGCCTGCAGGGGCTGGTGCTGTTCGGCCTGTACGCGGCCGGCATCGCCGGCGCGATGGCGGTGGCGTGGCTGCTCAAGCGCCTGACGGCCGAGGGCCAGGTGCGCACGCTGATGATGGAGCTGCCTGCCTACCACTGGCCGACGCTGCGCCACGTCGCGCTCGGTCTGTGGCAGCGCGCGCTGATCTTCGTGCGCCGCGTCGGCGGCGTGATCCTCGTGATGACGGTCGCGCTCTGGTTCCTCGCGAGCTTCCCGGCGCCGCCGCCGGGCGCCCCCGGCGCGCCGATCGAGTACAGCGTGGCCGGCACGCTGGGCCGCGCGCTGGCCGTCGTGTTCGAGCCGCTGGGCTTCAACTGGCAGATCAGCGTCGCGCTCGTGCCGGGCATGGCCGCGCGCGAAGTCGTCGTCTCGTCGCTGGCCACCGTCTACGCCCTCGGCGGCGACGACGCCGCGCAGGCGCTGGCGCCGGTGATCGGCGCGCAGTGGGGGCTGCCGACGGCGCTGGCGCTGCTGGCGTGGTTCGTGTTCGCGCCGCAGTGCCTGAGCACGCTGGCCGCGGTGCGCCGCGAGACCGGCGGCTGGCGCATCGTCGCGGTGATGGTGGTGTACCTGTTCGCGCTCGCCTACGCCGCTGCGTTCGTCACCTACCGCACGGCGCTCGCGCCGGGTTGGCACTGAATCCGCACCGGCGGCGGCGCGGGTCGACAATCGCCGCATGTTCCAGCCTTCGCAGCACGACGTGCGCCGCTTCTTCTGCGACGTGCACCGCAAGCAGCGCACCGGCGAGCCGCTGACGCCGATGGAGGCGGTCGCGGCGCCGTGGGTCGCCGAGCACCCCGAGTACGCCGCCGACCTCGCCGACCTCGACGCGGCGCTGGCCGCCGTCTACACCGTCGAGGACGGACGCACCAACCCGTTCCTGCACCTGAGCATGCACCTGTCGATCAGCGAGCAGGTCGCGATCGACCAGCCCACCGGCATCCGCCAGGCGTTCGAGTTGCTCGCCGCGCGGCTGGGCTCGGCGCACGAGGCGCATCACCAGATCATGGAGTGCCTGGGCGAGATGATCTGGACCTCGCAGCGCAGCGGCCTGCCGCCCGACGGGCTGGCCTACCTCGACTGCGTGCGCCGGCGCGCCACGCGCTGACGGCCGCGCCGCCGCTGTCACGCACCGGCGTGCCGGCGGGGGTAGAGTCGTCGCCGTTGCCCACCTTGCCGCGCGCCATGCCCGCCAACACCAAGATCGCCTACTTCTCGATGGAGATCGGCCTGGCCGACGCGCTGCCGACTTACAGCGGTGGCCTGGGCGTGCTGGCCGGCGACACGATCCGCTCGGCCGCCGACGGCGGCGTGCCGATGGTGGCGGTGTCGCTCGTGCACCGGCAGGGCTACTTCCGCCAGCGCCTCGATGCCGCCGGCCACCAGAGCGAGGAGCCGTGGACCTGGAGCCCCGAGGCGACGCTCGTCGAGGCGCCGGCGCGCGTGACGGTGCGCATCGCGCACCGCGACGTCGCGATCCGCGCGTGGCGCCACGACGTGACCGGCGTCGGCGGCCACGTGGTGCCGGTGTACCTGCTCGACACCGACCTGCCCGACAACGCCGACGAGGACCGCCGCATCACCGACCACCTGTACGGCGGCGACGAGCGCTACCGGCTTCGCCAGGAGATGGTGCTGGGCATCGGCGGCGTGCGGATGCTGCGCGCGCTGGGCTACACGACGCTGCGCCGCTTCCACATGAACGAGGGCCACGCCGCGCTGCTCGTCGTCGAGCTCGGCCACGAGGAGATGAAGCGCTGCGGCCTGAACGAGGTCACGCGCGAGGTCGCGCAGGCCGTCAAGCCGCTGTGCGTGTTCACGACGCACACGCCGGTGCCCGCCGGACACGACCAGTTCCCGCTGCGGCTGGTGGCCGAGCAGATCACCTGCTACGGCGACGCGTTCAACGCGCGCGTCGCCGAGTTCTGCCTCGACAACCGGCTGAACATGACCTACCTCGCGCTCGACAACAGCCACTACGTCAACGGCGTGGCCAAGAAGCACGGCGAGGTCTCGCAGCAGATGTTCGCGCAGTACAAGGTCGACTCGATCACCAACGGCGTGCACGCGGGCTTCTGGGCGTCGGCGCCGATGCAGGCGCTGTTCGACCGCCACATCACGGCCTGGCGGCAGGACAACGCGAGCCTGCGCTACGCGCTGGGCATCCCCCGCGCCGAGCTGTGGGCGGCGCACCAGGCGGCCAAGGAGGAGCTGATCCGCCTCGTCAACGCGCGCAGCGGCGCGTCGCTGTTCGCCAACGTGTTCACGGTCGGCTTCGCGCGCCGCGCGACGCCGTACAAGCGCCCCGACCTGCTGTTCCACGACCTCGCGCGCCTGCTGGCGCTGCACCACGCCGCCGGGCCGATCCAGGTCGTCTACGCCGGCAAGGCGCACCCGCGCGACGGCGGCGGCAAGGACCTGATCCGCAAGGTGTTCGAGCACATCGCGGCGCTGCGCGGCAAGCTCGACGTCGTCTACCTCGAGGACTACGACATGGCGCTGGCGCGCCGCATGGTGGCCGGCGTCGACCTGTGGCTGAACACGCCGCTGCCACCGCTCGAGGCCTCGGGCACCAGCGGCATGAAGGCCGCCGTCAACGGCGTGCCACAGCTGTCGGTGCTCGACGGCTGGTGGATCGAGGGCTGCATCGAGGACGTCACGGGCTGGGCGATCACGAACGGCCACGCCAGCGCCACCGGCGAGGACCGCGCCGCCGACGCGCAGGCGCTGTACAACAAGCTCGAGAACACGATCCTGCCGCTGTACTACGGCGAGCGCGACCGCTACGTCGACGTGATGAAGCACGCCATCGCGCTCAACGCGTCGTTCTTCAACACCGAGCGCATGGTCGACCAGTACCTGCGCAAGGCCTACTTCGTCTGATCGCGGCGCGGTGGCCGCGGCAGGGTCAGGCGGCGGGGGCGTAGCCCTCGTCGGACAGCGCGGCGACGAAGGCCTCGCGCGGGCGCTGCGAGTCGATGCGCACCTGGTGCGTCGGCAGATCGATCACGACCTGCGCGGCCGCGTCGACGCGACGCACCGTCTCGGTGACGGTCTTCACGCAGTGGCCACAGGTCATCGTCGGCAGGGTCAGTTCGATCGTCACGGTCGCGGCCTCGTCGGTCATCCGGCGCGCGATCTTGACACAGGCCGCGGCGGCAGGCCTACGCCGCCTTCGGCGCCGCCTCGCCGGCCCACATCGCGTCGAGGAACGGAAAGTTCCACTTCTCCGGCGCCTCGCGCGCCACGATGCGCTCGCGCGCCGAGCGGGCGAGGTCGATGCGCTCCGGCGGCATCGGCATCTGCGTCGACAGCGAATAGAACGCCCTGACGACCGGCGCCGTCGGCTGCTGCGCGTTGGGCTCGACGACGACGGCCAGCCGGTTCGACTTGAGACGCACGAGGCTGCCGACCGGGTAGATGCCCAGGCTCTTGACGAAGGCGTGGAACACGGCCAGGTCGAAGTGGCCGTGCCAGCTCGCCATGCGCGCGAGCGATTCGGCCGGGTCCCAGCCGCGCTTGTACGGGCGGTTCGACGTGATCGCGTCGTAGACGTCGCACACCGCTCCCATGCGCGCGACGAGCGAGATGTCGTCGCCCCTCAGGCCGTGCGGGTAGCCGCTGCCGTCGACCTTCTCGTGGTGGTGCAGGCACACGTCGAGCGCGACCTCGTCGGCGCCGCCGCCCTCGCGCAGCAGCTCCCAGCCGCGCTCGGGGTGCGTCTTCATCACCGCGTACTCGGCGTCGGTGAGCCGCCCGGGCTTGTTCAGCACCTCCAGCGGCATCATCGCCTTGCCCATGTCGTGCAGCAGGCCGGCCATGCCGGCGGCGCGGCAGCGCGCCTCGTCGAAGCCGAGTTCGCGCCCGAGCGCGACCATCAGCGCGCACACGGCGACCGAGTGCATGTAGGTGTAGTCGTCGGCCGTCTTCAGCCGCGCAACGCTGACCAGCGCGTCCGGGTTGCGGAACACCGACGCGGCGACGTCGTTGACGACGGCCATGCACGCGTCGGCGTCGAGCGCGCGCCCGAGCCGCAGCTCGCCGAACATCGACCGCACCGCCTGCAGCGATTGCCGGCACACCGCCGCCGCGCGCTGCAGCTCCTCGTCGATCGGCACCGGCGTCGCCGCGCCGGCCGACGGCGCCACGGGCGGCGGCACCTGCGAAGGCTGCGGGTCGCGCGCCGCCGGCTGCTCGACGACGGGTGCGGGTTCGGGTGCGGCCACGTCGAGGCCGCGCGAGACGTCGATCCACACCGCGCGCACGCTGCTGCCGCGGACCTTGGCGAGGTCGGCCGGGTCGCGCAGCACGAAGCGCGTGCGCCAGAACGGGTGGTCGAGCCAGCCCGCGTCGAAGTCGTGCAGGTACATGCCCACACGCAGCTCGTCGACGGGGATCTTCTTCAGCATGGCGTTCGCGCGCGGGCGGTCGCCGCGCAGGTCCGCGACTTTGGCAGAGCGGCGCCGCGCCGACGCGGCAAAAAGTCATGAAAAAAGCCGCTCGGGCGAGCGGCTTCGGGCCGTGAGGCGACGCCGTCAGCGGAAGCGCGACTGCGGCACGGTGCGCAGGTCGCCCGGCAGCGTGGCCAGGTAGTCGGCCATCGCCTTCAGCTCGGTGTTGCTGAACTGCTGCACGATGCCGCCCATGATCGGGTTGGCGCGGCCGATGTTGACGTTGCCCTGCGTGCGGTACGAGCGCAGCGCGACGAACAGGTAGTCGGCGTGCTGGCCGGCGATCTTCGGGTACGTCCCGTCGATCGGCTTGTTGAAGTTGGCGCCGTGGCACGACAGGCACGCGCCCTTGTTCAGCAGGTCGGCCACGCGGGCCGGCGCGGGCGCGGCGGTGTCGGGCACCTCGGGGTTGCTGCCCTGGGCGGCGTAGTAGGCCGAGACGTCGGCGATGTCCTGGTCGGTCAGCGACACCGCGATGCCGCGCATCGTCGGGTGCCGGCGGTCGCCCTTCTTGTAGGCCGCCAGCGAGGCGGCGAGGTAGCCCTCGGTCTGGCCCGAGATCATCGGCACCTTGTGGATCTCGGGAAAGCTCGCCTGGTAGCCCGGGATGCCGTGGCAGCCGATGCACATCGCGACCTTGCGCGCGCCGGCCTGGGCGTCGCCCTTGGCGCCCTGGGCGTACGACAGCGAAGTGGTGACCAGGGCCAGCAGCAGGAAGAGTGCGCGCTTCATCGTGATGGGAGTCGGTGGTTCGTGAGCGAGCGCGATTATAGGGGTCGGCCTATATACTGCCCTCACACCCCCGCCGCCTTGCGACAGATCATGAAGTTCACCGGCTCCGAGCAGTACGTCGCCACGCCCGACCTGATGCTCGCCGTCAACGCCGCGATCACGCTCAAGCGGCCGCTGCTCGTCAAGGGCGAGCCGGGCACCGGCAAGACGATGCTCGCCGAGGAAGTGGCCACCGCGCTGGGCATGCCGCTGCTGCAGTGGCACATCAAGAGCACGACGAAGGCGCAGCAGGGGCTGTACGAGTACGACGCCGTCAGCCGCCTGCGCGACAGCCAGCTCGCCGACGACGACAGCGCGCAGCGGGTGCGCGACATCCGCAACTACATCGTCAAGGGCGTGCTGTGGCAGGCCTTCACCGCCGAGCAGCCGGTGGCGCTGCTGATCGACGAGATCGACAAGGCCGACATCGAGTTCCCGAACGACCTGCTGCGCGAACTCGACCGCATGGAGTTCTACGTCTACGAGACGCGCGAGCTCGTCAAGGCGCGGCACCGGCCGCTGGTGTTCATCACCTCGAACAACGAGAAGGAACTGCCCGACGCCTTCCTGCGCCGCTGCTTCTTCCACTACATCAAGTTCCCCGACGCCGCGACGATGCAGCGCATCGTCGAGGTGCACTTCCCCGGCCTCAAGCGCGAGCTGCTCGCCGCGGCGCTGAAGAGCTTCTACGACGTGCGCGGTCTGCCGGGACTGAAGAAGAAGCCGAGCACCTCGGAACTGCTCGACTGGCTCAAGCTGCTGGTGGCCGAGGACATCCCGCCCGAGGCGCTGCACAGCGCCGACGAGAAGGTCTCCGTCCCGCCGCTGGTCGGCGCGCTGCTGAAGAACGAGCAGGACGCGACGCTGTTCGAGAAGCTCGTCTTCATGCAGCGGCACCACCGCTGAACGCATCGGGGCCGCGCGCGTGAGCTGGCCGCCCGAGGTCGAGCTGCGCGGCCGCCATGCGGCGCTCGTGCCGCTGCGCCGCGAGCACGCCGGCGCCCTGGCCGACGCGGTGCGCGACGGCCAGCTGTGGACGTTGTGGTGCACGAGCGTCCCGTCGCCCGAAGGCATGGCCGGCGAGATCGAGCGGCGCCTGTCGCTGCGCGCGGCCGGCTCGATGCTGCCGTTCGCGGTGCTCGACGCGCAGGGCACGCCGGTGGGGATGACGACCTACATGCACGTCGACGCGGTGCACCGCCGCGTCGAGATCGGCAGCACGTGGGTCGCGAGGCGCGTGCTGCGCACCGCGCTCAACACCGAGTGCAAGCTGATGCTGCTCGCGCACGCGTTCGACGCGCTCGACTGCATCGCGGTCGAGTTCCGCACGCACCGCCTGAACGTGCAGAGCCGGCGCGCGATCGAGCGACTGGGCGCCCAGCTCGACGGCATCCTGCGCAGCCACCAGCGCGCCGCCGACGGCACGTTGCGCGACACCGCCGTCTACAGCATCACGGCCGCCGAATGGCCCGCCGTGCACACGCACCTGCGCTGGCAGCTCGAGCGGCCGCGCTGAAGCGCCCTACACTGGCATCCGGGCTCCCGCCCAGGGGCACGACGCCATGCTGATCGACTTCTTCTTCGCGCTGCGCGCGGCCAAGCTGCCGGTGTCGGTGCGCGAGTACCTGACGCTGCTCGAGGCGCTGAAGGCGCAGGTCATCGGGCCGTCGGTCGACGACTTCTACTTCCTGGCGCGCACCGCGCTCGTCAAGGACGAGGCGCACTACGACCGCTTCGACCGCGCGTTCGCGGCCTACGTCCGGGGCGTCGAGCTGCGCGCCGACTTCACGAAGGACGTGCCGCTCGAGTGGCTGCGCAAGCGCCTCGAGCTCGAGCTCTCGCCCGAGGAGAAGGCCGCCATCGAGAAGATGGGCTGGGACGAGCTGATGGCCACGCTCAGGAAGCGCTTCGAGGAGCAGAAGGAGCGCCACGAGGGCGGCAGCAAGTGGATCGGCACCGGCGGCACGAGCCCGTTCGGCGCCTGGGGCGTCAACCCGCAGGGCATCCGCATCGGCCAGGACAAGGGCCGCAACAGGAGCGCGGTCAAGGTCTGGGACCAGCGCGCCTACAAGGACTACGACGACGGCGTCGAGCTGGGCACGCGCAACATCAAGGTCGCGCTGCGGCGGCTGCGCCGCTTCGCGCGCGAGGGCTCGGACCTCGAGCTCGACCTCGACGACACGATTCACAGCACCGCCGCCAACGCCGGGCTGCTCGACATCAAGATGGTGCCCGAGCGCCACAACAAGGTGAAGGTGCTGCTGCTGATGGACGTCGGCGGCACGA
>JBBION010000114.1:0-9042 GCA_037443345.1 Rubrivivax sp. | reverse complement strand
CGCGCCGCTCATGCGCTCGTTCTGCAGCCGCAGCATGATGATCACGTCGGCGTCGCGGATGCCCTCGGCCATGTCGTGGCACACGCGCACGCCCATCGCGCGCAGGTCGCCGGGCACGAGCGTCTTCGGGCCCACCGCGCGGATCTCGGGCACGCCGAGCGTCGTCAGCGCGTGGATGTCGCTGCGCGCCACGCGCGAGTGCACGATGTCGCCCACCACCGCGACCGTCAGGTTCGTGAAGTCGCGCTTGTAGTGGCGGATCGTGTACATGTCCAACAGGCCCTGCGTCGGGTGCGCGTGGCGCCCGTCGCCGGCGTTGACGACGTGCACGTGCGGCGCGCAGTGCTCGGCGATCAGGTACGGCGCGCCGCTCTCGGCATGGCGCACGACGAACATGTCGGCGTGCATGGCACTCAGGTTCGCGATCGTGTCGAGCAGGCTCTCGCCCTTGGCGGTGGAACTGCGCGCGATGTCGAGGTTGATCACGTCGGCGCTCAGGCGCTTGGCGGCGATCTCGAACGTCGTGCGCGTGCGCGTGGAGTTCTCGAAGAACAGGTTGAACACGCTCTTGCCGCGCAGCAGCGGCACCTTCTTGACCTCGCGCTCGTGCACGCTCAGGAACGTGCCGGCCGTGTCGAGGATCTGCGTGACGACGGCCTTGGGCAGGCCCTCGATCGACAGCAGGTGGATCAGCTCGCCGTGCTTGTTGAGCTGGGGGTTGCGGCGCGACAGCATCGGTGGCGGCTCGGCAGGGGTCGTCAGGTGTTGGCTTCGACGGCGAACGTGAACAGGCCCGCCGGGTCGCGCGCGAGCGCCAGCTTGCGCGACGCCGGCAGCGCGACCTTGGCGGCCGCGACGCCGGCCTCGATCGGCAGCTCGCGCCCGCCGCGGTCGACGAGCACCGCGAGCTGCACGCTCGCCGGGCGGCCGAAGTCGAACAGTTCGTTGATCACGGCGCGGATCGTGCGCCCGGTGTAGAGCACGTCGTCGACGAGCACGATGTGCGCGCCCTCGACGGCGAACGGCAGCTTGGTCGCGTCGGTGCCGGCGGCCATGCCGCGCTGGTCGAAGTCGTCGCGGTGCAGCGAGCTGCTGATGACGCCGGGCGCGCCCGGCAGGCCCAGGTCGGCCTGCAGCCGCTCGGCGAGCCACGCGCCGCCGGACCACACGCCCACCAGAACGCCGCCGGGCTTGAGCAGCCGGCGCACGCCGTGCACGAGCTCGCGGTACAGCGCTTCGGCGTCGAGGGCGAGGGTCGTCATCGTGGGTGCTCCCGCAGGTACTGGTCGAGGATCAGCGCCGCCGACGCCGCGTCGACGTCGGCGTCACGGCCGGCGATCGCCTCGGTCGTCGTGTAGCGTTCGTCGACCTCGTGCACGGGCAGCCGGAAGCGGCCGTGCAGCTGGCGGGCGAAGCGCCGGGCCCGGCGCGTATTGTCGTGCTCGGCGCCGTCGGGGTGGAACGGCACGCCGACGACGAGCGCGTCGGGCCGCCACTCGTCGATCAGCCGACCGATGGCCACGAAACGCGCGTCCCCCTCGGCCGCGATCGTCGTCAGCGCCCGCGCCTGCCCGAGCAGCGCGTTACCCACCGCCACCCCGACGCGGCGGGTGCCGAAATCGAAAGCGAGAAAGCTCCGGGGCCGGGTCGCCGATGCGGCAGACGCCGTCATCGCGCCCAGCAAAGAAGGAGCCGGGCGCAGCCCGCGACCCTTCCAGCGGTCGCCGCGGATCCGGCTTCGCCGGTCCGCTGGCGACGCCCCCCTGGGGGGGAGGCGCCGAAGGCGCTTCGGGGGGGAGCCTCAAGCATGCCCGGCGTCCTGCGACAGCATGCGCGGATCGATGCCCAGCAGCCGCACCGCGCGCTCGTAGCGCTGCTCGACCGGCGTGTCGAAGATGATCTGCGGGTCGGCCTGCACGGTGAGCCAGCCGTTGCGGCCGATCTCGTCCTCGAGCTGGCCGGCGCCCCAGCCGCTGTAGCCCAGCGTGACGAGCACCCGCTTCGGCCCGCCACCGGCCGACATCGCCTCGAGCACGTCCTTGCTCGTCGTCATCTCGAGCCCGCCGGGGATCTCGAGCGTCGAGTTGTACGGGCTGCCGTCGGTGCCGAGCTTCTCGTGCAGCACGAAGCCGCGCTCGGTCTGCACCGGCCCGCCGAAGTAGACCGGCTCGTCGGCCAGGTCGTCGCGCTCGAGCGCGAGGTCGACCTTCTCGAACAGGTTCTTCAGCTTGATGTCGATCGGCTTGTTGATGACCAGCCCGAGCGCGCCCTTGTCGGTGTGCTCGCAGAGGTAGACGACGGCGCCGGAAAAGGTATCGTCGGCCATGCCGGGCATGGCGATCAGGAACTGGTTCGTCAGGTCGATGCGGCGCTCGCCCATGCGCGGATTCTATTCACGCGTCACACTCCGCCCCCATGAATCCGACTGCCGAACGCGAGCTCGACACGGCCCTCGTGTGGCTGCGGCGCGACCTGCGCGTCGACGACCACGCGGCGCTGTACCACGCGCTGCGCGCGGCGCGGCGGGTGTGGTGCACGTTCGTGTTCGACACCTCGATCCTCGACGCGCTGCCGCGTGCGGACCGGCGCGTCGAGTTCATCCGCGACAGCCTGGTCGGCGTCGACGCCGAGCTGCGCGCGCTGGCCGCCTCGCACGGCGTCGACGGCGCCGGCCTGCTCGTCGCGCACGGCCGCGCCGTCGACGCGCTGCCGGCGCTGGCCGACGCGCTGCACGTGCAGGCCGTCTACGCCAGCCACGACGACGACCCCTACGCGCTCGAGCGCGACGCGAAGGTGCGCGGGCGGCTGTCCGAGCGCGGCATCGCGCTTCACACCAGCAAGGACCACGTCGTCTTCGAGCGCGACGAGGTGCTGACGCAGGGCGGCAGCCCGTTCTCGGTGTTCACGCCGTACAAGAACGCGTGGCTGGCCAAGCTCGACCCGTACTTCGTGCGCGCCTACCCGGTCGCGAAGCACGCGTCGGCGCTCGCGCCCCGGCCGGCGCAGCCGCCGGCGCTGCCGGCCGGCCGCGTGTGGCCCGGCGTGCCGACGCTGGCCGACATCGGCTTCGAGCCGACCAACCTGCACCAGCTGCGCCTGCCCACCGGCCCGGCCGGCGCCGCCGAACTGCTCGACGACTTCCTCGCCGAGCGCATCGACCGCTACCGCGAGACGCGCGACTACCCGGCCGTGAAGGGCCCGAGCTACCTCAGCACGCACCTGCGCTTCGGCACGGTGTCGGTGCGCCGGCTCGCGCGCGAGGCGTGGCAGCGCACGCAGGCCGGCTCGGCCGGCGCGCAGGGATGGCTCGCGGAGCTGATCTGGCGCGACTTCTACCACCAGATCCTGCACCACCACCCGCACGTCGTCGGCCACGCGTTCCGCCGCGAATACGACCGCATCCACTGGGAGCACGGCAAGCACGCCGACGAGCACTTCGCCGCCTGGTGCGAGGGCCGCACCGGCTACCCGCTCGTCGACGCCGCGATGCACCAGCTCGCGCAGACCGGCTACATGCACAACCGGCTGCGCATGGTCACGGCCAGCTTCCTGACCAAGGACCTCGGCATCGACTGGCGGCGCGGCGAGGCCTGGTTCGCCGAGAAGCTCAACGACTTCGACCTCGCCGCGAACAACGGCGGCTGGCAGTGGGCCGCGTCGACCGGCTGCGACGCGCAGCCGTACTTCCGCATCTTCAACCCCGTCACGCAGAGCCAGAAGTTCGACCCCGAGGGCCGCTTCATCCGCCGCTACCTGCCGCAGCTCGCGAAGCTGCCCGACAAGCTGCTCCACGCGCCCTGGCTCGCGAAGCCGGCCGACCTGGCCGCCGCCGGCGTGCGGCTCGGCACCGACTACCCGGCGCCGATCGTCGACCATGCGCAGGCGCGTGCGAAGACGCTGCAGCGCTTCGCCGTGGCGAAGACGCCGCGCTGAGCCCGCGCTCAGAACCGCGAGCCCGGCTGGCGCAGGAACGCCGCCTCGTCGGCGGTGTCCGCCCGCCCGAGGATCGCGTTGCGGTGCGGAAAGCGCCCGAAGCGCACGATCACGTCGCGGTGGCGGCGCGCGTAGTCGAGCGCGCCGTCGACGGCCTCGCGCTGCGGCCCGGCCTCGGCCGCCAGTGCCTCGAACAGCGCGACGCTGCGCTGCTGCGCCGCCAGGTCCTCGGCGTGCTCGAACGGCATGTAGACGAACCAGCGCGCCAGCGGCGGCAGCCGCCGGTCGTCGCCCGCATCGACCAGCCGCTGCGCCAGCGCCAGCGCCTTCGCGTCGCCGGCGAAAGCACGCGGCGTGCCGCGGTGGGCGTTGCGCGTGAACTGGTCGAGCACGACGACGAGCGCCAGCGCGCCGTCGCGCGTCGTGGACCAGTCGTCGAGATCGCCGGCCAGCGCGGCGTCGATCGTCGCGCCGAAGCGCTCGCCGATCTCGCGGTCGAACGTCTCGCCGCCGGCGAACCAGCGCCGGTCGACGGCGTCGCCGGCGCCGAACCAGAAGTCCAGCACCTGCGCCGGCGTCGCCGCGGCGCTCACACGCCCAGCGCGCTGAAGCGCGCGACGATGCCGGCGTGGCGCTGCGGCCACTGCTGCAGTGCCGCATCGTCGCCGCCGAACACGCGCTGCAGGAACGCCAGCGTCAGCTCGCGCGTCGCGGCCTTGACCTGCGCGTTGAGCGTGACCCCGCCGGTGGCCGCGCGGTCGGTGAAGATGCTGTGCGAGCCGCCCTCGAACACCGCCAGCGCCTTCGGCCGCCCGCCGATCGCGTCGAACACGGCGATGCGGTCGTCGACGCCGGACCAGAAGCCGGGAATGCGGATGTCGTCGCCGGTGGCCGTGACGTGCAGGCTCGGCACGTCGACGCCGCCGAGGATGGGCTCGAACGAGGACTCGCCGTAGAACGGCGGCGCCGACAGCACGATCGCCGCGCGCACGCGCTCGTCGCGCAGCACCACCGGCCGTCCGCCGCGCACGACGCGCGCGCCGGCGGCCAGCAGTGTCGTGTTGGCCCCGTACGAATGCCCGGCGGCGACGACGCGCGCGGCGTCGAGCCGCTCGCCGACCGGTCCGTCGAGCACGCGGTCGAGCGCGAAGCGCAGGTCGTGCACGCGGTCGACCGCTTCGGCGTCGGTGGCCGCGTCGCGCAGCCGATCGAGCAGGCCCCACACGCTGCCGCGCCACAGGTCGCGGTCGCTGCCGGCGTGCTGCAGGTGCAGGCTGGCCCAGCCGTGAGCGGCCCAGTGGCGGCCGAGGTGGCTGTAGCCGAAGCGCGAGCCGCCGATGCCGTGCGAGAACACGACGAGCGGCACCGGCGCGTCGCCGGCCGGCAGGTACAGCCGCACCGGCACGTCGCGCCCGCGGTGCGCGTCGTGCCACTGAAGGTCGAGTACGCCGACGCGCTGCGCGTCGTCGGCACGGACACCGCGCGCCGCCAGTGCCGACAGCGCGCCGAGCGCCAGCGCGGCGCAGGCGCGGCGGCGCGACAGCAGCGGGACGTGACGCATCGCAGGACCTCCTTCAGGCGGCGGCCTCGCCCGGCGTCGCCGGGCCGCCGATCTCGCGCTGCTTGCGGCCGAACAGCCGCCGCACGCGCTGCACCGCGTCGTCGACGTAGGTGAAGACGACCGGCACGACGAGCAGGCTCAGGAACGTCGACGTGATCAGCCCGCCGATCACGACGATCGCCATGGGGCTGCGGAAGCTCGGGTCGACGCCGATGCCCAGCGCGATCGGCATCATGCCGGCGCCCATCGCGATCGTCGTCATCACGATCGGCCGCGCGCGCTTGCGGCAGGCGTCGAGCACGGCGTCCCAGCGGCTCATCCCGTGGTCGCGGCGCGCGATGATGACGTAGTCGACGAGCAGGATCGAGTTCTTCGTCGCGATGCCCATCAGCATGATCAGGCCGATCATGCTCGGCATCGAGATCGCCTTGCCGGTGACGAACAGCGCGAGGAAGGCGCCCGGCACCGACAGCACCAGCGCCGCCAGGATCGTCACCGGCTGCACGAAGTCCTTGAACAGCAGCACGAGGACGATGTAGATACAGAGGACACCGGTGGCCATCGCGAGGCCGAAGCTCGCGAACAGCTCGTTCATCGCCTCGGCGTCGCCGATCGTCGTCTGGATCACGCCCGGCGGCAGCTGCTGCAGGCTCGGCAGCGCGAGCGCGCGCGCCTCGACCTCGCCGAGCGGCTGCTGGTTCAGCTCGATCTCGAAGTTGACGTTGCGCAGCCGGTCGTAGCGGCTGATCACGGCCGGACCGCTCTCGATCGCCAGCGTCGCGACGTTGCCCAGCATCACCGGGCCGCGCGCGCCGGGCACGTGCAGCCGCGCGAGCAGGTCGAGGTCGGTGCGCGCGTCGGCCGGCAGCCGCACGACGACCGGCACCTGCCGCTGCGCGAGGTTGAGCTTGGGCAGCGCCTGGTCGTAGTCGCCGCTGGTCGCGATGCGCAGCGTGTCGGCGATCGCCGCCGCGGTGACGCCGAGGTCGGCCGCACGCGCCGGGTCGGGGCGCACGACGAGCTCGGGCCGCGTCAGCCCCGCGCTCGACGTGACGGCGCCGATGCCGGGAATCGTGCGCAGTTCCTGCTCGACGACGCGCGCGTGTTCGGCGAGCACGCGGCCGTCCTCGCCGGCGAGCACGAGCACGTACTTCTCCGACGAGCCGCCGAAGCCGACCTTGACGCGCGCGCCGGGCAGCACCGCGAGCGCGTCGCGCAGCTCGGCCTCGATCTGCTGCTTGCGGATGCCGGGGCGGTCGCGGCGGTGGGTCATGTTGATCGTCAGCGTCGCCTTGCGCACCTCGGGCGCGCCGCCGGGCATGAACGGGTCGCTGCCGGTCGCGCCGCCGCCGACCGCGGTGTAGACGAGCTCGACGTGGGGGTGGCGCTGCACGATCTCGCGCGCCTGCTCGGCCGCCGCCAGCGTCTGGCGCAGCGTGCTGCTCGGCGGCAGCTCGAGGCTGACCTGCGTCTGGCTCAGGTCGTCGGGCGGGATGAAGCCGGTGGGCAGCAGCGGCACCAGCGCGAACGAGCCGAAGAAGAACACCGCGGCGCCGAACAGCGTGGCCACGCGGTGCTTCAGGCACCAGCGCGCCCAGCCGAGGTACCACGTGATCCAGCGCGGCGTGTCGTGCGCCTTCTTCGGCGCGTGCAGCAGGTACGCCGCCATCATCGGCGTGAGCACGCGCGCGACGACGAGCGAGAAGAACACCGCGATCGCCGCCGTCCAGCCGAACTGCACGAAGAACTTGCCCGGCACGCCGCTCATGAACGCGGTGGGCAGGAACACCGCGATCAGCGTGAACGTCGTCGCGATCACCGCGAGGCCGATCTCGTCGGCCGCCTCCATCGCCGCCTGGTAAGGCGTCTTGCCCATGCGCAGGTGGCGCGTGATGTTCTCGATCTCGACGATCGCGTCGTCGACGAGGATGCCCACCACCAGCGACAGTGCGAGCAGCGTGACGACGTTGACGGTGAAGCCCATCAGCCACATCACGCCGAAGGCCGGCAGGATCGACAGCGGCAGCGCGGTGGCCGCCACCAGCGTCGCGCGCCAGTCGCGCAGGAAGAACCAGACGACGACGACCGCCAGGAACGCGCCCTCGTAGAGCAGCCACATCGAGCCGTCGTAGTTCTCCTGCACCGGGTCGACGAAGTTGAACGCCTCGGTGAAGGTCACGTCGGGGTGCTGCGCGCGCAGCGCGTCGACCTTCGCACGCACGCCGGCAGCGACCTCGACCTCGCCGGCGCCGCGGCTGCGCGTGATCTCGAAGCCGACGACGGACCGGCCATCGAGCAATGCGGCGCTGCGCGGCTCGGCCACCGTGTCGGTGACGGTGGCGACCTCGGCCAGCCGCAGGCGGCGGCCGTCGGGCAGCGCGACCTGCAGCCGCGCGAGTTCGTCGGCCGACGCGACGGTGGCGATCGTGCGCACCGTCTGCTCGGCGCCGCCGAGGTCGGCGCGCCCGCCCGAGGCCTCCTGCTGCACGTTGCGCAGCTGGCGCGAGATCTCGGCGGCGGTCGCGTTGAGCGCGAGCAGCTTGGCCGGGTCGAGCTCGACGCGCACCTCGCGCGTGACGCCGCCGACGCGCGCGACCTTGCCGACGCCGGGCACCGCGAGCATCGCCTTCGTGACCTGGTCATCGACGAACCAGCTCAGCGCCTCGTCGTCCATGCGCGGCGAGGCCACCGTGTAGGTCAGGATCGGGCTGCCGCTGAGCTCCATCTTCGCGATCACCGGGTCGCGCAGGTCGCCGGGCAGGTCGGCGCGGATGCGGCTGACGGCGTCGCGCACGTCGTCGAGCGCCTCCTGCGTCGTCTTCTCGAGACGGAACTCGACGGTGACCGTCGCGGTGCCGTCCTGCACCTGCGAGTAGATGTGCTTGACGCCCTGGACCGTCGCGACGGCGTTCTCGATCTTGCGCGCGACCTCGGTCTCGAGCTGCGCCGGCGACGCACCCGGCAGCGACGCCGTCACCGTCACGGTCGGCAGGTCGATGTCGGGGAAGTTCTGGATCTTCATCTGGTGGAAGCCCAGCAGCCCCACCAGCGTCAGCAGCACGAACAGCATCACGCCCGGAATCGGGTTGCGGATGCTCCACGCCGACACGTTCATCGCGCGCTCCCCGTTGGCCGCGTCACGGCGCCGCGACGACGCGCACCGCGTCGCCGTCGGCGAGGAAGGCGCCGCCGCTGGCGACGACGCGCGCGGCGGCGTCGAGCCCGCCGCGGATCTCGACGCGCTCGCCCTGGCGGCGGCCGACCTCGACCTTGACCTGGCGCACGCGCGCGTCGTCACCGACGACGAACACGTAGTGGAAGCCCTCGCGCAGCAGCACGGCGCCCTGCGGCAGCGTCAGCGCGCTGGTGCGGCCGATCTCGAACTCGCCGCTGGCGAACATGCCCGCCTTCGCGCCGGGCGCGCCACGCGGCAGGTCGACGTAGGCGAGGCCGTTGCGCGTGGCCGGGTCGACGGTCGGCGCGACGACGCGCACGCGGCCCTCGAGCGGCGCGCCGCCGGCCGGCGTCACGCTCGCGCGCTGGCCGGG
>JBBION010000113.1:0-9069 GCA_037443345.1 Rubrivivax sp. | reverse complement strand
GGGTCGACCTCGCCGGTGACCTTGCCGCCGCGCAGCACGGTGCAGTGGTGGCACAGCGCGCGGATCTCGTCGAGCTTGTGACTGATGTAGAGGATGCTGCAGCCGCGCTCGGCGAGCTGGCGCAGCGTGACGAACAGCTTGTCGACCGCCTGCGGCGTCAGCACCGACGTGGGCTCGTCGAGGATGAGCAGTTGCGGCTCGGTCAGCAGCGCGCGCACGATCTCGACGCGCTGGCGCTCGCCGACCGACAGGCTGTGCACCGGCCGCAGCGGGTGCACCTCGAGCCCATAGGTGCCGGCCACCTGCTCGATGCGGCGCGTGACCTCGGCCAGGCTCATCGACTTGTCGAGCCCGAGCCACACGTTCTCGGCCGCCGTCAGCGTGTCGAACAGCGAGAAGTGCTGGTAGACCATGCTGATGCCGAGCGCCCTCGCCTGCGCCGGGCTCGCGACGGACACCGGCTCGCCGTTGAAGCGCACCTCGCCGGCGTCGGGACGCACCGCGCCGTAGATGATCTTCATCAGCGTGCTCTTGCCGGCGCCGTTCTCGCCGAGCACGGCGTGGATCTCGCCGGGCTTGACGCGCAGGCTCACGCCGTCGTTGGCCTTGACGGCCGGGTACTGCTTGCTGATGCCGACGAGTTCCAGCCGCAGCGCGGTCGCGTCAGCCATCGCGCGGCTCCTGCGGCGCGCGCTCGAAGCGCGAGGCGCCGGCGACGAAGGTCTGCACGAGGTTGCGCTCGTCGCCGAGCGTCATCCACGCGAACACGCGCTCGTGCAGGCTGCGCGCGAGCGCGTCGCGGTGGGTGGCGACGGGCCCGACGGCCCAGTCCCACACCGCGAGGTCGGCCGTGCCGCCGACGTCGAGCGAGCCGATCTCGTGCCCGAGCCGCAGCGCGTGTGCCGCGCCGCGCGTGGCCGCGTGCAGCGCCTTCCACGCCGTCAGCCGCCGGCCCTGCATCGCCTGCACCTGGTACGCGGCGGCCATCGTGCGCAGCATCGACAGGCTGGTGCCGCCGCCGACGTCGCTCGCCAGCGTGACGGCGGCGCCGGCGGTGTCGAGCGCGCGCCAGTCCATCAGCCCGCTGCCGAGGAACAGGTTCGACGTCGGGCAGTGCGCGATGCTTGCGCCGGTGGCGGCCAGCCGCGCGCGGTCGGCGTCGTCGAGCCAGATGCCGTGCGCGAGCACGGCGCGGTCGTCGAGCAGCCCGTGGCGGTCGTAGACGTCGAGGTAGCTGCGCGCATCGGGGAACAGCTCGGCGATCCACGCCACCTCGGCGCGGTTCTCGGCCACGTGCGTCTGCATGTAGACGCCGGGGTGCGCCGCGAGCAGCGCACCGGCCATGGCCAGCTGCGCCGGGGTGCTGGTGGCGGCGAAGCGCACCGTGACGGCGTAGGCGAGCCGGTCGCGGCCATGCCAGCGTGCGATGCCGTCGGTGCAATCGCGCTCGGCGCCGGCGACGTCGTCGGTGAGGCCGTCGGGGGCGTGACGGTCCATCAGCACCTTGCCGGTGATCAGGCGCATGCCGCGCGCGGCAGCCGCTTCGAACGTCGCGTCGGCCGACACCGGGTGCACCGTCGGGAACACGACGGCCGACGTCGTGCCGTGCGCGAGCAGCGCGTCGGCGAAGCGCTCGGCGCCGGCGCGCGACACCTCGGGGTCGGCGTAGCGCGTCTCGGCCGGGAAGGTGTAGGTGTTGAGCCAGTCGAGCAGTTCGGTGCCGTGGCTCGCGATGACGTCGAGCTGCGGCATGTGCACGTGGGTGTCGATCAGTCCGGGCGTGACCAGCCGGCCGCGGTGGTCGATGCGCGTCCAGCCCTCGCCCGGGTCGTCGCGCGTGCGCCCGGCGATGCGGCCGTCGTCGACGAGCAGCCAGGTGTCGGCGTCGAAGCGCACCGCGGCCGGCTCGACGGCGTCGAAGCCGGGGTCGGCGGTGAGGTCGAGCAGGTCGCCGCGGATCGCCAGTCGCTGCATCAGTGGGGTCCCGTGTCGGACGCCTGCAACTGCCGCGCCAGAGCGCGCGCCACGTCGCGCACCTGCTCGCGCAGCCAGCGCCCGGACGCGCTGGCGTGCGTCGCGTCGTGCCACAGCTGGTAGTACACCAGCGGCGGGAAGGCCACCGGGCAGCGCACGATGCGCACCGGGAACTGGCCGACGTAGCGGCTGCAGAACAGCCGCCCCGTCGTCAGCACCAGACGCGTGCGCGCGACCATCAGCGGCACCAGCCCGAAGTGCGGGCTGCGCACCGCGATGTCGCGCGCGAGGCCCTGCGCGGCGAGGTATTCGTCGATCACGCCCGGCGCGCCGGCGTGCAGCGGTGTCGGCGCGACGTGCTCGCTGGCCAGGTAGCGCTCGACGGTCCAGCCGCGCGGGTTCGTGGCCGCCGGGTGGTCGGCGGCGACGAGGCACACGACCTCGTCGCTGAGCAGCCGGCCCAGGTGCAGCTCGGCCGGCGGGCGCATCCAGTTGCCGATCACGAGGTCGACGTCGCCGCGCGCGAGCGCCTGCCGGTAGTCGAACTCGCGCGACAGCGGCACGATCTCGACGCCCGCGTCGGGTGCCGCGGCCTTCACGCGCGCGACGAGTTCGGGCAGGAACAGCGGGTCGAGGTAGTCGCTCGCGGCGATGCGGAAGGTCACGTGCGCCGTCGCAGGGTCGAACGCCAGTGCCGGCGTGCGCGCGCCGAACAGCGTCTGCGCGTGCTGCAGCAGCGCCTGCGCGGGCTCGAGCAGCTCGAGCGCGACCGGGGTCGGCGCCATGCCGGTGCCGGCGCGCACGAGCAGCGGGTCGCCGATCAGGGCGCGCAGGCGCTTGAGCTGCGCGCTGACGGCCGGCTGCGTGCTGGCCAGCTTCAGCGCGGCGCGCGAGACGCTGCGTTCGGTGATCACGGTGTGGAAGACCCTGACGAGGTGGAGCTCGATCTTGTCGAACGCGGCGCGGTCTGCCATATGCTCTGCGCCATGCAGGTTATCAGCATTCCTGTATGGCCTGCCGCCCGGCAGCCGATACCTTCCGGGGTCCACCGCAACGTCACCTGCCCGACCCGAGCCCATGAACACCCGAGCGATCCGCTTCGTGCACCGCGGCGCCGTCGTCGAGGTCGACGGCGTCGCGCCGACGACCAGCGTGCTCGCGTGGCTGCGCGAGCACGCGCGCTGCACCGGCACGAAGGAAGGCTGCAACGAGGGCGACTGCGGTGCGTGCACCGTCGTCGTCGCCGAGCTGGCCGACCGCGCCGACGCGATCGGCACGCCGTCGGCGCGCGCCACTGTCGTCGGCGGGCTGAGCCTGCGCACCGTCAACGCCTGCATCCAGTTCCTGCCGACGCTCGACGGCAAGGCGCTGCTGACGGTCGAAGACCTCGAGCGCATCGCCGGCGGCGCCGCGCCCGCCGGACACCCGCCGCGCCTGCACCCGGTGCAGCAGGCAATGGTCGAGTGCCACGGCTCGCAGTGCGGCTTCTGCACGCCCGGGTTCGTGATGTCGCTCGCCGCCACGTACGAGCGCCACTGCGAGCGCGGCACGACGCCGACGCGCCAGCAGCTCGCCGACGACTTGGCGGGCAACCTGTGCCGCTGCACCGGCTACCGGCCGATCCTCGACGCCGGGCAACACATGTTCGAGTTGCCGCGCGTGCGGCTCGACACGGCGCCGATCGTCGCGGCGCTGCGCTCGCTGCGCGCCGAAGCGCCGCTGTCGTATGCCGCACCGAACCCCGCGACCGGCCGCGTCGACCGCTTCGACGCGCCGCGCAGCGCCGACGCACTGGCCGCGCTGTACCAGGCGAACCCCAAGGCGCGACTGCTCGCCGGCAGCACCGACGTCGGGCTGTGGGTGAACAAGCAGTTGCGCGACCTGCCGCACCTGATCCACGTCGGCGAGGTCGAGGCGATGAAGCGCATCGACGAGCGCGACGGCACGCTCGTGATCGGCGCCGCTGCGCCGCTCGAAGACGCGTGGCAGGCGCTCGCGGCGCGCATCCCGAGCCTGACCGACCTGTGGCTGCGCTTCGCCTCGCCGCCGGTGCGCCACGCCGGCACGATGGGCGGCAACGTCGCCAACGGCTCGCCGATCGGCGACAGCGCCCCGGTGCTGCTCGCGCTCGACGCGGGCGTCGTGCTGCGCCGGGGCGACCGGCAGCGCACGCTGGCATTGGCCGACTTCTACGTCGACCACATGGTCAACCGGATGGAGCCGGGCGAGTTCGTCGAGGCGATCCGCGTGCCGCTGCCCGAGGCCGCCACCGCGGTGCGCGCGTACAAGCTGAGCAAGCGCTTCGACTGCGACATCTCGACCCTCTGCGCCGGCCTGGCCGTCACCCTCGACGGCGGCACGGTGCGCGACGCGCGCTTCGCGTTCGGCGGCTTGGCCGCGACCGTCAAGCGCGCCACCGCCGCCGAGGCCGCGGTGCGCGGCCGGCCGTGGACCGAAGCGACGGTGCGCGACGCGATGACGGCGCTGGCGCGCGACTTCACGCCGCTCACCGACCTGCGCGGCAGCGCCGGCTACCGGATGCGCGCCGCCGCGAACCTGCTGTTGCGGCAGTGGCTCGAGACACGGCCCGTCGACCCGCTGCCGCCGGGCGCGACGCAGGTCTGGGCCGCGATGACGCACGCGCCGGCGACCTGAACAGGGGCCGCGATGAACCAGCCCGTCGATCCGTTCCTGGCCCCCGGCACCGCGCGCGACGGTGACGCCGCCGAGGCGCAGCGCCAGCGTGCCGGCGCACGCGTCGGCATCAGCCGGCCGCACGAGTCGGCGCACCTGCACGTGGCCGGCCGCGCGACCTACGTCGACGACATCGCCGAAGTCGACGGCACGTTGCACGCGGCGCTCGGGCTGTCACCGCTGGCGCACGGGCGGCTCAAGCGCATCGACGTCGAGCGGGTGCGCGCGCAACCGGGCGTCGTCGCCGTGCTGACCGCGGCCGACATCCCCGGCATGAACGACTGCGGGCCGATCGTGCACGACGACCCGATCCTCGTCGACCGCGAACTGATGTACCTCGGTCAGCCGGTGTTCGCCGTCATCGCGACGACGCGCGACCTCGCGCGCCGCGCCGCCGCGCTGGCCAGGGACGTGATCGACGCCGAGCCGCTGCCGGCGGTCCTGACCGCGCGCGAGGCGCACGCGGCGCGGCAGTACGTGGTGCCGCCGATGCAGCTCGCGCGCGGCGACGCGCATGCCGCGCTGGCCGCGGCGCCGCACCGCCTGCGCGGCTCGTTCAGCCTCGGCGGGCAGGAGCAGTTCTACCTCGAAGGCCAGATCAGCTGCGCGATCCCGCAGGAGGACCGCACGCTGCTCGTGCACTGCTCGACGCAGCACCCGAGCGAGATGCAGCACGTCGTCGCGCAGGCGCTGGGCTGGCGCTCGCACCAGGTGCAGGTGCAGTGCCGGCGCATGGGCGGCGGCTTCGGCGGCAAGGAGTCGCAGTCGGCGCTGTTCGCCTGCGTCGCGTCGGTGGCGGCGGCCCGGCTGCAGCGACCGGTCAAGCTGCGCCTGGACCGCGACGACGACTTCCTGATCACCGGCCGCCGCCACGGCTTCGAGTTCGACTGGGACGTCGGCTTCGACGACGACGGGCGCATCGTCGGCGTCGACGTCGCAATGATCGCCAACGCCGGCTTCAGCGCCGACCTGTCGCCGCCGGTGGTCACGCGCGCGCTGTGCCACTTCGACAACGCGTACTGGCTGCCGCACGTCGACATGCGCGGCTACTGCGCGAAGACGAACACGCAGAGCAACACGGCGTTCCGCGGCTTCGGCGGGCCGCAGGGGGCGCTGGCGATCGAGATGATCCTCGACAGCGTCGCGCGCCGGCTCGGCAAGGACCCGCTCGACGTGCGGCGCGTGAACTTCTACGGCACGACGTCGAACAACGTCACGCCGTACGAACAGGTCGTCGAGGACAACGTGATCGACGACCTCGTCGACCGGCTGGCCGCACGGGCCGGCTACGCGGCACGGCGCGACGCGATCGCGGCGTTCAACGCGACGAGCCCGGTGCTGAAGAAGGGGCTCGCGCTCACGCCGGTCAAGTTCGGCATCTCGTTCAACGTCGCGCACTACAACCAGGCCGGCGCGCTGGTGCACGTCTACACCGACGGCAGCGTCCTCGTGAACCACGGCGGCACCGAGATGGGCCAGGGGCTGAACACGAAGGTCGCGCAGGTCGTGGCGCACGAGCTCGGCGTCGGCTTCGAGCGCGTGCGCGTCACCGCGACCGACACGCAGAAGGTGGCCAACACGTCGGCCACCGCGGCGTCGACCGGCAGCGACCTCAACGGCAAGGCGGCGCAGGACGCGGCGCGCCGCATCCGCGAGCGGCTCGCCGCGTTCGTGGCCGGCAAGCACGGCGTCGAGCCGGCCGGCGTGCGCTTCGCGAACGACGGGGTCGAGGTCGGCGGCGCGCGGCTGCCGTTCGAGGAAGTGGTGCAGGAGGCCTACGTCGCGCGCGTGCAGCTGTGGAGCGACGGCTTCTACGCCACGCCCGGGCTGCACTGGGACCGCCAGCGCCTGAAGGGCAAGCCGTTCTTCTACTTCGCGTACGGCGCCGCGGTCAGCGAAGTGATCGTCGACACGCTGACGGGCGAGCACAAGCTGCTGCGCGCCGACGTGCAGCACGACGTCGGCACGTCGCTGAACCCGGCGGTGGACATCGGGCAGATCGAGGGCGCGTTCATCCAGGGCATGGGCTGGCTGACGATGGAAGAGCTCGTCTGGCACCCGAAGACCGGGCGGCTTGCCACGCACGCGCCGAGCACCTACAAGATCCCGACCGCCAACGACTGCCCGCCGGTGTTCGACGTGCGGCTGTACGACAACGCCAACGTCGCCGACAGCATCCACCGCAGCAAGGCGGTCGGCGAGCCGCCGCTGCTGCTGCCGTTCTCGGTGCTGCTCGCGATCCGCGACGCCGTCTCGGCCGTCGGCGGGCACCGCGTCGACCCGCCGCTGCGCGCGCCGGCCACGCCCGAGGCCGTGCTCGACGCGATCGACGCGGTGCGCGCGGCCACGGCCGGCGCATGACGTTCTCGGCACTGCGCACCACGGCGCAGGCCTGGCTGACTGCCGGCCGGCCGGCGATGGAGGTGCTCGTGCTCGAGCACCGCGGCTCGGTGCCGCGCGAGGCCGGCACGCGCATGCTGGTGGCGGCCGACGCGGTGGCCGGCACGATAGGCGGCGGCCACCTCGAGCTGCAGGCGATCGAACGCGCACGGCGTCGGCTGGCGGCCGGCGACACCGCCATCGACGACTGGGCCGTCGCGCTCGGGCCGTCGCTGGGCCAGTGCTGCGGCGGCGCGCTCACCCTGCGCACGCAGCGGCTCACCCTCGCCTCGCTCGCCGCCTGGCCCGAACCCCGACCGCGGTTCGTCCTGCAGCTCTACGGCGCCGGCCACGTCGGCCGCGCGGTCGTCAGGCTGCTCGCCGGCATCGACTGCCGCGTGCAGTGGATCGACGAGCGCGAGGCCGAGTTTCCACCAGGCCTCTTGCCGGCGCACGTCGAGAGGGTCTGCGTCGAGCCGGTCGAGGCCGAGGTCGGCGCGGCGCCCGCGGGTGCGCACCACCTCGTGCTGACGCACAGCCACGACCTCGACCTGCGCATCACCGAGGCGATCCTGCGTCGAGGCGACTTCGCCTTCTGCGGCCTCATCGGCTCGCAAACCAAGCGCGCGCGCTTCGTGCACCGCTTCCAGCAGCGCGGCGTGCCGCCCGAGGCGATCGCGCGCCTGACCTGCCCGATCGGCGTGAGCGGCATCGCCGGCAAGGAGCCCGAGGTGCTGGCGGTGGCGGTGGTGGCGCAGCTGCTGCAGCGCAGCGGCTCCGCCGACTAAGATCGACGCCGCGCGCGGCGGGCGCCGGCGCTTCGGTCGATGAACCTCAAGCAGCTCGAATACTTCGTCCGCGTTGCCGAACTCGGCAGCTTCAGCAAGGCGTCGCGCGTGCTCGGCATCGCGCAGCCGGCGCTGTCGCGCCAGGTGCGCGCGCTCGAGACCGACCTGCGCGAGTCGCTGCTGCTGCGCGACGGCCGCGGCGTGCGCATGACGGAGGCCGGCCAGCGGCTGTTCGAGCACAGCGTGGGCATCCTGCAGCTCGTCTCCCGCGCGCGCGAGGACATCGGCGCCAGTCGCGACGAGCCCAGCGGGCGCATCGTCGTCGGGATGCCCCCGAGCCTCGCGCGGCGGCTGACGCTGCCGCTGGTCGAGGCCTTCGAGGTGCGGCTGCCGCGCGCGCGGCTGGCGATCGTCGAGGGCCTGTCGGCGCACATCGCCGAGTGGACCGTCACGGGCCGCGTCGACGTCGGCGTGCTGTACGACCCCGAGCCGCAGCCCGGCCTCGAGACGCTGCCGCTGTTCGACGAGCCGCTGGCGTTGATCGAGCGCGGCGGCGCGCGCGCCCGGCGCGCCAGCGCGACGGTGCCGCTGCGCGAGCTGTCGCGCGTCCCGCTGATCCTGCCCGAGCGCGCACACACCTTCCGCAAGCTGCTCGAGACGCAGGCCGCCCACGCCGGCATCAAGCTCGACATCGCGTGGGAGGTCTCGGGCGTGCCGATCATCGTCGACCTCGTGTGCGCCGGGCACGGCTGCGCCGTGCTGACGCCCAACGCCGTCTCGGCGTGGCCGCGCGGCGCCGAGCTCGTCGTGCGCCCGATCGTCGAGCCGACGCTGCGCACCGTGCTCAGCATCGCGACCTCGTCGCGGCGGCGGCCCACGCCGCTGGGCACGCGCGTGATCGCGCTACTGCGCGAGCTCGCGCAAGGCATGGCGCCGCCGGCCGCCACGGCCGAGGTGCGCTGACCCGAGGCGCGCCGCCGCGCACACCCGATGGACCTCGCGCCGCTGCTGCGCAAGCTGCGTGCCGTGCAGGCGGTGGCCGCGGCGGGCAACACCGTCGACGCGGCGCAGTCTCTGCACGTGTCGCAGTCGTCGGTCGTGCGCGCGGTCAAGGACGCCGAGGCGGCCTTTGCCTTCGCGCTGTTCGAACGCTCGTCGCGCGGCATGGTGCCGACGGCCTGCGGCCGGCTCGTCGCGCGCCGCGTCGGCCGCGCGCTCGAACTGCTCGCACAGG
>JBBION010000112.1:0-9070 GCA_037443345.1 Rubrivivax sp. | reverse complement strand
GGCAGCGGCTCGTAGGTGTCGATGTCGAACTCGATCTCGGCCATCTGCACGTCGAACGGCAGGTCGATCAGCACCGGGCCCGGGCGGCCCGAGCGCATCAGGTGGAAGGCCTGCTGGAAGGCGCGCGGCACCTGCGCCGGCTCGCGCACCGTCACCGCCCACTTGGTGACCGGCTTGGCGATCGACTCGATGTCGACCGCCTGGAAGTCTTCCTTGTACAGCCGCGCGCGCGGCGCCTGGCCGGTGATGCACAGGATGGGGATGCTGTCGGCACTGGCCGAGTACAGCCCGGTGATCATGTCGGTGCCCGCCGGGCCCGAGGTGCCGATGCACACACCGATGTTGCCGGCACGCGCGCGGGTGTAGCCCTCGGCCATGTGCGAGGCGCCCTCGACGTGGCGCGCCAGCACGTGCGCGATGCTCTGGCGCTCGCGCAGCGCCGCGTACAACGGGTTGATCGCCGCGCCGGGCACGCCGAAGGCGTTGGTCACGCCCTCCTTCTCCATCACGAGCACCGCCGCCATCGCCGCCTTCATCCTCGCCATGAGCGTCTCCTTCGAGCCTGTGGAACGAACGGGCGAGATCGTCGCGGCCGGCGCCCGCCGAGGGAACGCCACGCCGGGCAGAGCTGCTATTCCATGGCGGAATGGCGGGCGCTACGATGCGGCATGGACCGCGTCGCCGGCATCCGCCTGTTCATCCGCGTCGTCGAGACCGGCAGCTTCAGCCGCGCCGCGGCCGACCTCGGCATCACGCAGCCCACCGCGACGAAGCACGTCGCCGCGCTCGAGGCCAAGCTCGGCGTGCGCCTGTTCCACCGCAGCACGCGCGGCGTGACGCCCACCGAGGTCGGCAGCGCGTACTACGACAAGTGCAAGGCGATCGCGCACGAGCTCGACGAGGCCGACAGCCTGGCCGCGCTGATGGCCTCGCGCGTGCAGGGCGTGCTGCGCATCAGCACGTCGGTCGCGTTCGGCCGCCGCGTGCTGACGCCGCTGGTGCTGCGCTTCATGCAGCAGCACCCGGGGCTGCAGATCGACCTGGGCTTCGACGACCGCTACGTCAACCTCGTCGAGCAGGGCATCGACCTCGCGATCCGCATGGGGCGGCTGGCCGACTCGCAGCTCGGCGCGCGCTACCTCGGCGTCAACCCGTGGGTGCTGGTCGCCGCCCCCGAGTACCTCGCGCGACGCGGCACGCCGGCGCATCCGCAGGATCTCGCGCAGCACGACGCGCTGGTCTACAGCAGCGTGCAGGGCGACGAGCGCTGGCACTTCAGCGGTGCCGACGGCCGTGCGCTGCAGGTGCCGGTCAAGGGGCCGCTGCGCAGCAACAACCTGTCGGCGATCCTCGCGGCGACGCGCGCCGGCATGGGGCTGGCGGTGCTGCCGTGGTACGTCGCCCACGCCTCGGTGCGCGATGGCGCGGTGCAGCCGTTGCTGACCGGCTGGACGCTGCCGGTGCAGGAGATCCACGCCGTCTACACATCGCCGAAGCTGGTGCCGACCAAGGTGCGCGGCTTCGTCGACTGGCTGCAGGGCCAGTTCCCCGACCGCTGGTGGGCCCGCGACGGCGGCTGAGCCGCCGCCGGAGTCCTGCCTTTCGTCGTTCCACCTGCCGGGGATGCAGGGTCGAGATCGACCCGTTGCAGACATCGTCGCTTCGCCGGGCCTCTGACTGCCGACGTCTGCGCGGCAAAGCGGCGTGCGCCCGCGCGGCGGCGCTTCAAGCCGGCGGGCGGCGCTGGTGCGCCACCTGCCCTGCGGTACTCGCCCCCGGGGCCCGGCGCCCAACTCGCTACGCTCCCTGCGGTCGCTGCGCTCGAACACCGGCGCCGAGTCAGTCCACGACGCGCGCTCGCGCGCGCGGCCCCGGGCGCTGCGTTCCTCGGCGCCGTCCAGGCGCGCCGCCACGCGGGCGCACGCCGCTTTGCGACCTCGGGTGCACGGCCACCGCGAGCCGTGCTCGCGTCGGCGCAACCTGCACGGTGGCCATCGCGGCAGGCGGTGCCCGCTGCGGGCGATCTGTGGGGCGGCGAGCAGCGCAGGACCGGGGTCGGCGCGCGAAGCGCGCTTCGTCGACAGACTCGCGGCGCTTGTTCGAGCGCAGCGACCGCAGGGAGCGCAGCGAGTTGCGCCGCGCGACCCCGGGCCGAGCAGCGCAGCGCAGTCGTCGCGCAGCGACGACCGCCCCAGTGTGAGCCCGCGGCGGGTGCCGCCTGCCGCGACGTGCCCACCGATGCCGTACGCCCGGAATTCAGCGGGCGCTCGCGACAGACCGCAACGGCCCGCAACCAGACACTGCCAACGTGACGATCGAGAACGAAGACGCCTCAGGTGCCACCGTGCAGCCGGCGGTAGTCGCTCGGCGCCGTCCCGGTGGCGGCGCGGAACACGCGGCTGAAGTGCGCGAGGCTCGCGAAGCCGCGCTGCAGCGCGATGTCGGTGATCGAGCGCTGCGCCTGGCGCGCATCGGCGAGGTCGGCGCGGCAGGCCTCGAGGCGCTGCGCGAGCACGTAGCCGGCCACGCCGTCGGGCTCGTCGGCGAAGGCGTTGTAGAGCTGGCGGCGTGACACGTTCAGCGCACGCGCGATCTCGTCGACGCTGAGCCGCGGGTCGCCCAGCCGCTGCGCGACGTGGTGCTTGATGCGGTCGCGCAGCGCCTCGCGCTGCGTCCCGGCCGTGCCGCGGCCGGCAAGGTCGAGCAGCGACAGGTGCACGCAGTGCGTGATCAGTTCGCCGACGCCGCGCGCCGCGTCGGGGCCCATCGACGGCAGTTCGCGGTAGGCGTGGCGCATCGTCTCCAGCGCCAGCCGGGCGACGCCGCCGTCGCCGAGCGGGCGAGCGCACAGTTCGGCCAGCGGCAGGCCGCGCTCGGCCAGCGACGCCTTCGGCACCATCACGATCAAGTGCTCGACGCGCACCGGGTTGTCGACGGCATAGGTCTCGGTGGTGTCGTACAGGCTCCACTGCCCGGGGCCGACCCACGCGCGGCGCCCCTGCTGCTCGACGCCGGCACGGCCGTGGAACGGCGCGACGATCTTCACGTAGCCCGCGTCGCTGCGCCGCACCAGCGAGCGCGAGCGCAGCACGCGGTGGCGGTCGGCCTCGAGCCGCGTCAGCACCACGTCGCCGGCGTGCGCGCTGACCATGCGGCCGTCGAAGCTGGTGTCGCCGTACAGGTCCGACTCCAGGCCGCCGAACAGGCGGTGGATCCAGTGGGCCCAGAACGCGACACGCTCGCGCGGCGACACCTCGTCGGTCGTCATCAGCGCGGCAGCGGTGGTCATCGCGACTCCCACGGATCGTGGCGGAGGGGCGATTATCCCGGCCGGGGTCGGGGCGTGCCGCGGCGGGGGTGTCGGCCCCACCTAGGGAAAGTCCGAAGGAGCCGTGCACAAATCGTCAAGTCCCATTGCACGCGCGGGCAAGCACCGCCGCGCGCGTCCACCTAGCATCCGGTTCCTGCCGGGTGGCCGCCCTCACCCGAGACGATCAGGAGACACCCCATGAGCCAAGACACCCGTTCCCCCGGCCTGACGCGCCGCCGCGCCACGCAGGCCCTGGCCGTCGGTGCCGCCGCGCTGTCGGCGCCGATGCTGTCGCTGGCACAGGCGCAGCCGGTGCGCGTCGGCTACGCGATCGCACGCACCGGCCCTTGGACGGGCGGCGCGCAGGTCAGCCAGGAGCCCAACTACATCCTGTGGGCCGAGCAGCAGAACGCCGCCGGCGGCCTGAACGTCGGCGGCACGAAGCGCCGCATCGAGCTGGTCAGCAGCGACGACCGCAGCGAGATCGAGACCTGCGTGCGCACCTACGAGAAGCTGATGGGCAGCGACAAGGTCGACCTGATCCTGCCACCGTGGGGCAGCAACGCCAACTTCGCGGTGGCGCCGCTGGCCAACCGCTTCCAGTACCCGTTCCTCGCACCGACGGCGCTGTCGCGGCGGCTGGTCGAGATGCGGCTGCCGTACTTCTTCCTGCTGCTGCAGCAGCCGGCGCCGATGACCAACGCGCTGGTCGACATGCTCAAGAGCCAGGGCGTGAAGAGCGTCGCCGTGATCTACGTCGACGACCTGTTCGGACTCGAGAACTACGCCGCGCTGAAGGTCGCGCTGCAGGGCTCGGGCATCAGCATGGTCGAGGACAAGAGCTACCCCGGCGGCGTCAAGGACCTGTCGCCGGTGCTGCGCTCGATCAAGGACAAGAACCCCGACGCCTTCATCGGCTTCACGTACCCGCCCGACACGATCCTCGCCAGCCGCCAGGCCAAGGAGATCGGCTTCAACCCGAAGTTCTTCTACGCGTCGGTCGGCACCGCGTTCCAGCTCTACCGCAACGTGATGCAGGCCGGCGCCGAGGGCGTGATGGGCATGGGCTCGTGGAACCAGAAGACGAGCCCGGGCGCCAAGGCCTACTTCGAGGCGCACACCAAGCGCTTCGAGGGCAAGGAGCCCGACCGCTGGGCCAGCGGCGCGTGCTGGGCCGGCCTCGAGATCCTGACGGCCGCCGTCGCGCGCCACGGCCTCGACCGCAAGGCGATCCGCGACTACGTCGCCAACAACGAGCACAACACGATCCTCGGCAAGATCAAGTTCAACGGCAGCGAGAACGTCGGCACCCCCGGCACCGTCAGCCAGTGGCAGAAGGGCGAGTTCGAGGTGGTGTGGCCGAAGGCCGTGGCCACCGCCGCGCCGATCGCCAAGCCGGCGTGGGTCTGACCGCGACGCCCGACTTCTGAACCCGCGATGCCGGCGCCTGCGGGCGCCGGCTTGCGTTCGATCCCTCCCATGTCCTTCGGCGCCTGGCTCGAACTGATCGCTTCCGGTGTCATCACCGGAAGCATCTACGCGCTCGTCGCGCTCGGACTGAACCTGCAGTACGGGCTGATGCGCATCCTGAACATCGCGCACGGCGAGTTCCTGATGCTCGGCGCGTTCGTGACCTGGGTCGCGGCCACCGCGCTGGGCTGGTCGCCGCTGGCGATGATTCCGCTGAGCTTCGCGCTGACGTTCGTGCTCGGCCTGGCGATCCACCGCCTGTGGTTCAAGCGCCTGACGGACACCTCGCCCAACGTCGACGTGTTCGAGGCGCGCGCGCTGATGGTCAGCTTCGGCCTGATGTTCCTGGTGCAGAACTTCGCGTCGTGGGTCTGGGGCGGCGAGCTGCGCGGCTACGACTACCTGACCGACCCGGTGGCGATCGGCGGTGCGCAGTTCGCCGCCAACAAGCTGCTCGTGCTGTTCCTGTCGCTGGTGTTCTCGGGCGCGCTGATCGTGCTGCTGCGCACGACGCTGCTCGGCAAGGGCGTGCGCGCGCTGATGCAGTCGCCCACCGGCGCGCAGCTCGTGGGCATCAACACGAAGACGCTGCACCCGCTGATGTTCGGCATCGGGCTGGGGCTGTCGGGCGTCGCCGGCTGCCTCTTGTCGATGACGTACACGATCGCGCCGGCGATGGGCGAGCCCTACACCGTCACGGCGCTGATCGTGATCACGCTCGGCGGCTTCGGCAGCATGGGCGGCGCGCTCGCAGGCGGGCTGCTGCTGGGCGTCGTCGAGGCGGTGGGCATGCACTTCACGAGCCCGTCGCTCAAGTCGCTGCTGTCGTACGGCATCTTCATCGCCGTGCTGCTGCTGCGGCCCAACGGCCTGTTCCACCGCAAGCGATGAACGCCACGGCCAGCCTGCACCGAGGGTCGTGCTGCGTCCCGCACGGCGGGACCGCGCGCAGCGCGAGGGTGCCCCAATGAACGACCGCCAGATCCTGACCCGCGACCTGCTGGTGCTGTTCGGCCTCACCGGCTGGGCGCTGTCGATCCCGTACTACGGCACCGAGTTCGCCGTGTCGATGGCGCTCACGTGCCTGATGTACATCGCGCTGGCGACGAGCTGGAGCCTGTTCTGCGGCACGACGCGCTACCTCTCGCTGGCCACCGCGGCGTTCTTCGGCATCGGCGCCTACACCAGTGCCTTGACGATGGACGGCCACGGCTGGACGCTGGCGATCGTCTACGGCGCCGGCGTCGCGACGGCGGTCGCCGTCGTGATGGGTGCGCTCGTGCTGCACCTGCGCGGCACCTACTTCGCCGTGCTGACCTTCGGCATGACGGAGCTGATCCGCCACGCGATCACCTACTGGGAGAAGCAGGTCACCGGCACCGTCGGTCGCGTGCTCGTCGTCGTGCCCGAGCGCGACACGATCTACCTGACGGTGCTGGGGCTCGCGGTGCTCGCGGTCGCGACGTCGATCGTCGTGCGGCGCACGCGCTTCGGCCTGGCGATGCGCGGCATCGGCAGCGACGAACAGCGCGCGCAGACGCTGGGCGTCGACACGCGGCTGGTCAAGATCGCCGGCTTCGCGCTGACGGCCGCGTTCGCCGGCGCGGTGGGCGCCGCGATGAGCGTGCGCTGGACCTACATCGACCCGACGACCGTGTTCAACCCCTTCATCGGCTTCCAGACCGTGCTGATCGCGCTGATCGGCGGCGCCGCGACGCTGTGGGGCCCGCTGATCGCGGCCATCGTGTTCAGCCTGCTCGCCGAGACGCTGCGCCTGCAGCTGCCGCAGCTGTACATGATGACGCTCGGCCTGCTGCTGATCCTGTCGGTGCTGTACCTGCCGGGCGGTCTGGCGTCGCTGCGCTGGGACACCTTCAAGGGCTGGTGGAACGACACGAGGACGTGGTGGAAGGAGAAGCGCTACGACTGGAGCGGCGACAAGGCGCGCGACGAACGGCGCGAGAAGGAGCGGCGCGTTGTCATTTGACCCCCCCCGAAGCGCCTTCGGCGCTCCCCCCCAGGGGGGCGCCGCCAGCGGACCGGCGAAGCCGGATCCGCGGCGGCCGCTTGGATGCGGCGTGACGGCGACGCGCGGCTGCTGCCGCGGCGGCCGGGAGAAGACCGGTGCATAACAGCCACTCCACCCCCGACGGCACGCCGCACGACCCGCACGTGCCGGTGCTGCTCGACGCGCACGAAGTGACGGTGCGCTTCGGCGGCCTGACCGCGGTCGACGGCGTCAGCGCGCAGTTCCGCGCCGGCGAGCTGGTGGGCATCATCGGCCCCAACGGCGCGGGCAAGACGACGTTCTTCAACGCCATCTCGGGCGTGCAGATGCCGACCTCGGGCCGGCTGGTCGCCAGCGGGCGCAACCTGACCGGGCGCAAGCCGCACCGCTTCGCCGCGCACGGCGTCGCGCGCACGTTCCAGACGCCGCGCACCTTCGCCGAGATGCGCGTGCGCGACAACATCGAGTTCGGCCTCAAGTTCGCCGGCCGGCGGCCGCGCAAGTACGTGTTCTGGGGCGACGAGGAGTCGGTGCCCTGGGCGCTGCGCACGCCCGACAGCATCCTCAAGCTGATCGGGCTCGATGCGCTCGCCGAACTGCCCGCCGCCGCGATCACGCCGAGCCAGCAGCGCCTGCTCGAGATCGGCATGGCGCTGGCCACGCGGCCGAAGCTGCTGCTGCTCGACGAGGTCGCCGCGGGCCTCACCGAGGGCGAGATCGAGGACATGGCGCGGCTGATCCGCCGCATGCGCGACGAGCTCGACCTGACCGTGATCTGGATCGAGCACGCGGTGACGATCCTGCTCAAGCACGTCGAGCGCGTGATCGTGCTGCACCAGGGTCGCAAGATCGCCGACGGGCCGCCGGCCGACGTCGTGCGCGACCGCGAGGTGATCGAGGCCTACCTGGGCGACGAGATGGTCGACGACACCGCCGAGGTGACGCCATGATGTGGTGGCGCGACGCGCCGTTCGTGCTCGGCGGCACCGGGCGCGCGCACCTGAAGGTGCAGGGCCTCGCGGCCGGCTACGGGCCGTTCCTCGTGCTGCGCGACCTCACGCTCGAGGCGCGCCCCGGGCTGACGGTGATCCTCGGACCCAACGGAGCCGGCAAGACGACGCTGCTCAAGGCGCTGGCCGGGCTGATCCCGAAGCGCGGCATCGTCACGCTCGACGGCGACGACCTGCCCGAGAAGACGCACGAGATCGTGCGCGCCGGCGTCGCGCTGGTGGCCGAGGGCCGGCAGTTGTTCCCGCAGATGACGGTGACCGAGAACCTCGAGCTCGGCGGCTGGCTCGTGCCGAAGGCCGAGCGCGCGCGCCGTCTCGACGAGGCGTTCACCAACTTCCCGAAGCTGCGCGAGCGCGCGAACCAGCTCGCCGGCACGATGAGCGGAGGCGAGCAGCAGATGGTGGCCGTCGCGCGCGCGATGGTCAGCCACCCGCGCCTGCTGATGCTCGACGAGCCGTCGCTGGGCCTGGCACCGAAGATGGTCGACGAACTGCTCGCGATCGCGCGGCGCATCGCCGACGCCGGCACGACGGTGCTGATGGTCGAGCAGAACGTCAAGAAGGCGCTCGCCGTGGCCGACCGCGGCTACGTGCTCGAGCGCGGCGTGCTCGTCGCCAGCGGCGCCGCGAAGCTGCTCGCACGCTCGACGGTGGTGCGCGAGGCCTACCTCGGCGCCGCCGAATCCGACACCACCACCGCCGCCGACGCGGCGCACCGGCGCCGCGCGGCGGCGCCCGCCTGACCCAAGGAGAGCCCCATGTCCGACCTGTCGATGCTGATCAACGGCCTGAAGGTGACGGCCGAGAGGAACGCCACGTTCGAGCGTCGCAACCCGCTCGACGGCACGGTGGCCACGCGCGCCCCGGCGTGCTCGCCGGCCGACGCCGTGATGGCGGTCGAGGCCGCCGCCGAGGCGTTCAAGACCTGGAGCGAGATGGGCCCGGGTGCGCGCCGCGCGCTGCTGCTCAAGGCCGCCGACGCGCTCGAGGCCAAGACGCCGCAGTTCGTCGAGGCCGTGCCCGCCGAGACCGGCGCGACCGGCATGTGGGCCGGCTTCAACGTGTTCCTCGCCGCCGGCATGATCCGCGAGGCGGCGGCGCTCACCACACAGGTCGCGGGCGAGGTGATCCCCTCCGACATCCCCGGCAGCCTGGCGATGGGCGTGCGCCAGCCCGCCGGCGTCGTGCTCGGCATCGCGCCGTGGAACGCGCCGATCATCCTCGGCGTGCGCGCGATCGCCACGCCGCTGGCCTGCGGCAACACCGTGATCC
>JBBION010000111.1:0-9135 GCA_037443345.1 Rubrivivax sp. | reverse complement strand
GCCGCAGCATGCGCTCGACGTAGCGCGCGATCAGGTCGACTTCCAGGTTCACGCGCACGCCGGCGGCCAGCGTGCCGAGCGTGGTGTGGGCCACCGTGTGCGGGATCAGGTTGATGCTGAACTCGCAGCCGCCCTCATCGTCATGGGCGCGGTCGTCGACGCGGTTCACGGTCAGGCTCACGCCGTTGACGGTGATCGAGCCCTTGTAGGCGAGGAAGCGCGCCAGATCCCTGGGCGCGCGCACGCGCAGCTCCCACGACTCGCCCACCGGCGCGAAGTGGGTGACGGTGCCGATGCCGTCGACGTGGCCGCTCACCAGGTGCCCGCCCAGGCGGTCGTTGGCGCGCAGCGCCTTCTCGAGGTTGACCGGGCCGCCCGTCTGCGCCAGCCCGGCGGTGCGCGCCAAGCTCTCGGCCGACACGTCGACGGTGAAGCGCGACGCCGCCGCGTCGAGCGAGGTGACCGTCATGCACGCGCCGTTGAGCGCGATGCTGTCGCCGAGCCCGACGTCGGCCAGGTAGCCGGCGGGCGTCTCGACGCTCAAGCGGCGGCCGTGCTCGCGCCCAGTGCCCAGCGGGGCTGATTCGACGATGCGGCCGACGGCGGTGATGATGCCGGTGAACATGCCGGCATTGTGGCAGGCGCGGCCGTCAGTTCAGCGTGAGCGGCGGCGGCGTGCAGTCCAAGCCAACCCGAGCAGAGCCGCGCCCAGCAGGCTGAGAGACGTCGGTTCGGGGGCGCCGTTGGGGGGCGGAGGCGGTGGTGGCGGCTCGGTCTGGCGCAGGGCGCCGAAGATCAAGTCGTCGAAGCCGAGAAAGTCCTCCGCGCACTCCTCGCCTTCTTCGCACTCCCGCTGGACGATACTGAACTCGATCTTGCCGAACGTCCGGTTTGGATCGATGAACCCGAAGAAGGTGAGCGACCCGTTCTCGAGGCTTTGGTCCGGGCGCGGTACCGTCACGCGCTCAATCGTTCCATCGTTGTTGGCTCCATGAAGCAAGAGCAACAAACTGCCGTCGAAGTCGCCCAAGTCGGTGAGGTAGAACCCAAGGGCCGAGATCGGGCTCTTGAACTCGATCGAAAACGATAACGCAGTCTCCCACCAGTTCTTTCCGCCTTCCGTGGTGTTGAAGCGACCAAAGAACTCTCCAGGAGTGTCGTCGTCTGGCGGGGGGCCAAATGGGTCCGCCTTGATGTCGCCGGAGCCACTGAGCAGCGCTTCCATGGAGAAGATGGAAAGCCCCACGCCTGGCAAGACTTCGCCAAGGTTCGCGCCTTCGAAGCCTTCGATCCTCACCGACCCGTCGGCCAGTTCACCGAGGAATGCGCTTTGCGCATCCGCCACGCCGCCCGACGGTTTCATCGGGCCCGTACCGCCGGCCAGCGACGCCGTGAACGTGGTCAAGGTCGTCACGGCTGCCTGAGCGGCCGCTGCGAAGCCGAACACGATCGCGGTCGCGAGGACCGCTTGTCTGGCCCAGTGCGTCGAACTCATCGTAGTCGTTGGCAGTTGGATATCGTCGAAAGCCGTGGTGACCTGAAGCAAGCTTCAAGCCGGAAAAATTTCCTTGGCAAATCAAAGGCTTGGGAGGTGCGCCGCCGCGGGGTGTCAAGTATTTCGACCGTGGTCCGGTGCGGTGGTCAGCGCGCGGCGGCATCGACGAGGTAGCGCAGCCGCAGGTCGCCGCCGCAGGGGGTGGCTTCGCGCAGGCGCAGCGGCACGCGGCCGGCGGGCGACTTGGCCGGCGGCAGGCGGGCCATCTCCAGCCCTGGTCCGAGCAGGCGCGGGGCCAGGTAGAGCAACAACTCGTCCACGAGCTCGGCGTCCAAGAGTGCGCCGTTGAGAGACGCACCGGCTTCGACGTGCAACTCGTTGACCTCGCGCGCCGCCAGGCGCTTCAGGACGGCCGCGAGATCGACGCGCCCGCACGCCGATGGCGGCAGCAGTTCGACCTCGGCGCCCGCTTCGCGTAGCGGCTGCGCCCGCGCCGAGGCGGCCTCGCTGCCGATGGCGACCGCCCGCCCGGGCGGCGCCAGCAGCCGTGCCGAAGGCGGCGTGCGCAGCCCGGTGTCGAGCACGACGCGCAACGGCTGCAACGTGGTCGGCACCAGCCGCACGTCGAGCCGCGGGTCGTCGGCGAGCACGGTACCGATGCCGGTGAGCACGGCACCGGCACGCTTGCGCCAGGCGTGGCCGTCGGCGCGCGCCGCTTGGCCGGTGATCCACTGGCTGCGGCCGTCGGGCAGCGCGGTGCGCCCGTCGAGCGACGCGGCGATCTTCATGCGCACCCAGGGCCGTCCACGCCGCATGCGCGAGAAGAACCCGATGTTCAGTTCGCGCGCGGCGGCGGCGATGTCGTCGTCGGCCAGATCCACCGCGATGCCCGCGGCGCGCAGGCGCGCGATGCCCTGGCCGCCGACGAGCGGGTTCGGGTCGCCGACGGCGACGACGACGCGGCCGACGCCGGCGTCGACCAGCGCGTCGCAGCAAGGCGGCGTGCGGCCGAAGTGCGCGCAGGGCTCGAGCGTGACGTAGACGGTGCTGCCGCGCAGGTCGCGGCCGGCGGCGCGTGCGGCGCGCAGCGCCATCACTTCCGCATGCGCCTGGCCGGCGGCCTGCGTGTAGCCCTCGGCCTGCCAGCCGTCGCCGACGATGACGCAGCCCACCCGGGGGTTCGGGTCGCTCAGGCCGATGCTCTCGTGCGCCAGCGCGAGTGCGCGCTGCAGGTGGTGGCGGTCGACGTCGCTGAGCATGGCATCAGTCTACGGCGCGCGTCGCAGGCGCCTGCGCCAGCTCAACTCGGGGGCTGGTGGTGCCAGGTGCGGCCGTTGACGAACTCGGTGGCCGGGTCGTCGTCGGGGCAGTCGAAGGCGACCGTGCCGTCGCCGGCGCGGATGACGAGGAAGTTCTGGTTGCCGAGCGGAACGTTGACTGCCGCGTAGTCGAGCGGGTGCTGGTCGTTGGGCAGTGCCGCGTGCGAGCGCGTGGTCGTGTACCGGCACACGCGGTAGCGGGCTGCGTCGGCGTCGTCGCGGCTGCTGGCCAGCGGCAAGCCGGTGACCTGCAAGCGGCCCGACCAGCGCCGCGCGCCTTCGCCTTCGATCGTCACCGGCACCGCGCACAGGTAGCGCAGGTCCGCGGTGCGGCGCTGCACGAAGCAGCTCACGGTCAGCGTCGACGGTGCGGTGCGCTGCACGGTGACACCGACGACGGGCTCGGCCGGGCTCGGCGGCGATTCGGCATCAGCCCGCGTCGGGGCGGACGCCGTCGTCGCATAGCGCACGAACCCCGCCAACAGCAGTGCGTTGACGGCGGTGCACGAGGTGGCTGGGCTGCACACCGTCGTGATCGCGCCGGTCAGGTCGTCGAAGACGAGTGCCACGGCGCGGCCGCGCGGTCCTTCGAACTCCAGGCGGCTGCGGCCGCCTTCGACGGGCACTGCGTCGAGCGGGATCGCCGGGTGGCGACCGGCCGGCAGGCGGGCGGGGTTGCCGGCGCCACGCACGCTCAACGTGCCGGCCAGCTCTGGCGGCACGCCGGCGATGACGGTGGCCAGGCGCACGCGCTGGGGCTCGTCGTTGCGGTCGCGCCAGTCGACGTCGACGACGATGGTCTTGGCGTTCAACGGCTCGTCGTCGAGCACGAAGCGCTCCAGCGTGTAGGTGGCGTTCAGGCCGTCGACGGGGTCGGCGGGCTGCGTCTCGAGGCCCTCGTACGAGATGCGGTCGGGGTTGTCGGGGTCGATGCGCATCGCGCTGAATGCGCGCCACGACTCGACGGCTTCCTGCCCGATGCGGGTGGCTTCGGCGCGCTGGCGCGCGATGTCGCCATTGGCGCGCAGCGCGCTTTGCACGCCGACGTACGCGACCAGCCCGAAACCGATCACCGCCAGGGCCACCAGCGCCTCGACGAGCGAGATGCCCCGTTGACGTTCGTGCAGCCGCGCCACGGTCAGAAGTCCTTCCAACTGCCGGGCACGCGCACGAACGAGCCGTGGGTCGTACGCAGCCGCCCGATCGTCGCGCCGTCGTACGCGACGACGGTGCGCCCGGCACCCGACAGCGACCAGTCGCCCTCGGCGATCAGCCCCCCGACGACGACGAGGCGTCCGTCGCCTTGCCACTGCGAGCCGCCGCCGGCGTTGACGAAGTGCGCCAGGCCGTGCAGGCGCACGTCGCTGCCGGCGCGCACGACGACGTCGCCGTTGAACACGATGAGCGCAGGTTCGCCGGCGGTGCCGATGGCGCCGCTGCTGTCGAGGTCCGCGGTGCCGTCGACCCACAACAGCCGTCCGGGGTTCAGGCGCACGGCGTCGGCCAGCGTCGCGCGGCCGCAACCGCGGGCGCAGTCCAGCCGCAATGCGGCCGGCTGCTCACGGTACGTGGGGCGGAACATGCCGAACACGGAGACGAACATCCGCTCGGGCGACAGGCTCGCCATTGCCGCGTCGCCGAGGAGTTGCGTGCGCTCGGAGGGCGTGCCCGCCGGCCCCGCGACGGCTGCTGGAGCCTCGTCGAGACCGATGCCGACGTGCAGCGTCAGGCCCCCCGATGCGGCGTCGGCGTTGTAGGCCTCGAGGGTGCCGGCACCGCGGACCGTGCGGCGCACCGTGGCGGCCGCCGATGGGGGGGTGACCAGCGCGCTCTTGAGCGCCACCTGCACCGACACGGTCGCGCGGCTCTCTCCGCCGATCGCCTGGGCCGGGAAGGCCAGGCAAGCCTCGTCGAGGCGCGTGCAGGCGTTGGCCTCCAGACGAACCACGCCGGGGCGGCTGGGCACGGCGACGAAGCGCACGCGAAACGCCGGCGCCGTCTGGCTGCCGACGGGCGGGCTGAGGTCGGTCGGGCCGTCCGCGGGGCAACTGCAGCGCCACGATGGCGGATCGACGTCGGCGTCGAACACGCACCCGGCGGCGAGGAGGCTGCCGTCGGAGCGGGCACGCACGCCGATCGCACTGCTGGCGACGTCGATCGCGAGGTAGCGCTGGCGGAAGCTTGTCGGCAGCGGCAGGGCGGCCGGGTCGTCGTGCGGGCGGCAGAAGTCGTCGATGCGGCCGCTGTTGAGTTGGCCGATCGCCCATTCGATGCCTGCCTCGGCGGCCTCGATCGCCTGCGTCGAGCGGTACTGGTTGGCGGCGGTGCGCTGCTCGAACACCAGGTTGCGCGCCGTGTAGGCCGCGACCAGCGCGACGACGAACAGCAGCACCATCACGACGACGAGCGTGGCCATGCCGCGCTGCGCTGCGGCGCGAGCGGGACTGGACGAGGGGGCGGTTGCGGTGCGCATCGGCTCAGCCGGGACAGGCGCGATTGGGCACGCCGGAGCGGAACACGACCAGGTCGTTGCGCAGCCGCACGACAGTGGTCAGGCTTCGTTCGACGGCAGGGTCGCGGGCCGAGCGCGCGACGAGGTCGACCACGAGTTCGCGCACCGTCAGCGTGGGCCAGCAGTCGGTGCTCCCGTCTGCGCAAAGCTGTGAGCAGGCGATCGGCATCGCTGGACCGTTGCGGGGCGTGACGGCAAAGGTGGTGACGTCGAGCACGAGGCTGTCGGTCAGGTCCTGCCAGCCGCCACTGGAGAGCAGCGTCTGCACGACGCCGCGGGCGGCATCACCGCTGCCGACGGTCGTGAGCCGGAAGCCGAAAGGGCCTTCCTCGCCGGCTCGGCGCATGTAACGGAACGACGCCTGCGTGGCCTCCGCGTTGTCGGGCGTCACCGCGGCAAAGGGGTTGTTCTCGTTCGGGCCGCTGCTGCTCCACACCAGCCGCTCGGACAGGGTCCAGTGGCCGGAGCGACGCAACTCGCGCGTGATGATCTCGGCGGCGGCGCGCAGGTCCTGCTGGAGCTGCGTCTCGAGCAGGAGGCGGCGGTTGTCGTTGAGCTGGGTGACCACCAGCATGGACGCCGCGGCGACCACGAACAGGCCGACTGCGATGCCGACCATCATCTCGACGAGCGTGAGCCCGTGTTGCGCGCGGCGCGACGGCGCGGCGTGGCGGGAGTCGATCGACAGGGCGGCGTTCATGCGCAGGGGGGCTCGGTCATTCGCGAGCCGGCGGGCGCGCAGACCGAGGTCCGTCCGGCCTGGTTGACTATCGTGCGCAGGCTGCGCGTTCCGTCGATGGAAGCGTTGACCACGAAGCGCGGCACGGGCTGGGACACGTTGTCCAGCGGGATGCGGGCGATCGAGTTGGTCACGTGATCGAAGGCGAACGCGTTGTCGGTCTGCCCGGGGAGCAGACGCACGGAAAGCCTTGTCGGCACCTGCACGGTCCGGATCTCCGTCGCATTGGCACCGCAGGCCGCACCCGCACCGAGCAGGCAGTTGCAACGCACGCTGTTGACGTTGTTGACCGTCGTGTACAGCGTGTAGCAGGTGATGCTGCTGTTGGAGCGGAAAGCGACACGTACCCAGGTGCGACGGGCGATGGCCTCGCTGCGCGCGAGTTGAAGATCGGTCACCAGCTGCGCGTTGATGCTCTTGAGCCGCTGCACGCGGATGAAGTCGTAGAAGGACGGCGCGGCCAGCACCAGCAGCACGCCGAGGACCGCGATCACGATCATCAGCTCGACCAGCGTGAAGCCGTGCCGCGTCCGCTTCATCATCGCGCCCAGCAGCGGTTGGTGGCCGACTCGTCGAAGTCGCCGGTGGCCGGCGCCGAGCCGTAGAAGATGTTGCCGCCGGCCACGCGCACGCGCAGCCGTCGGCAGTTGCCGTCGGCGGCCTGGCTGGTGCCGTCGACGCCGGTGGCGGTGACGGTGTAGCCGATGGCGCCGGCGGCATCGATCGCGATCGCGTAGTAGCCCTTGGACGTCGTCGCCGGCAGGCCGAGGCCGGGCGGGTCGTCGGTGGGCGCCGCGGTGAGCTCGGTGGTGTAGCTCGCGCGGTTGCTGCGCCAGCGCTCCTGCGCCTGCTGCACGGCGGTCAGCGCCGCGAAGGCCTCGGAGCGGCGGCCCTTGCGCACCGAGTCCTGGTACGACGGCAGCGCCACGGCGGCGAGGATCGCGACGACGACGATGGCGATCAGCAACTCGATGAGCGTGAAACCGGCCACCGTCCGGGCTCCCAACCGTCGTGTGTCGATGTGTGACATCTTTGGCGGATTATGCGGGGGGGCGGCCATGGCGCCACCGGTGCAACGACCGCCCGTCGTCGCTTGCGTGCCGTTCGTCGGGCGCCGGGGCGGGCGGGTTGGCACCGGCTCAGCAGGTGCGGTAGCCCGGCAGACCGGGTGCCGGCGCGCAAGAGCGCACGCGGCCCATGATGTTGACGGTCTGCTTCAGCGCGCGGCCGTCGCGGGCCGTGACGGTGACGGTGCCGGTCGGGGTGACGGTGCCGCGCACCGGGTCGAACACCATCGACGCCGCGTTGGACGTGAGTCGGGCCTCGCGCGCGGCGACGAGGCGCACCGCACGCAGCGGCTGCGCACCCGCCGAGCACAGCGCGGTGCCGTCGGCGGCGCAGGTGCAGGCGTTCGGGGCCCCGGTGTGCACGACGTAGCAGCTCGCTGCGGCGCCGTTCGAGAAGCTGATGCGCACGGTCTGCTGGCGCGCCACCGCGAGGCTGCGCGCGTGGTGCACGTCGGTCTCGTACTGCAGTGCGATGCCCTCGAGGTGGCGGCGCTGGCGCATCTGGTCGAACGACGGCAGCGCGATGCCGACGAGCACCGCAGTCACGGCGAGCACCGTCATCGACTCGACGAGCGTGATGCCGCGCTGTCGGTGTGCGGCGCCGGGCGTGGCGTTCATGGCGGGCTCCGTGGTGACGCGGGGGCGATGGCGTCACTCTAGGAACCGGGCCACCGCGGCGCGTCCCGCGGCGGTGGGAGGCGAAGGGGGAAAGACGAGGGCCTCAGGACGGGGGAGTCACCCCCCCCCCCCCCCCCCCGGGGGGCGCGCTGCGCCGGCGCGTCAGATGTCGCGGATCAGCTGGCGGAACTCGTCGACGTCCTCGAAGCTGCGGTAGACGCTCGCGAAGCGAACGTAGGCCACCTTGTCGATGCGCTTGAGCTCGCGCATCACCAGCTCGCCGAGGCGGCTCGAGGCCACCTCGCGCGCGCCGGTGGCCAGCAGCTTGTCCTGGATGCGCTCGAGCGCGGCGTCGATCTGCTCGGTGCTCACCGGGCGCTTGCGCAATGCGAGCTGCATCGACGCGCGCAGCTTGGCGGGGTCGAAGTCGACGCGCGAGCCATCCTTCTTGACGACGGCCGGCAGCGCGATCTCGGCGCGCTCGTAGGTCGTGAAGCGCTTGTCGCACTTCAGGCAGCGCCGGCGCCGGCGCGTGACGCCGCCTTCGTCGGTGTCGCGCGTCTCGACGACCTGCGTCTCTTCGTGGCCGCAGAAGGGGCAGCGCATGGGGCCGCGCGTTCGGGTCAGTGCCCCGGCCGGCGCCGGGCCGTCCCAAGTCGGCCGGCGGCCCCCTTGGGGGGTGGCGAAGCGGCGCAGCCGCAAGCCTGGGGGCTCATCACCGGCCGGCGCCGGGCCGCCCCAAGGTGGCCGGCGGCCCCCTTGGGGGGTGGCGAAGCGGCGCAGCCGCAAGCCTGGGGGCTCATCGATACACGGGGAAGTCGCGCGTCAGCGCCGCGACCTGGGCACGCACCGCGGCGATGTTGGCCTGGTCGTGCGGGCGGTCGAGCACGTCGGCGATCAGGTGCGCCGTCAGCCGCGCCTGCTCTTCCTTGAAGCCGCGCGTGGTCATTGCCGGCGTGCCCAGGCGGATGCCGCTGGTGACCATCGGTTTCTGCGGGTCGTTCGGGATGCCGTTCTTGTTGCACGTCATGTGCGCGGCGCCCAGGATGGCTTCGGCTTCCTTGCCCGTCAGGCCCTTGGGCCGCAGGTCGACCAGCATCACGTGGCTCTCGGTGCCGCCGCTGACGATGCGCAGGCCGCGTTCGATCAGGGTCTGCGCGAGCACCTTGGCGTTGGCCACGACCTGCTGCTGGTAGCCCTTGAACTCGGGCGACAACGCCTCCTTGAACGCGACCGCCTTGCCGGCGATCACGTGCATCAGCGGGCCGCCCTGGATGCCGGGGAAGATCGCGCTGTTGATCTTCTTCGCGATGGCTTCGTCGTTCATCACGATGATGCCGCCGCGCGGCCCGCGCAGGCTCTTGTGCGTGGTGCTGGTGACCACG
>JBBION010000110.1:0-9186 GCA_037443345.1 Rubrivivax sp. | reverse complement strand
CGCCGGCGTCGACGCGGGACTCGCGGCCACCGCGGCCACCGCGCGGGCGAGGCCCTCGGCGTCGTAGTCGCGCGCGTCGAGGCCGTGGTCGGCGGCAGCCGTCAGCAGCGCGACGGCCTCGCGCGCCAGCGCCGTCGGCCGACCGCCCTCGAGCCACGCCGACGGTTGCCCGTTCGACAGCGCACGCGGCGGCATGAGTGCCGCCAGCGTCGCGACGAACGTCCAATCGCGACGCCGCAGCGGGAAATCGAACGCCATGCCGGGATTGTCGGCGATGGCGGCACGCCGGGCGCGCGCGGCGGCGCGCCGCCCGCTCAGCGCGTGCGGCCGCGGGCGATGAAGCCGCTCACCGCGAGAAGCACGACGGCACCGAAGGCCGCGACGAGCAGGCCGCTGGCGCTGAAGTCGCGCAGGCTGGTCGCGACGCCGAACAGCGGCGTCAGCAGCCATCCGCTGAGCAGCGCCCCGACGATGCCGACGAACATGCCGAACGCGACGGTCTGCTTGTCTTCGACGCGCGTGACCATGCACGCGACCCTGCCGAGCACGGCACCGACGACCAGCCAGATGATCAGATTCATGGGACTTCCTCCGAGTGACGGAAATCGGCCGTTGCGGGCGAGGCCCGCAGTGGACTGCGGAGGGTCGACGAGACAGCACGGCCCTTGCGCGCAGTATCCGTCAGCCTGCGCGTGCGGTCCATCGTGTCAGGTTCAGATGACGTTGCGTTCGATCAACGGTGCGTCCCGCGCGAGCCGCGCCGGCGACAGCGGGCCCAGGCCGGGCGCGTCGCTGCCGGCGCCGGCGACCGTCGCGGCGAGCGCGCAGCCCACCGCCGGCGCCTGCTGCATGCCGTGGCCCGAGAAGCCGCAGGCCGTGAACGCGTTGCGCCAGCCCGGCAGCGCGCCGGCCAGGCCGTTGTGGTCGAACAGGTTCATCTCGTAGTAGCCGGCCCAGGCGGCGCGCCGGCGCACGGCCTCGAACGCCGGCACGCGGTGCGCGAGCGCGGGCCAGATCACGTCGTCGAACAGCGCGTAATCGATCGCGTCGAGCGGCGGCTCGTCGGGGTCGCCCGGCCACGGGTGTCGCGGCGGCATGCCGCACAGGAAGCCGCGCCCTTCCGGGCGGAACCACAGGCCCGACGGGTCGATGACGAGCGGGCAGCGCGGCAGCGTGGCCGGGGCGTCGAACACGAACACGTCGCGCTTGCGCGCGCGTACCGGCAGCCCGACGCCCAGGCGCGCCGCGAGCGGCGCCGACCACGCGCCGGCGGCGATCACGACGGCGTCGGCGGCGACGACCGCGCCGTCGGTGGCGCGCACCGCGTGCACGCGGTCGCCGTCGGTGTCGAAGCCGGACGCCTCGGCGGCGACGAAGCGAGCGCCGCAGGCCGCCGCCTTGCGGCGAAACGCCTGCGCCAGCGCCGGGCCGTCGAACCAGCCTTCGCCCGAGCCCGGCGTCGACAACCCGAGCGCGCCGAGCGCGACGTCGTCGACCTGCAGCCAGCCGAAGCGCGCGCGCAGCGCCGCGGCATCGAGCAGCGCGACGTCGGCGCCGCAGCGCCGCTGCACCGCGTGGTTCGCGCGCAGCACGCCGGCGCCGGCGGCGGTCGCGAGGTACAGGTAGCCGGGCTCGACGAGGCCGATCGCCGGGCGCTCGCCGTTCACCGCGAGCTCGTCGCCGACGCGGCGCAGGAACGCCAGGCTCCAGCGCGACAGCGCGATGTTGACCGGCTGCGAGAACTGCACGCGGATCGAGCTGGCCGACAGCGCGCTCGACGCGCGCGCATACGCCGGGTCGCGCTCGAGCACGGTGACCGCCGCGCCGTGGTCGCGCGCGAGGAAGCACGCGGTCGCGGCGCCCATCACGCCGCCTCCGACGATCACGACGTGCATCGGTGGCATGACGGCCGTCGCGACGCGCTCAGCGCCCGCGCCTCACGCGCAGGATCTCGTCGAGGATCAGGCTCGCGGCGCCGACCGTGATCGCGCTGTCGGCGAGGTTGAAGCTCGGGAAGTAGCCGCCGCGGAAGATCGGCTCGAGGATCGCGAAGCGGAACTGCAGGAAGTCGACGACGTAGCCGTGCAGCAGCCGGTCGACGACGTTGCCGACCGCGCCGCCGAGGATCATCGTCACCGCGAAGCAGAAGAGGGTCTGCGTCGGGTGCTTCTTCAGCATCCACACGATGAACACCGACGCGGCGACGCCGATGCCGACGAAGAACCAGCGCTGCCAGCCCGACGCGCCGGCGAGGAAGCTGAACGCGGCGCCGGTGTTGTGCACGCGCACGAGGTTGAAGAACGACGTCACGGACCGGACCTCGCCGTAGGCGAACCAGCCGAGGATCAGCGTCTTCGTGAACTGGTCGAGCACGACGACGAAGGCCGCCAGCGCGAGCCAGAACACGAGCCCGGCACCGTCGCCGGCCGTTGCCTTGCCGCCCACGGCTCAGGCAACCGTGCGCGCCTCGCCGGCGCCGTGGAGGTTGCTCGTGCAGCGCCCGCACAGCGTCGGGTGCGCCGCGTCGTGGCCGACGTCGTCGCGCCAGTGCCAGCAGCGCTCGCATTTGACGGCCTGCGACGGCGTCACGGTGACGGCGAGCGCGTCGCCCGCCACCAGCGTCGCCTTCGACGTGATCAGCACGAACTTCAGGTCGTCGCCGAGCGACGCGAGCAGCGCGTGCGTCTCGGGCGCCGCGGCGATCGTGACCTCGGCCTGCAGCGACGAGCCGACCCCGCCGGCGGCGCGCACGTCCTCGATGGCCTTGTTGACGGCGTCGCGCACGTCGCGCACGGTCTGCCACTTGGCCAGCAGCGCGGCGTCGGTCGTCGCGCCGACGCCGGCGAAGGTCCAGTAGGTTTGCCTGAAGATCGAGCCCTGGCCCGGCGCCACGACGGCCCAGGCCTCCTCGGCGGTGAAGCTGAGGAACGGGGCCATCCAGCGCAGCATCGCGTGCGTGATCTGCGCGAGCGCCGTCTGCGCGCTGCGCCGCGCGAGGCTCTTCGGCGCCGTCGTGTACAGGCGGTCCTTCAGCACGTCGAGGTAGAACGCGCCGAGGTCTTCCGAGCAGAACACCTGCAGCTTGGCCACCACGGGGTGGAACTCGTAGACCTCGTAGTGCTTCAGCACCTCGGCCTGGAACTGCTCGGCACGGGTCAGCGCCCAGCGGTCGATCTCGAGCATCTGCTCGAACGGCACGGCGTCGACGGCCGGTTCGAAATCGCTCGTGTTCGCGAGCAGGAAGCGCAGCGTGTTGCGGATGCGGCGGTACGCGTCGACGACGCGCGCGAGGATCTTGTCGTCGCCGGCGATGTCGCCCGAGTAATCGCTCGCCGCGACCCACAGGCGGATGATCTCGGCGCCCAGCGTGCTCGACACCTTCTGCGGCTCGATGCCGTTGCCGAGCGACTTGCTCATCTTGCGGCCCTGCGCGTCGACGGTGAAGCCGTGCGTCAGCAGGCCGCGGTACGGCGCGCGGCCGAAGATGGCGCAGGCCAGCAGCAGCGAGCTGTGGAACCAGCCGCGGTGCTGGTCGTGGCCTTCGAGGTAGAGGTCGGCCTCGGGGCCTGCGTCGTGGTGGCCCAGGCTGCCGTGCTGGTTCGCGTGCGTGCCGCGCAGCACGTGCCAGAACGTCGAGCCGCTGTCGAACCAGACCTCGAGGATGTCGGTGCTCTTCACATAGTGCGCCGCGTCGCCGGGCCCGAGGACCTCCTCGGCCGTGGCGCGGCTCCAGGCCTCGATGCCGCCGCGCTCGACGATGTCGGCGGCCTGGTCGAGGATCTCCATCGTGCGCGGGTGCAGCTCGCCGGTGTCCTTGTGCAGGAAGAAGGGCAACGGCACGCCCCAGCTGCGCTGGCGGCTGATGCACCAGTCGGGCCGGTTGGCGATCATGTCGCGCAGCCGGGCGCGCCCGTTCTCGGGGTAGAAGCTCGTGTGCTCGATCGCCTCGAGCGCCATCCGGCGCAGCGTCTTCGGTGCCTTGTCCTTCGTGAAGACGCCCTCGCCCTCGTCCATGCGCACGAACCACTGCGCCGCGGCGCGGTAGATCACCGGGCTCTTGTGGCGCCAGCAGTGCGGGTAGCTGTGCACGAGCGGTCCGGTGGCCATCAGCCGGCCCGCGTTGCGCAGCGTCTCGATGACGACCGGCACCGCCTTCCAGATGTTGAGCCCGCCGAACAGCGGGAAGTCGGCCGCGTAGCTGCCCTGGCCCTGCACCGGGTTGAGGATCTCGTCGACGGCCATGCCGTGCGCGCGGCACGAGTTGAAGTCGTCGACGCCGTAGGCCGGCGACGAGTGCACGATGCCGGTGCCGTCCTCGGCGGTCGCGTAGTCGGCGAGGTAGACGGGGCTCGCGCGGTCGTAGCCCGGGTGCACGTCGGCCAGCGGGTGGCGGAACTTCAGCCCGCCGAGCTTCTCGCCCGCCGTCGTCGCGACGATGGCGCCGACCAGCCCGTAGCGCTCGAGGCAGCGCTCCACGAGCGACGCCGCCATCACGAGCAGCCCGCGCTCGGTGTCGACGAGCGCGTACTCGAGCGCCGGGTTCAGGGTCAGTGCCTGGTTGGCCGGGATCGTCCACGCCGTGGTCGTCCAGATCACCGCGAACGCGGGCTTGGCGATCGGCGTCGTGCCGAACGCGGCGAACAGCCCGTCGGGCTCGGCGCAGGGGAAGGCGACGTCGAGCGTCTGGCTCTTCTTGTCGGCGTACTCGATCTCGAACTCGGCCAGCGACGAGCCGCAGTCGAAGCACCAGTACACGGGCTTGAGGCCGCGGTAGACGAAGCCGCGCTCGATCACGCGCTTGAACGCGCGGATCTCGCCGGCCTCGTTGGCCGGGTCCATCGTGCGGTACGGGTGCTGCCAGTCGCCGAGCACGCCCAGGCGCTGGAAGTCGGCCCGCTGCTGCGCGATCTGCTCGGTGGCGTAGGCGCGGCTTCGGGCCTGCATCTCGTCGCGGCTCAGGCCGCGGCCGTGCGCCTTCTCGATCGCGTTCTCGATCGGCAGGCCGTGGCAGTCCCAGCCCGGCGCGTACTGCGCGTCGAAGCCGGCGAGCTGGCGCGCCTTGACGATCATGTCCTTGAGCACCTTGTTGACGGCGTGACCCATGTGGATCTGGCCGTTGGCGTACGGCGGGCCGTCGTGCAGGATGAACTTGGGTGCGTGGCGACGCGCGTCGCGCAGCTGCCGGTACACGCCCTCGTCATTCCACTGCTTCACCCACGCCGGCTCGCGCTTGGCGAGGTCGCCGCGCATCGGGAACGGCGTGTCGGGCAGGTTCAGCGTCGCGCGGTAGTCGGGGGACGGGGAGGTCGGATCGCTCATGGTCGGCGGCGCCCGTCGCGGGGCGCTCTCGGCGAGGAGGAAGGCGCAGGCCGGCGGCCGGCCGCGGCCACGCAAGCGGCGTCGGCGGCCTCAGTGCCGCGGCGCCGGAATTCGGTCGCGCGTGGTCTGGCGGCGCGTGCCGCTGCGCACGCGATGCTGGGGCCGGGGCACGAGGTACGAAGCCATCGCGCCCGATTCTACCGGCGCGGGGTCACGCGGCCGGGGGCGCCGGTGCCGCCACCGGCCCGTGCACGGCCCACCAGCGGCGCGCGTCGGCGACGTCGGCGGCGATGCCGTCGCGCAGCGCCGCCAGCGACGGGTAGCGCCGCTCGTCGTGCAGCTTGTGCAGCAGCTCGACCTGCACCGCCCGCCCGTAGGCCTCGGTGCCGCCGAGCGGCCAGTCGAGGCAGTGCACCTCGAGCAGCACGCGCCCCGAGTCGTCGACGGTCGGGCGCACGCCCAGGCTCGCGACGCCGGGCAGTGCACGCTCGCCGAGACCCAGCACCCGCACGACGAAGATGCCGCCCGCCGCAGGGCGCGGGTGCGCGAAGCGCAGGTTCAGCGTTCGAAAGCCATCGCCGGCGCCGGCCGCGCTCTCGCCGAGCGCGCGCCCGAGCTTGGCGCCGTGCACGACGTGGCCGCTGACGGTGTACGGGCGCCCGAGCAGGGCGGCCGCGCGCGCCATGTCGCCGGCGGCCAGCGCGTCGCGCACGGCCGAGCTCGACACGCGCACGCCGTGCACCTCGTAGCTCATCATGCGCGCGACGTCGAAGCCGTGGCGCCCGCCGGCCGCGTCGAGCGTCGCGTAGTCGCCGGCGCGCCTGGCGCCGTAGCGGAAGTCGTCGCCGACCAGCACGCAGCGCGCCTTCAGCCCGCGCACCAGCACCTCGTCGACGAACGCCTCGGGCGACAGCGACGCGAGCCGTGCGTCGAAGCGCAGCACGACGGCGCGGTCGATGCCGCAGCGGCGCAGCTCGGCGAGCTTGTCGCGCAGCGTCGCGATGCGCGCCGGCGCGAGCTCGGGCCGGCCGGCGCGCGCCGCGAAGAAGTCGCGCGGGTGCGGCTCGAACGTCAGCACGCAGCTGGGCACGCCGCGGTGGCGCGCCTCGTTGATCAGCAGCGCGAGCATCGCCTGGTGGCCGCGGTGCACGCCGTCGAAGTTGCCGATCGTCAGCGCGCAGCCGGCGCCGTCGGCGAGCTCGCGATGGTGGACGCCGCGGAAGATGCGCATCGACGGATTATCGAGGCGCGTCGAGCAGCGCCTCCTCGGCGGCGGTCGCGAAGCGCCAGCGTCCCGGCGCGAGGTCGTCGCCGAGCACGACGCCGCCGAACGCGCTGCGGTGCAGGGCCTCGACGCGGTTGCCGGCGGCGGCGACCATGCGCTTGACCTGGTGGTACTTGCCTTCGGTCAGCGTCAGGCGTAGCGCGTGCGCGCCGGTCACCTCGCACGCCGCGGCGCGCACCGGCTGCGGCTCGTCGACCAGCTGCACGCCGTCGACGAGCCGCTGCGCAAGCGCCGGCGTGGACGCGCGCTTCGTCGTCACTTCGTAGACCTTCGCGACGTGGCGCTTCGGTGACGTGAGCCGGTGGATCAGAGCGCCGTCGTCGGTGAGCAGCAGCAGGCCGGTCGTGTCGGCGTCGAGCCGGCCGACCGGCTGCACGCCGCGCCGGCGCAGCGGCGCAGGCAGCAGGCTCGCGACGCCCGGATGGTGACGGGGCTTTTGCGAGCACTCGTAGCCGGCGGGCTTGTGCAGCACGACGACGGCACGCCCGTGGTACGTCCAGCGCTCGCCGCGCACGCTGAACGCGAGGCTGGCAGCATCGACCTCGGCGTCGGGGTCGTCGACGACGTCGTCGCCGACGCGCACCTCGCCGGCCGCCACCAGGGCGGCGCATTCGCGCCGCGTGCCGAAGCCCTGGCTGAACAGCAGCTGCGCGAGGCGCATCACGCCGCCGGCGGCCGGCCGCGCGTCATCGCGCCCAGCCGTCCTTCAGCCCGGTGATGCGGTTGAACACCGGCCGCTCGCCGCGGTGCTCGACGCGGTCGGCGACGAAGTAGCCGTGGCGTTCGAACTGGACGCGGTCCTCGGGGGCCGCGCCGGCCAGCGACGGCTCGACGAAGGCGGCGACGGTCCTGCGGCTGTCGGGGTTCAGCACGGTGTGGAAGTCGCGCCCGCCGGCGTCGGGCTGCGCCTCGGTGAACAGCGACTGGTACAGGTGCACCGTCGCGGCCAGCGCGTCGTGCGCGCCGACCCACGTGACGACGCCCTTGACCTTGACGCGGTCGGCACCCGGCGTGCCGCTCTTGGTGTCGGGCACGACGCGCGCGAGCACCTTCGCGACGCGGCCGTCGTCGCCGGTCTCGAAGCCGGTGCACTCGACGACATAGCCGTACTTCAGCCGCACCGAGTTGCCCGGGTACAGGCGGTGGAAGCCCTTCGGCGGGTCGGCGGCGAAGTCGTCGCGCTCGATCCACACCTCGCGCGCGAGGCCGAACGAGCGCGCGCCGAGCTCGGGGCGCTGCGGGTGCGCCGGCGCGCTGCACGACTCGACATGGGCGTCGCGGCCGAACACCTCGGCCCAGTTCGTCAGCTCGAGCTTGAGCGGGTCGATCACCGCCATCGCGCGCGGCGCGCGGCCCTCGAGGTCGTCGCGCAGCGCCTGCTCGAGCACCGCGTGGTCGATCCAGCTGTCGGCCTTCGACACGCCGATGCGCTCGGCGAACAGGCGGATCGACTGCGGTGTGTAGCCGCGGCGGCGCAGGCCCACGATCGTCGGCATGCGCGGGTCGTCCCAGCCGTCGACGATCTTCTCGTCGACGAGCTGGCGCAGCTTGCGCTTGCTGGTGACGACGCCGGTCAGGTTCAGCCGCGCGAACTCGTACTGGTGCGGCAGCTCGAACGGCTCGGGCAGGTTTGCGCGCAGCGCGTGTTCGAGCAGCGGCGTGAACTGGTGCGCGTGGTTCTGGAGCAGCGCGAAGAACGCCGGCAGGTCGCGCAGCACCGCGTCGCGGTCGCGCTCCCAGCGCACGAAGAGGGCGCGCATCTCGCCCTCGGGCGCGCTGGGGCCGAGCTTCGCGGCGTGGTTGTGGCACACGAGCGCGAACTCCTTGCCCGCCTCGACGCCGCCGGCGGCGATCCGCTCGATCAGCGCCTTCGCGCGCGCGAACTGCGGCGCGCGCAGCACCGGCACCAGCCGCTCGAGCGTCCAGTCGTAGAACGGGCGCTGGTCCTCGAACTCGAGCGTGCAGATGCTGTGCGTGACGTTCTCGAGCGCGTCCTCGATCGGGTGCGCGTACGAGTACATCGGGTAGACGCACCAGCGGTCGCCGGTGTTGTGGTGCGGCGCGTGCTTGATGCGGTAGATCGCCGGGTCGCGCAGGTTGATGTTCGGCGACGCCATGTCGATCTTCGCCCGCAGCACCATCGCGCCGTCGGGGTGCTTGCCGTCGCGCATCTCGCGCAGTCGCGCGAGGTTCTCCTCGGGGCTGCGGTAGCGGTACGGGCTGTCGGTGCCCGGCGTGGCGAAGTCGCCGCGGCTGGCGCGCATCTGCTCGGGCGTCTGCTCGTCGACGTAGGCGTGGCCGGTCTCGACGAGGTACTCGGCGCCGCGGTACATCACGTCGAAGTAGTCGCTGGCGTAGAACAGGTGCGAGGTGCCGTGCGCGTCCCAGCTCCAGCCGAGCCAGTGCACCGCGTCGACGATCGCGTCGACGTACTCCTGCTCTTCCTTCTCGGGGTTGGTGTCGTCGAAGCGCAGGTGGCACACGCCGCCGTAGTCGCGCGCGAGGCCGAAGTTCAGGCAGATGCTCTTGGCGTGGCCGACGTGCAGGTAGCCGTTGGGCTCGGGCGGGAAGCGCGTGCGGAT
>JBBION010000109.1:0-9194 GCA_037443345.1 Rubrivivax sp. | reverse complement strand
AGCACCACCTTGACATGGTGGGGGTCGTTGGTTCGAGTCCAATCGCGCCTACCAAATTCGGTAGGAAGAACAAGCACTTGGCGGAGACGCCAGGTGCTTTTTTCTTGCAGGTACCAAGAAGGTACCAAAGAGCCGGTGCTTCGGCCGCGGGCAGTCGGGCTGACAGATCGGCCCATGACGCCCCAGACTGCACTCCGGCGTCCACACCGCCAAGCGCCTGCTCAGGCCATGTGCGGGAGTCTCGTGGGGCCCGCGGTTTCCAACGCGTCGAGGGGTTGGCGCCGGTTGTCGGAAAAGGCCCTCGAGTCAAGCCCGCTGCGCTCTCGGGCGGCGCCCTACGGCCCTTGCCGACTTCCATGCGTCGCGCCAGAAGAGGAGCGTGAAGCGGTCAATGGCTTGCGGCGCTGACCGCCCGGGCAAGCGGACCCGTCGCGCTTGGCGGTTTGGCTACAGGGGCGAGGCGATCCATCCGACAGTCATCCATGAGCAGCTCAGACGCCATCATTCGTCGGGGTCGTGTCCCAGCGCGTGGTGTAAGTCCACAGCCCGGAGAGAGCTGAGATGCGCGGTACTCAGCGAGCCACAGCGGGCAGCCGAGTCGGGGTAGTATCGCTGACGGTTTGCAGGCCCTCAAGCTGCATGTAGCGGCGGTTCAGGCTCCACTCGTCGTTCTGCTCGAGCATCATGGCGCCGACCAGGCGCACGATGGCGGCGTCGTTGGGGAAGATGCCCACGACGTTGGTTCGGCGCTTGATCTCGGCGTTCAGCCGCTCCAGCGGGTTGGTGCTGTAGATCTGGCTCCAGTGCGCACGGGGGAAGGTCATGAAGGCCAGCACGTCGTTCTCGGCCTCGTCCATCAGCGCGCCGAGCTTGGGGAACTTGCCACGTAGCTGGTCGGCGACGGTTCGCCACTGCGCCCGCGCGTTGTCGGCCGAGTCCTGCACGAAGACGGTTCCGATGGCGGCGCTGACCATGCGCCGCTGGGTCTTGCCGGCGTTCGCCAGGGCGTTGCGCATGAAGTGCACGCGGCAGCGCTGCCAGGTGGCCTTCAGAACCTTGCTGGCAGCGGCCTTGATGCCCTCGTGGCTGTCGCTGATCACGAGCTTCACCCCGCGCAGTCCGCGCCGGTTCAGGCGGCGCAGGAACTCCGTCCAGAACGGCTCGGCCTCGCTGGCGCCGACCTTCAGTCCCAGCACCTCGCGCTGGCCGTCGGTGTTGACGCCGACCGCCACTATCACCGCCACGCTGACGATGCGCCCGGCCTCGCGCGTCTTCACGTAGGTCGCGTCGATCCACAGGTACGGCCAGTCGCCTTCGATCTGCCGGTTGAGGAAGGCACCCACGCGCTCGTCGAGCTCGGCGCACAGCCGGCTGACTTGGCTCTTGGAGACGCCGCTCATCCCCAGGGCCTTGACCAGGTCGTCCACGGAGCGGGTGGAGATGCCCTGCACGTAGGCCTCCTGGATCACGGCGGTCAGCGCCTTCTCGGCCGTGCGCCGCGGCTCCAGGAACTCGGGGAAGTAGCTGCCTTGGCGCAGCTTGGGGATGCGCAGCTCGACGGCGCCGGCGCGGGTCTCCCAGGTCCGGTCGCGGTAGCCGTTGCGGCTGTTGACGCGCTCGGGACTCTTCTCGTCGTGGCCGGCGCCGCAGCGCGCCTCGACATCGAGCTCCATCAGGCGCTGGGCCATGAACTGCACCATCTGGCGCAGCACGTCGATGTCGGCTCCCTTCTCGGCGAGCTCGGCCAATGCCATAGTGACGGTGGTCATCGTGGAATCTCCTTCGGACAGGTTGGTGGGTCGCACCTCAACCATATCCGGGCCCACGATGGCCACCCCTGACGGGATGGCCGCCACAGCTTCGCGGCAAGCCGCTACGCAGTGGTTGGACTTACACCACTTCCTGGGACATCAGCTTCGATGCTGTGCCGGTGCCCGGCGTTGACAGCGAACCACCGCGCGCAAGTGGTTGATTTGCCAAGGCGGGGTGCCCAGGCCAGCCACCGGTCGGATGGAGAAAAGAGAGGCCGGCGAGCGGCAGCGGGCGCCGAAGTCGCGGCGTCACGCCCTGGCAGGGCACCGGATCACGCCGCAGGAGCCCGCGCACACGCGCGCTTCGGGCAAAAAGAAAACCAGGCGAGAGGCCTGGCTTCTAGATTGGTGGTGGTGGAGACGAGGAGGATCGAACTCCCGACCTTCGCATTGCGAACGCGACGCTCTCCCAGCTGAGCTACGTCCCCGAAAGACCGCCAGTATAACAAGGTCGCAGCAGGCGCCCCCGGCCCCCTGCGCGCAGCGCCGACGCCGGCCGCCTCGAGTGGCGGTCAATGAGATGAATTATCACTACCGTCCGAATAGCGCCCTTCTATCCGGCGCGAAGCCGATTCGTATTGGAAGTCGTCACGGTGCTGGAGTAACTTTCGCCCGCGCTGCCACGGGCGACGCCCCCCGCAGCCGTTCTCGTCACGCCAACCAAGGAGCAAGAGATGGGTTTGAAAGGATCGAAGACCGAGCAGAACCTGAAGGACGCTTTCGCCGGTGAGTCGATGGCGAACCGTCGCTACCTGTACTTCGCGAACAAGGCCGACGTCGAGGGCCAGAACGACGTGGCGGCGCTGTTCCGTTCGACCGCCGAAGGCGAGACGGGCCACGCCCACGGCCACCTCGAGTTCCTCGAGCAGGTCGGCGACCCAGCCACGGGCCTGCCGATCGGCGCCACGCGCGACAACCTGAAGGCCGCCGTCGCCGGCGAGACGCACGAGTACACCGACATGTACCCGGGCATGGCCAAGACGGCGCGCGACGAAGGCTTCGACGAGATCGCCGACTGGTTCGAGACGCTGGCCAAGGCCGAGCGCTCGCACGCCAACCGCTACCAGAAGGCGCTCGACGCGCTGGTCGACTGAGTCTCATCGACGTGCGGTCGGACAAGGGGCCTTCGCGCCCCTTGTTCGCTTGAGAACAACGACGACACCTCCCACACGGCACACCATGCGCGAAGGCAACCTCGAAGCCCCGACCCGGCATCCCATCGACTGGAAGAACCCGTCGTTCTACGACGAGGGCGAGACGTTCAAGGAGCTCGAGCGGGTGTTCGACATCTGCCACGGCTGCCGGCGCTGCGTCAGCCTGTGCCACAGCTTCCCGACGCTGTTCGACCTGGTGGACGCCACCGACGACGGCGAGGTGCACGGCGTCAAGACGGAGGATTACTGGAAGGTCGTCGACCAGTGCTACCTCTGCGACCTGTGCTACATGACGAAGTGCCCCTACGTGCCGCCGCACGAGTGGAACCTCGACTTCCCGCATCTCATGCTGCGCGCGAAGGCGATCAAGTTCAAGAAGGGCGAGGTCAAGGGCGGCGAGAAGTTCCTCGCCAGCACCGACGTGCACGGCCAGTTCGCCGGCATCCCGATCGTCGTGCAGGCCGTCAACGCGATCAACAAGACCAAGTTCGCGCGCAAGCAGATGGACTCGATGCTCGGCGTGCACCCGGACGCCTGGATGCCCGAGCTGGGCGCCAAGCGCTTCCGCTGGAGCGCCGAGAAGGCGCGCGCCACCGTCGTCACGAACGGCGAGCGCACGCCGGGCAAGGTCGCGATCTTCTCGACCTGCTACGTCAACTACAACGAGCCGGGCATCGGCTTCGACCTGCTGAAGGTCCTGCAGCACAACGAGATCCCGTACGTGATCGTCGAGAAGGAGAAGTGCTGCGGCATGCCCAAGCTCGAGCTCGGCGACCTCGACGCGGTGGCCGCGCACAAGGAGGCGAACATGCCCGTGCTCGCGAAGTACGCGAAGGAGGGCTACGCGATCCTGTCGGCGGTGCCGAGCTGCACGCTGATGTTCAAGCAGGAGCTGCCGCTGATGTTCCCCGACTGCGCCGACACGCAGGCGGTGAAGAAGGCGATGTGGGACCCGTTCGAGTACCTCGTCGCGCGCCACAAGGACGGCCTGCTCAAGACCGACTTCAAGGCCGCGCTGGGCAAGGTCAGCTACCACATCCCCTGCCACGGCCGCGTGCAGAACATCGGCCGCAAGACGGAGGAGATGCTCAAGATCATCGGCAACACCGTCGAGGTCAAGCTCAACACCGTCGAGCGCTGCTCGGGCCATGCCGGCACCTACGGCGTGAAGTCGCCGTACCACAAGATCGCGATGAAGATCGGTCGCCCGGTGTTCAAGGCGATGGCCAAGGACGAGCCCGACTACATCGGCAGCGACTGCCCGATGGCCGGCCACCACATCGACCAGGGCATGCGCGAGTCTGGCACGCCGCCGAAGGCCGTGCAGCACCCGCTGAGCCTGGTGCGCATCGCCTACGGCTTGACATGAATCCCCCCGAAGCGCCTCTTCGGCGCTTCCCCCCAGGGGGCATCGCCAGCGGACCGGCGAAGCCGGATCCGAGGCGATCGCTCGGAACATGCTCGTTGTCACATTCCACTGCAATCCCGAAGGGAGACCTCCGATGACGCTGACTCGCGACAGCCTCCTGACGCTGGAGGCCTACGCCAAGATCCGCAAGTCCAGCCGAGCGCAGGCCATCGAGCACCGCAAGCTTCGCAGCGTGGCGCTGGGCGACCACGTGACCGTGCAGTTCGAGGACGAGCAGACGATCCGCCGCCAGATCCAGGAGATGCTGCACATCGAGAAGATCTTCGACGAGGACGGCATCCAGAGCGAGATCGACGCCTACGCGCCGCTGATTCCCGACGGCACGAACTGGAAGGCGACGATGCTGATCGAGTACCCCGACGTCAACGAGCGCAAGCGCGAGCTCGCGCGCCTGATCGGCATCGAGGACCGCATGTTCGTCGAGGTCGAGGGCCACCCGCGCATCTACGCGGTGGCCGACGAGGACCTCGACCGCGAGACCGACGAGAAGACGTCGTCGGTGCACTTCCTGCGCTTCGAGTTCCCGAAGGCGGCGCGCGACGCGGTGCGTGCCGGCGCCAGCGTCAAGCTCGGCTGCGACCACACCAATTACCCGGCGCACGTCACGATCTCCCCCGAGACGCTGGCCAGCCTGGCCGGCGACCTGAAGTAGGCGGACGCGGCGCGCGTCAGCGCAGGTAGCCCCAGGCGCGCAGCCGCGACGCGGCGTACTGCGCCGCCTGGCCCTGCTGCGTGGCGCGCAGGTAGGCCGCGTACTGCTCGGCCGCGGGCCGTTGCTGGCCCATGCCCTCGAGCGACACCCCCTTGAGGAACGCGATGCCCGGGTCGCCGGGCAGCACGCGCTCGTAGGCCTGCAGGTCTTCCAGTGCCGCGGCCGGCTCGCGCTGCGTCAGCTTGAGCGTGGCCGACAGCTTCATCGCCTGCGCTTCGGTCGGGTAGGCGCGGTGCGCCGCGTCGGCATAGCGGCGCGCCTCGGTCAGCTTGCGCTGCGCCTGCAGGCACTGCGCCATGCGCAGGTTGGCGGCGTAGTCGCCGGGCGTGCGGCGCAGCGCGGTCGTGAACTGGTCCTGCGCCGAGTTCCAGTCCTTCTTCGCCATGGCGGTTTCGCCGCGCTGACAGGCCTCGATCGTCGGCTTCAACGCGCGCACCGACGCCGTGCGGTCCATGAAGCGCTCGCGCTGCGCGCCGGCACTGCGGCTCGCGGCGTGGCGGGTCTCGGCCAGCCGCTGCGCCGTCTGCAGCCGCTCGGCGCTCATCGGGTGCGACGAGAACATCGTCTCCAGCAGGCCGGGCTGGCGTGCGTTCTCGTCGAGCAGCTTGCGATGCAGCCCGACCATGCCGTCGGCGGGGTAGCCCGCGCGCACCATGTACTCCTGCCCGAGCGCGTCGGCTTCTCGCTCGTGCGTGCGCGAGTAGCGCGCGAGCAGCGCGCTGGCTCCGATCTGGCCGCCCACGCCGATCAGCGGCGTCCAGTCGGAATCCGTCGCGGCCGCTCCGATCGTCAGCCCCGCCACCGCGACCTGGGCCAGCAGCGCCTGTCCCTGCTGCTGCGCGGTGTGGCGGGCGTTGACGTGCGCGAGTTCGTGGCCGAGCAGGGCGGCGAGCTCGGCCTCGCTGTCGAGTTCGGCGAGGATGCCGCGCGTCACGCCGACCGACCCGGCGGGGAACGTGTAGGCGTTGACGTAGTTCGCGTTGAGCACGCGGTAGCTGTAGGGCACGTCGCGCCGGTGCGCCTGCGCATCGAGCCGCGAGCCGACATCGGCCACGTAGGCGTTGACGGGCGCGTCCTGGATCGCGCCCAGGTCCTGCGAGAACTGGTGCGGCGACTGACGGCGATCGATCTCGCGCTCGTCGTCGGGCGTCAGCCCGGCCAGGATGCGTTCGCCGGTGACGGGCGAGGTCGCGCAGCCCGTCAGCGCCGGCGCGGCGGCCGCGGCGCCGAACAGCCACAGCGAATCGCGGCGGGTGAGCCGTCCGCGCTGCAGGCGGCGCGCGAAGGTGCCAGCACGCGGTGCATCGATGGCGGATCGGGCGTGCTCTGACGTCATGCGCAAACTCCGAGAAGGCCAGCAGCGGGTCGAAGAGGCGCAGTCGCGCCAACTAATTCTAGACACCGCCCGCCGACCACCGACACGTCGCGCGGCGGCGGCAATTCCGCCACGTCTTCACGCGCCAGCCACCCAAGCGAGGGACTGACACGCCGCAGGCCGGTCCGAAAAATCCCTGTCACGTTGGCGCGGCATCCTGCGCGCGCGACTGCGACTGCTGGAGACCGGTCATGACCCATACCCTCAACGTCGGCGCGCGCTCCCGGTTCGTCACCGTGACCGCCTGGGTCTTCATCGTGCTGGCCGCCCTGGCCAGCGGGTGGGCGCTGCTGCAGCAGGCGTCGGTGGTCTCGCTGGCGACGGTGCCGGTGCCCGGCAGCACGACGCCCTTCGTCACCGGTCTGCTGCTCGCCTACGCGCCGTGGGTGCTGGGCGCCGGCCTGGCGCTGTCGGTGGCCACGCTGGCGGCTGCGGCGGGCCTGCTGTGGCGGCTCGAGGGGGCGCGGCGCGCCTTCATCGGCCTGCTCGTATTGGCCGCGGTGGCGAACCTGGTCGGGCTGTGGATCCAGCACGAGGTGGTCGAGTCGCTGGTGCAGAGCACGCTGCAGCGTGCCCCGCTGCCGCCACAGGCGGCCGACGTGTTCGGTGGCTTCGTCACGGCGGCGCGCGTGCTCGCCGGTGCGCTGACGCTGGGTGGCTGCGCGCTGCTGGTGTGGATCATCCGCCGGCTGATGTCGCCGGCGGTGCGGCAGGAATTTGCCTGACGCGGCGCCGGCGCGTGCCGCCGCGTCAGCGCACGTCGCCGTCGACGTAGTACCAGCGCCCGTCCTCGCGCACGAAGCGGCTCGTCTCGTGCAGGCGCAGGCCGCGCCCGTGAAGGCGGCTGCGGGCGACGAACTCGACCGTCGCGTGATCGGCGTCCTGCACCGTGTGCCGGCGCACCTCGAGGCCGAGCCACTTGACCTTCGGCTCGGGCAGCGGGATCGGGTCGGGACGCCGGCTCGGGTGCCAGGTGGCGACCAGGTAGTCCGACAGGCCGAGCACGTAGGCGCTGTAGCGCGAGCGCATCAGCGCCTCGGCGGTGGGCGCCTGCAGGTGCTCGGGGCCGGCGTGCCAGCGGCCGCAGCAGCGTGCGTAGGGCAGCGAACTGCCGCAAGGGCAGGGGGCGTCGGCGTTCATCGGCGGCAATGATCGCCGAAGCGGCGCGGCCTCTACACTGCGCCGGACCCTTTCAGCCCCACGCCGCCCATGCTCGACCCGCAAGCCCGCGCCCTGATCGACTTGCTGACCACCCGGGCGATCCCGCCCGTGCACACGCTCTCGCCGGCCGACGCGCGCCGCTTCTACCGCGAGCGTCGCTTCTTCACCCAGGCCGAGCCGGCGCCGGTCGCGTCGACGCAGGACCTGCAGGCCGACGGCCCCCACGGCGCGATCCCGCTGCGCGCGTACCGCCCGGCCGGCGCGGCAGCCGACGCCGTGCTGCCGGTGCTGGTGTACTTCCACGGCGGTGGCTGGACGATCGGGGATCTCGACACGCACGACGTGCTGTGCCGCGACCTCGCCAACGGCAGCGGCTGCGCGGTGGTGTCGGTCGACTACCGCATGGGTCCCGAGCATCCGTTCCCGGCCGCGGTCGACGACTGCCTCGCGGCCACGCGCTGGGTGCGAGCGAACGCCGCGTCGCTGCGCGTCGATGCGCGGCGGCTGGCCGTCGGCGGCGACAGTGCCGGCGGCAACTTGGCCGCCGTCGTGTGCCTGGCGCTGCGCGACGCCGGCGACGCGCTGCCGGCGTTCCAGTTGCTGATCTACCCGGCCACCGACATGCGCGCCGTCGCGCCGTCGCACACGACGAACGCGCAGGGCTACGTGCTGACGGCCGACAGCATTGCCTACTACCGCGGCCACTACATCGCCGACCCGGCGCAGTGGACCGACTGGCGCGCGTCGCCGCTGCTGGCCGGCGACCACGGCCGGCTGCCGCCGGCGCTCGTCGTTACCGCCGGCTTCGACCCGCTGCGCGACGAGGGCCGGCAGTACGCCGACGCGCTGTCGGGCGCCGGCACGAAGGCCGAGTACGTGTGCTTCGAGCGCCAGATCCACGGCTTCATCACGATGGGCCGCGTGATCGACGAGGCGAACACCGCGGTGGCGCTCTGTGCCGCCGCGCTGCGGCGCGCACTCGCCTGAGACGTGCCGCCGCGCTGCGGCGCGCACTCGCCTAGTCCTGCCGCCGACCTTGGTCGGCCACGCACGGGCAGGGCGGCCCTTTCGCACGGCCGGCGAACCCGGTAGCACGCTCGGCTTGTCCCGAAGACTGTATAAATATACAGTCATCTGCGATGACTCATGCACCCGTCACTGCACCGTGTGTCACCGTCCCGGCGGTGGCGTCGCGGCGTGGCGAGCCGGTCGCCGAGCCCGAGGCGCTGCACCCGGCGCTGTGGCGTGCGCACCAGCTCGGCCGGCGTCGCGACGACGCGCTGCCCACCGGCTTTGCCGCGCTCGACGCCGAGCTGCCGGGTGGCGGCTGGCCGGCGGGCGCGCTGACCGAGCTGCTGCTGCCGCACGCCGGCATTGGCGAGCTGCGCCTGCTCGCGCCGGCACTGGCGGCGGTGAGCGGCGCCGGGCGCAGCCTGATGTGGTTCGACCCGCCGGCGCAGCCGAGCGCGGCCACGCTGCAGGCGCTGGGCATCGACACCGCGCGGCTGCTGCTGGTGCACGGCCGCGACGGCCTGCGCGGCCGCGCGCGCGC
>JBBION010000108.1:0-9213 GCA_037443345.1 Rubrivivax sp. | reverse complement strand
TTGGCCTCGTTGCCCTGCTGCATCGCCTGCAGCCGCCCCTCGACGGTCTGCCGCACGTCGGCCAGGCGCCGCTCGTTCGACTCGGCCAGCGCGCGCAGCTGCTCGGCCAGCGTGTCGCCCAGGCGCTGGAGCGCCTGGGCCTGCTGTTCCGACATGCGCTGCAAGGCCAGCGCCTGCTGCTCGGCCTGCCGCGCGAGCGCCGCGTCCTGCGCGTCGCGCGCGGCCTGGCTCTGCTGCGCCAGCGCCTGCGTCGCGCCGTGCAGCGCGTCGGCGACCTGCTGCTGCATCGCCGCCAGCTGGGTGCGCAGCGTGTCGATCTGCTCGTTCTGCGTGCGCGCGACGTCGCCCGACTGCGCGAGCAGCGCCTGCTGGAACAGCGCGAGCGTGCCTGCCAGCTCCTGCCGGGTCGCGCGCGCACTGTCGGCCACCTCGCCGCGCAGTTCGCGCGCGAGCTGTTGCGCGTCGTCGGCGGCGGCGCGACGCAGCGACTCGCCCAGGCTCTGCAGCGCGGCGTCGTCGCCGCGACGCCATGCCAGCCACGCGACGACAACCAGCGTGAGCGCCGCGAGCGCGAGCAGCGCCCAGCCCATCCATCCCTCGATCGTGATCATCGGACGATTGTGTCAGCCGTGCCGGCGCCACCGCCGTCGCACGCGCCGCGCATCAGCGTGGTTCAATCGCGGCACGCTGCGCGGCCGGCCGACCGCCGGGCTCTCGCGCGGCGTGGAGAACGATCCATGGACCTCAAGGGGCACGCCGTATCGCCCTTGTACCTGCTCGAGCGCTTCGACGTCGGCATCGTGCACCTCGACGCCGAGCGACGCGTGCTCGGCATGAACGACTTCGCGCGCCGCGTGCTGCCGGTCGACGAGAAGCAGCCGTTCGACCGCTTCGTGCTGTCGTTCCACCCCGAGCGCTCGCAGCCGAAGGTCGAATTCCTGCTCGACCAGGCCGCGCAGTGCCCGGTGACGAACCCGCCACCGATGACGATGATCATCAACATCCCCGAGCGGGTGCTGTTGATCAAGGTCACCCGCGTCGCCGACCGCGCCGGTCTGCCGAGCGGCTACGTGCTCGTGTTCTACGACATCACCGAGCTCGTCAGCAGTGACGACGCCGCGAGGCCGACGACGGCGCGCCGGCGTCTGCAGAAGATCCCCACCGTCGTGCAGCAGCGCATCGTGCTGGTGGACACCGACGACGTGCTGTGCATCCACTCCGACGGCCACTACACGCACGTGTGCAGCGTGCACGGGCGCCAGTTCTGCAACCTGAACATCGGCGACCTCGAGGCGCGCCTCGACCCCGAGCAGTTCATGCGCGTGCACCGCGGCCACATCGTGAACCTGCGCGCCGTCAAGCAGTTGCGCCGCGAGGACGGCCGCCTGCTGATCGAGCTGCACCCCGAGATGGCGCCGATCCCCGTGTCGCGCACCAGCGCCGCCGCGCTGCTCGAGCGCCTGGGCGTGCCGGCCGGCGCGAGCGCCCGGCCGGCGTGATCCGCGGGTTTTCCCGGGCCTAGGACTTTCCCGCATCGCCGCGCGCCGACGCCGCCGGTGGCGGCAGTTCGTGCGCGACACGCGCGTTTGGTGCACTGTCGACCGCGGTTGGTGCACGGCTGTGCGGCAAACCCCGCCGGCTGCGCGTTTCGCGGGGTCGACGAAGAATCGACGACGTCCAGGACAGACCCGGTCAGCGCCGCGTGACCGGCCCGGACCGCGAGCCCACCAGGAGACACGCATGATCCCACCCGCCTTCGACTACCACGCCCCGAAGAGCGTCGGCGAAGCCATCGCCCTGCTCGGCCAGTACGGCAGCGACGCCAAGATCCTCGCCGGCGGTCACAGCCTGCTGCCGATGATGAAGCTGCGCTTCGCGCAGCCAGCGCACCTCATCGACATCAACCGCATCGCCGAGCTGCGCGGCATCTGCGAGGACGGCGGCGACGTCGTGATCGGCGCGATGACCGTCGAGAACGACCTGATCGCGAGCCCCGTCCTGCAGGCCAAGGTGCCGCTGCTGGCCGAGGCGCCGAAGCTGATCGCCGACCCGCAGGTGCGCAATCGCGGCACGATCGGGGGCGACATCGCGCACGGCGACCCCGGCAACGACCACCCGGCGCTGGCGATCGCCGTCGACGCGAGCTTCGTGCTCGAAGGGCCCAACGGCCGGCGCACCGTCAAGGCCGACGGCTTCTTCCACGGCACCTACATGACCGACCTCGCCGAGGACGAGATCCTCGTCGCGATCCGCGTGCCGGCCTTCGCCGCCGGCACCGGCTGGGCCTACGAGAAGCTCAAGCGCAAGACGGGCGACTGGGCCACCGCCGGCGCGGCGGTCGTGATGCGCATGGCCGGCGGCAGCGTCACGCAGTGCCGCATCGCGCTGACCAACGTCGCGCCGATGGCGCTGCGCGCCGCCGACGCCGAGAAGGCGCTCGTCGGCCGGCCGCTGTCGGACGCGACGGTCGAGGCGGCCGCGCAGGCCGCGATGGCCGTGTGCGACCCGGCCGAGGATCTGCGCGGGGACCGCGACTACAAGATCGCGATGGCCGGCCAGATGGTCAAGCGGGCGATCCGTGCCGCCGCGGCGCGCTGCCAGTAACGAATCCGGAGACAAGGCATGGCCAAGAAACTGATCACCGTCACCGTCAACGGCAAGACGCGCGAGGAGGCCGTCGAGCCGCGCACGCTGCTCGTGCACTTCCTGCGCGAGCAGCTCAACCTGACCGGCGCGCACATCGGCTGCGAGACGAGCCATTGCGGCGCCTGCACCGTCGACGTCGACGGGCGCAGCGTCAAGGGCTGCACGCACCTCGCGGTGCAGTGCGACGGCTCCGAGGTGCTGACCGTCGAGGGGCTCGCGCAAGGCGGCGTGCTGCACGCGGTGCAGGAAGGCTTCTACAAGGAGCACGGCCTGCAGTGCGGCTTCTGCACCCCCGGCATGCTGATGCGCGCCTACCGCTTCCTGCAGGAGAACCCGAACCCGACGGAAGAGCAGATCCGCATGGGCATGAGCGGCAACCTGTGCCGCTGCACGGGCTACCAGAACATCGTCAAGGCGGTGCAGTACGCGGCGAACAAGCTGCGCGAGTCGGCCACCGCCTGAGCACAAGGAGACACGATGAATGCACCCACCGACCCCAAGCTGCTCGAGCGCACCGCCGCGCTGCAGGGCATGGGCGACAGCCGCCTGCGCACGGAAGACGCCCGCTTCATCCAGGGCAAGGGCCACTACGTCGACGACATCAAGCTGCCCGGCATGCTGCACATGGACATCGTGCGCAGCCCGCTGGCCCACGCGCGCGTCAAGAAGATCGACAAGAGCGAGGCGCTGAAGGTGCCCGGCGTCGTCGCCGTGCTGACGGCCGAGGACCTCAAGCCGCTCAAGCTGCACTGGATGCCGACGCTCGCCGGCGACGTCGCCGCCGTGCTCGCCGACGGCAAGGTGCACTTCCAGATGCAGGAAGTCGCCGTCGTGATCGCCGAGGACCGCTACGCCGCCGCCGACGGCGTCGAGGCGGTGCAGGTCGAGTACGAGGACCTGCCCGTCGTCATCGACCCGTACGAGGCGCTCAAGCCCGACGCGCCCGTGCTGCGCGAGGACCTGGCCGGCAAGACCAGCGGCGCGCACGGCCCGCGCGAGCACCACAACCACATTTTCACGTGGACCGCGGGCGACAAGGCCGCGGCCGACGCCGCGTTCGCCAGCGCGCCGGTGACGGTGTCGCAACACATGTACTACCCGCGCGTGCACCCCTGCCCGCTCGAGACCTGCGGCTGCGTCGCGAGCTTCGACCCGGTGCGCGGCGAGCTGACGACGTACATGACGTCGCAGGCGCCGCACGTCGTGCGCACGGTCGTCAGCCTGCTGTCGGGCATCCCCGAGAGCAAGGTGCGCATCGTCAGCCCCGACATCGGCGGCGGCTTCGGCAACAAGGTCGGCGTCTACCCCGGCTACGTGTGCGCGATCGTCGCCTCGATCGTGCTCGGCAAGCCGGTGAAGTGGGTCGAGGACCGCATCGAGAACATCTCGACGACCGCCTTCGCCCGCGACTACCACATGGACGGCGAGCTCGCCGCCACCGCCGACGGCAAGATCCTCGGCCTGCGCGTCGACGTCGTCGCCGACCACGGCGCCTTCGACGCCTGCGCCGACCCGACCAAGTTCCCGGCCGGCCTGTTCCACATCTGCTCGGGCTCGTACGACATCCCGGCCGCGCACTGCAGCGTCAAGGGCGTCTACACCAACAAGGCGCCGGGCGGCGTGGCCTACCGCTGCTCGTTCCGCGTGACCGAAGCCGTGTACCTGATCGAGCGCATGGTCGACGTGCTGGCGCAGAAGCTCGGCATGGACAAGGCCGAGATCCGCGCGAAGAACTTCATCCGCAAGGAGCAGTTCCCGTACACCAGCGCCTTCGGCTTCGAATACGACAGCGGCGACTACCACACGGCGCTCAAGAAGGTGCTCGACGCGGTCGACTACCCCGCGCTGCGCGCCGAACAGGCCGCCAAGCGCGCCGACCCGAACTGCCCGACGCTGATGGGCATCGGCCTCGTCTCGTTCACCGAGGTTGTCGGTGCCGGCCCGTCCAAGATGTGCGACATCCTCGGCGTCGGCATGTTCGACAGCTGCGAGATCCGCGTGCACCCCACCGGCAGCGCGATCGCCCGCATGGGCACGATCACGCAGGGTCAGGGCCACCAGACGACGTATGCGCAGATCATCGCCACCGAGCTCGGCATCCCGAGCGAGGTGATCCAGGTCGAGGAAGGCGACACCTCGACCGCGCCCTACGGGCTGGGCACCTACGGCAGCCGCTCGACGCCGGTGGCCGGCGCCGCGATCGCGATGGCGGCGCGCAAGATCCACGCGAAGGCGCGCAAGATCGCCGCGCACCTGCTCGAGGTCGGCGAGAACGACCTCGACTGGGAGATCGACCGCTTCAAGGTCAAGGGCGACGACAGCCGCTTCAAGACGATGAAGGACGTGTGCTGGGCCGCCTACAACAACGTGCCGCCGGGCATGGAGATGGGCCTCGAGGCGGTGCACTACTACGACCCGCCGAACTTCACCTACCCGTTCGGCATCTACCTGTGCGTGGTCGACATCGACCGCGCCACCGGCGAGACCAAGGTGCGGCGCTTCTACGCGCTCGACGACTGCGGCACGCGCATCAACCCGATGATCATCGAGGGCCAGATCCACGGGGGGCTGACCGAGGGCTTCGCGGTCGCGATGGGCCAGCAGATGCCGTTCGACGCGCAGGGCAACCTGCTCGGCAACACGCTGATGGACTACTTCCTGCCCACCGCGGTCGAGACGCCGAAGTGGGAGACCGACTTCACCGTCACGCCCAGCCCGCACCACCCGATCGGCGCCAAGGGCGTGGCCGAGAGCCCGCACGTCGGCTCGATCCCGACCTTCACCGCGGCGGTCGCCGACGCGTTCGCCCACCTGGGCGTCACGCACATGGACATGCCGCACAACGCGTACCGCGTCTGGAAGCAGCTGAAGGCCAGCGGAGTCAGCCTGTAATGGAAGTCAAGCTCGACAAGCGTTACCCGCTCGACGTGGACGCGGCGCGCGCCTGGCAGGTGCTGCGCGACGTCCACGCGGTGGCCGGCTGCATGCCCGGCGCCGCGATCACCGAGCAGGTCGACGCGACGCACTACAAGGGCACGGTCAAGGTCAAGGTCGGCCCGACGACGGCCGCGTTCGCGGGCGACATCGAGGTGCGCGAGGTGGCCGAGGACGCGCGGCGCGTCGTGCTGTTCGGCACGGGTGCCGACCGCGGTGGGTCGTCGGCGTCGATGGAGCTCACCGCCACCGTCGAGCCGGTCGACGGCGATGCGTCGAAGTCACAGCTCGTCGGCAAGGCCGACGTGATCGTCAACGGCAAGTTTGCGCAGTTCGGCGGGCGCATGATGGTGCAGGTCTCCGACATGATCCTCGCGCAGTTCGCCGACAACTTCCGCGCCAGTGCGGCCGCGCTGCCCGGGCCGGGCGCCGCGGCCGAGGCCGGTGCAGCGCTCGAGGCGGCGGTCGCAGCGGGTCTGCCGGCCGCCGCCGAAGCGCCGGCGGCCGCTCCGGTCGCGGCGCGGAAAGTGCACAAGGAGCTCAACGCGTTCGCGATCGTCTGGATGCTGGTCAAGAACTGGTTCGCCGGCCTGTTCGGCAAGCGGGCGGCCTGACGAGGGGCGCATGACCGACGCCGAGCTGCGCGAGCGCCTGCACCAGGTCGGCTACATCGCCGACGAGGCGCTGGCGACCACGCTGTGGCTCGCCGGCGAACTGGAGCGACCGCTGCTGCTCGAGGGCGACGCCGGTGTCGGCAAGACGGCGCTGGCCTCGGCGCTCGCGCGCGCGCTCGACCGTAGGCTCGTGCGGCTGCAGTGCCACGAGGGGCTGGACCTCGCGCAGGCGGCCTACGAGTGGAACTACGGCCGCCAGTTGCTCGCGATCCGGCTTCATGAAAGCCCCCAGGCGACTTCGCCGCCGCCCCCCGAGTGGGTTGGGTCGCCCGGCAAAGCCGACTCGACCCAAGAGACCGCCGCCGCCAGGCTGCGCGAGGCCGACCTCTTCGGCCGCGACTACCTGCTCGAGCGCCCGCTGCTGCAGGCGCTGGCGAGCGAGCAGCCGTGCGTGCTGCTGATCGACGAGATCGACCGCGCCGACGAGGCCTTCGAGGCCTTCCTGCTCGAGGTGCTGGCCGACTGGCAGATCACGGTGCCCGAGCTCGGCACGATCCGCGCGCGCCACGTGCCGCTGGCCATTCTCACCAGCAACGGCACGCGCGAGCTGAGCGACGCGCTGCGCCGCCGCTGCCTGTACCACTGGCTCGACTACCCGACGCTCGCGCGCGAGATCGCGATCGTGCGCGCGACGCTGCCGCAGGCCGAGACGCTGCTCGTCGAGCAGGCGGTGGGCTTCGTGCAGCGTCTGCGCCGCGAGGACCTGGGCAAGACGCCCGGCGTGGCCGAGACGCTGGACTGGATCCGCGCACTGCACCGGCTCGACTTCAAGGCGCTGCCCGACGACCCGGCGCAATGGCTCGGCACGCTGGGCTGCCTGCTGAAGACGCGCGAGGACCGCTTCCAGCTCGGCGCCGGCGAGGTGCGCCGCCTCGCCGAGGGGCGGCTGCGCGGCGTCGCCGAGAAGACGGCGGCGTGAGCCGCCGCGCCGCACCCCCATGGCCCCGGGCGCCCTCGCCTCGATCGCCGGCTTCGCCGCGCTGCTGCGCGACCACGGGCTGAACGTCGGTGTCGCGGAACAGCAGGCGATGGTGCGCGCCGCGTTGGCGGTGCCGCTCGACCGTGCCGCCCGCCCCGGCGCCGGGCTCGACGCCGCGTGGCGCGCGATCGCGTGCCACGACGCGCGCGACTGGCGCCGCTGGCCCGAACTGTTCGAGCGCTACTGGCATCCGCAGCGCCTGAAGGGCACGGTCAAGGTCAGCGGGCAGACGCGGCCGTCGCGCGACCTGCGTCAGGTCGTGCAGTCGTTGCACGACGAACTGGGCGCCAACACGCCGCCGCGTGGCAACGGGGCCAGCCGCGCCGACACCGCGCTCGACGCTGCTGTCGTCACCGACGACGGCAGCGGCCTGTCGCGCGCGCAAGGCGGCGCCAGCCGCGCCGAGGCGCTGCACGACCGCAGCCTCGCGCAGTGGCTGCCGCAGGACCTGGCGACGCTGCAGCGGCTGGCCGAGCGCATCGCGCAGCGCCTGCGCCGGCAGGTCACGCGCCGCTGGCGCGACGACGCGCGTGGCCGGCGTCTCGACGTGCGGCGCACGCTGCACGCCAGCCTGCGCACCGGCGGTGTGCCCATCGCGCCGGCGTGGCGCACGCCACGGCGCGAACGCCCGCGCCTGTTCCTCCTCGTCGACGTCAGCCGCTCGATGCAGACGCACGCGCAGCTGTTCCTGCGCATCGCGCGCGCGTTCGTGCACGCGGCCGACGCGCGCGTGTTCGTGTTCCACACGCGGCTGGCCGAGGTCACGCCGCTGCTGCAGCGCGACTCGGGCGCGGTGCAGGAGAAGGTCAACGCCGTGACGGCCGGCTTCGGCGGCGGCACGCGCATCGCGACGAGCGTCGCCGACTTCACGCGCGTGCATTCGCGCGGGCAGCTCGGCCGGCGCGCGCGGGTGTGGATCCTGTCCGACGGCTTCGACGCCGACGAGCCGCCGCGGCTGCGCGACGAACTGCTGCGCCTGCGCGCCGGCGGCGCGAAGATCGCGTGGTTCCACCCGACGGCGAACCCGCCGGCGTCGCAGGCGGTCGAAGGTGCACGCGACCTCGTCGGGCGATTCGTACGCCTCGCGACGCTGCGCGACCTCGAACAGGCCGCCACGGTGCTGCATTGAAGGAGTTGCCATGACCACTTCCGCCCCCGACGTGATCGCCGCCGCGCAGCGGCTGCAGCAGCAGGGCCAGCCCTACGCGCTGGTCAGCGTGCTGCGCGTGCAGCCGCCCGCGTCGGCACGCCCCGGCGACAAGGCCGTCGTCACCGCCGACGGCATCGCGTGCGGCTGGATCGGCGGCGGTTGCGCGCAGCCGGCGGTGCTGAAGACGGTGCGCCAGGCACTGGCCGACGGCCGCGCGCGGATGATCCGCATCGCGCCGAGCGACGACGGCGCCGTACGCGAGCTCGGCGACGTGCTCGAGTTCGGCATGGCCTGCCACTCGGGCGGCACGATCGAGCTGTTCGTCGACCCGGTGCTGCCGCGCGCCATGCTCGTCGTCGTCGGCGATTCGCCGGTCGCGGTCGCGCTGGCGGCGCTCGCGCCACGTGTCGGCTTCGACGTGCGCGTCGTCGCGCACGGCGCCGACGCGTCGCGCTTCGCCGACGCGACGGAAGTCGTCGGCGACGATGGCGCCGACGCGGTGGCCGCACACGTCGCACCCGGCGCCTTCGTCGTCGTCGCGACGCAGGGCCGGCGCGACGTCCAGGGGCTGCGTGCCGCGCTCGCGCTGCAGGCGCGCACCGTGTGGTTCGTCGCCAGCGCGAAGAAGGCGCAGGTGCTGCGCGCCTCGCTCGTCGAGGCCGGCGCCGACGCGCAGGCGGTGGCGACGATCGTCGCGCCGGCCGGCCAGCCGATCGGGGCGCAGACGCCCGAGGAGATCGCGCTGTCGGTGCTCGCCGCTGTCGTCGCGGCGCGGCGCGGCGCGGCCGCGGACGCCCCGCGCGACGTGGCAGCGGCTGCGAGCGCGGCAC
>JBBION010000107.1:0-9219 GCA_037443345.1 Rubrivivax sp. | reverse complement strand
CGGCCGGCGACGCCGGTCCGTCGGCCTCGGGTGGCGCGTGCGGCACCTCGTGCGGCTGCGCCTGAGCGCCGCGCGGCCGCCTCGTCTCGCGCCGGACACGACGCCGCCCGCCGTGCGCCGCCGGACCTGCCGCTGAAGGCCTCACGTGAAGAAATTTCTGGTCGCCGGCGTCCTCGTATGGCTGCCGCTGGCCATCACGGTCTACGTGCTGCTGTGGCTCGTCGGCCTGATGGACGGCGTGTTCGGCGGCCTGCTGTCGGCGGTGGCGGCGGTCGCGCCGGCCAGCGCGCAGTCGGGCATCGCGCGGCTGCGCGACTGGCCGGGGCTGGGCGTCGTCGTCGTGTTCGTGCTGCTGCTGGCCACCGGCGTGTTTGCGACCAACTTCTTCGGCCAGTGGTGGCTGCGGCAGTGGGACCGCCTCGTCGGCAAGATCCCGATCGTCAAGTCGATCTACAGCTCGGTCAAGCAGGTCTCCGACACGCTGTTTTCGAGCAGCGGGCAGGCCTTCCGCGAGGCGGTGCTGGTGCAGTACCCGCGCCCCGGCGCGTGGACGATCGCCTTCGTGACCGGCAAGCCCGGCGGCGAGGTGGCCGAGCACCTGGCGGGCGACTACCTGAGCATCTACGTGCCGACGACGCCGAACCCGACGTCGGGCTTCTTCCTGATGCTGCCGCGCGCCGACGTGATCGAGCTCGACATGAGCGTCGACGCGGCGCTGAAGTACGTCATCTCGATGGGTGTCGTCGTGCCGGCCGCCGCGCCGGGCGCGCCGCCCAAGCTGCCACTGGCGCGACACCCGGCCGGCTGAGCGCGCGGCGCCGCGCCCGGGCACCTGCCGCACCGCGCGCCGCGCCTGCCGTCACCGGCCCGACCCCAAGTACATCCCGACCCGGAGCCAAGACCCCATGAGAACCAGCTACTGCGGCCTCGTCAGCGAAGCCCTGATGGGCCAGACCGTGACCCTGACGGGGTGGGCGCACCGCCGCCGCGACCACGGCGGCGTGATCTTCGTCGACCTGCGCGACCGCGAGGGCGTCGTGCAGGTCGTCTGCGACCCCGACCGGCCGCAGATGTTCGCCACCGCCGAGGACGTGCGCAACGAGTTCTGCCTGAGGGTCGTCGGCGTCGTGCGCGCGCGCCCCGCGGGCACGGAGAACGCCAACCTGGTCAGCGGCAAGGTCGAGGTGCTCGCGCACGAGCTCGAGGTGCTCAACCCCAGCGTGACGCCGCCGTTCCAGCTCGACGACGAGAACCTGAGCGAGACGGTGCGCCTGACGCACCGCGTGCTCGACCTGCGCCGTCCGCAGATGCAGAGGAACCTGATGCTGCGCTACCGCGTCGCGATGGAGGCGCGCAAGTTCCTCGACGAGCACGGCTTCGTCGACATCGAGACGCCGATGCTCACCAAGAGCACGCCCGAGGGCGCGCGCGACTACCTCGTGCCCAGCCGCGTGCACGACGGCATGTTCTTCGCGCTGCCGCAGAGCCCGCAGCTGTTCAAGCAGCTGCTGATGGTGGCCGGCTTCGACCGCTACTACCAGATCACCAAGTGCTTTCGCGACGAGGACCTGCGCGCCGACCGCCAGCCCGAGTTCACGCAGATCGACATCGAGACCTCGTTCCTGACCGAAGGCGAGATCCGCACGCTGTTCGAGGGCATGATCCGCCACGTCTTCAAGCGCGCGCTCGACGTCGAGCTGCCGGCCTACCCGGTGATGACCTACGCCGAGGCGATGCACCGCTTCGGCTCCGACAAGCCGGACCTGCGCGTCAAGCTCGAATTCACCGAACTGACCGACGTGATGGCCGACGTCGAGTTCAAGGTCTTCTCGGGCCCGGCGACGACGAAGGGCGGGCGCGTGGCTGCGCTGCGCGTGCCCGGCGGCGGCGAGATGAGCCGCGGCGAGATCGACGGCTACACCGAGTTCGTCAAGATCTACGGCGCCAAGGGGCTCGCGTGGATCAAGGTCAACGACCTGGCCAAGGGCCGCGAGGGGCTGCAGAGCCCCATCGTCAAGAACCTGCACGACGCGGCGATCGCCGCGATCCTGCGGCGCACCGGCGCGGCCAACGGCGACCTGATCTTCTTCGGCGCCGACAAGGCCAAGGTCGTCAACGACGCGCTGGGCGCCCTGCGTACCAAGATCGGCCACAGCGAGTTCGGCCGCGCGAAGGGCCTGTTCGAGGACCGCTGGGCGCCGCTGTGGGTGGTCGACTTCCCGATGTTCGAGTACGACGAGGGCGAGGGGCGCTGGAACGCGATGCACCATCCGTTCACGTCGCCGAAGGACGGCCACGAGGACCTGATGGACACCGACCCGGGCGCGTGCCTGGCCAAGGCCTACGACATGGTGCTCAACGGCTGGGAGCTCGGCGGCGGTTCGGTGCGCATCCACCGTGCCGACGTGCAGAGCAAGGTGTTCAAGGCGCTGAACATCGGCGACGACGAGGCGCGGGTGAAGTTCGGCTTCCTGCTCGACGCGCTGCAGTACGGCGCGCCGCCGCACGGCGGGCTGGCCTTCGGCCTCGACCGCCTCGTCACGCTGATGACCAAGGCCGAGTCGATCCGCGACGTGATCGCCTTCCCGAAGACGCAGCGCGCGCAGTGCCTGCTGACCGGCGCGCCGAGCGCGGTCGACGAGAAGCAGTTGCGCGAACTGCACATCCGCCTGCGCAACCCGCGCACCTGATCGCGCGTCGCGGCGCTTGCGGCGGGTCGAGCTGCGGCGCTGGCGCACGTGCTGCCGTGGGGCGCCGCGTTCCTCGGGGTGACGCTGCTGCGCTGAGCCGGGGCGCCGTTGTACGATCGTCCATCGAATGCGCCGATCCGATCTGCACCGTGCCGCTGACCGACACCGCCGCCGAGCACCGCCGCGTGCCGGTGCGCGAGCACGCGGCCACCGCGCGGTCGCGACGCGCGCCGTCGCGCCGCGTCGCGGGTGGGCTCGGCGCGGTGGTCGGCGCTGTCTGAGACCGTGACCGAGCAGCGCCGCCCCAAGATCCCCGAGTCGGTGCTGGTGGTGATCCACACGCCGCAGCGCGAGGTGCTGCTGATCGAGCGCGCCGACCGGCCCGGCTACTGGCAGAGCGTCACCGGCTCGAAGGACGAGCCCGACGAGCCGCTGCTGCGCACTTGCGTGCGCGAGGTGGCCGAGGAGACCGGCATCGCGATCGGCGAGGGCGGCGACGTGCCGCTGGCGGCGCTGCGCGACTGGGGCCTGTCCAACGTCTACGAGATCTACCCCGTCTGGCGCCACCGCTACGCGAGCGGCGTCACGCACAACACGGAGCACGTGTTCGGCCTGACGGTGCCGCACCGCGTCGCGGTCACCTTGAACCCGCGCGAGCATCTGCGGTTCGAATGGCTGCCGTGGCGCGAGGCGGCCGACCGCTGCTTCTCGCCGAGCAACGCCGAGGCCATCCTGCAACTGCCGCATTTCCTGCCCGACCCGCCGCACGAGGACCGACCGTGATCCGCCAGCACCTGAGGCAGCTCAACCCGCTGCAGTCGACGCTGCTGCCGCCCTTCGACGGCGCCGACGACGTGCTGCGCGTGGCCACCTACAACATCCACAAGGGCGTGCGCGGCGTTGGGCCGCGCAAGCGCCTGGAGATCCACAACCTCGGCCTGGGCATCGAGGCGCTCGACGCCGACTTGGTGTTCCTGCAGGAGGTGCGGCTGTTCCACGCGCGCGAGGCGCGCCAGTTCGAGCGCACCTGGTTCGGCTGGCCGCAGCAGGGCCAGGCCGAGTTCCTGGCCCCCGAGGGTTACGACGTCGCCTACCGCACCAACGCCGTCACGCGCCACGGCGAGCACGGCAACGCGCTGCTGTCGCGCTGGCCGATCGGCGAGCCCGGCCACCACGACGTGTCGGACCACCCTTTCGAGCAGCGCGGCCTGCTGCACGTGCCGGTGCAGTGGCACGGCACGACGATCCACGCCGTCGTCGCGCACTTCGGCCTGATCCACTCGAGCCGCGTGCGCCAGGTGCAGCGCCTCGCCCAGTACCTCGACGCGCACGTGCCGCGCGGCGAGCCGCTGCTGGTGGCCGGCGACTTCAACGACTGGGGCGAGAAGCTCGACGCCCCGATGGCCGAGATCGGCCTGTCGCGCGCGCGCACGCAGCACCAGCCGGCGTCGCACCGGCTGACGTTCCCGTCGCGCGTGCCGGTGTTCGCGCTCGATCGCGTCTACATGCGCGGGCTCGCGTGCCGCTCGACCTTCGTGCCGCGCGGCGGCACGTGGGCCCGCATGTCGGACCACCTGCCGCTGGTGGCCGAGCTCGAACGCGCGTGACTGCCGCGCCGTCGTGGCCGCCGCGGCCGGCGGCGGGGGCCGAAGCCGGCAGCGAGCCCGCACCGCCGGTGCCCGACGTCGTCGCGCCGTTCGCCGGGAGCCGTCACGACCTGCGCTGGTACGCGCACCCGCGCGCGCTGTTCAGCGGCGGCAACCGCGTGCGCCTGCTGCGCGGCGGCGACGAGATGTTCCCCGCGATGTGCGACGCCATCGCGCGTTCGCGCGACGAGGTCTGGCTCGCGACCTACATCTTCCACCACGACGCCGCCGCCAAGACGGTCGCCGACGCGCTGGCCGCCGCGGCGCGGCGCGGCGTGCGCGTGCACGTCGTCGTCGACGGCTTCGGCTCGATGTCGGCGCTGCCGACGCTGCTGCGCTGGTGGGCCGGCAGCGGCGTGCGGCTGACCGTGTTCCGCCCGGTGACGAACTGGCGCTCGCTGCTGCAGCCCGAGCACCTGCGCCGGCTGCACCAGAAGCTGTGCGTCGTCGACGCCGAGGTCGGCTACGTCGGCGGCATCAACATCATCGACGACCGCCACGACCTGCGCCACGGCCCCACCGAGGAGCCGCGGCTGGACTACGCGGTCGAGGTGCGCGGCCCCGTCGTCGGGCCGGTGCTGCAGACGACGCAGGCGATGTGGCACCGCGCGTCGTTCGGCGAGGACTGGCCCGACCAGATGCGCACGCTCGCGCGCGCGCCTGACCCGCTGGCGCGCGCGCGCGCGCTGCTGCGCGAGGTGCGCATCGTCGCCGGCGACAGCGTACTCGCCGACACGCCCGACGCGCCGATGCTCGCGGCCTTCGTCGTGCGCGACAACCTGCGCCAGCGGCGCGCGATCGAGCGCAGCTACGTCGAGGCGTTCCGCCGCGCGCGCACGCGCATCGACCTCGCGAGCCCGTACTTCTACCCCGGGCGCGAGTTCCGCCGCACGCTGCGCGACGCCGTGCGGCGCGGCGTGCGCGTGCGCCTGCTGCTGCAGGGCAAGCTCGACTACCGCATCGCCGGCTTCGCCGCGCGCTCGCTGTACACCGAGCTGCTGTCGCGCGGCGTGCACATCCACGAGTACGACGCCGCGTTCCTGCACGCCAAGGTGGCGCTGGTCGACGACGACTGGGCCACGGTGGGCAGCTCCAACATCGACCCGATGTCGCTGCTGCTCAACCTCGAGGCCAACGTCGTCGTGCGCGACCCCGCCTTCGCGCGCGAACTGTCCGACGAGTTCGAGCGCGCGCTGGCGCAGTCGCGCGAGGTCACGCGCCCCGGCCTCGCGCACGGCACGTGGGCCGTGCTGCAGCGCACCGTGATGGCCTGGATCGCGCGGCTGTACCTGCGCGTGGCCGGGGTGGGCGGGCGTTACTGACGCCGCGGCGCGGCTCACGCGCGCACGTCGAGCGGGTCGTCGCCGTAGCGGTTCGGGCCCGGAGTGCCGCGCAGGACGCCGTTCTCGATCAGCAGCCACAGCCCGCCGATCACCGGGATCAGCCCGACGAGCACCCACCACGCCGACTTGCCGCGGTCGTGCCAGCGCTTGATCGAGATCGCCAGCGACGGCCACAGCAGGATCAGCGTCACGACGCCCGTGGCGGTGTCGTCGTCGGCGCCGGCGATGCGCAGCAGCGCCGTCAGCAGCAGGCCCAGACCCAGGATCGCCGCCACGCCGTACAGCCACCAGGTGCGGCGCGAGATGCGCCCGTGCGGGCTGAGGAAGATCTGCGCCGGCTCCATCGGCGCGGGGCGGCGGTCGGTGGTGGTGTCGGTCACGGGACGGTGATGCGTGGCGAGAGCGCGAGCATACGGGGCCGCCATGGCGGCGCGCGCCGGCGGTCTACGATCGCGCGGTGGACGTGACATCCGACACCGCGGCGCCGCGCGCGGCCGACGACCTCGTCGTCGAGCGCCCCGAGGGGCTGTACTGCCCGCCGGGAGGTTTCTACATCGACCCGTGGCGGCCGGTCGAGCGCGCCGTGATCACGCATGCGCACGCCGACCACGCGCGCCGCGGCCACGCGCACTACCTCGCGAGCGCACCGGGCGCCGGCGTGCTGCGCGCGCGGCTGGGCGACGACATCGCGCTGCAGACGCTGGCGTGGGGCGAGACGGTCGAGCACCGCGGCGTGCGCGTGAGCCTGCACCCGGCCGGCCACGTGCTCGGCGCCGCACAGGTGCGGCTCGAACACGAGGGCCGTGCCTGGGTCGTCTCGGGCGACTATTACTGGAGCGCGCACGACGAGACCAACCCGACCTGCACGCCGTTCGAGCCGGTGCGCTGCGACGTCTTCGTCACCGAGAGCACCTTCGGGCTGCCGGTCTACCGCTGGCGGCCGCAGGCCGCGGTGTTCGCCGAGATCGACGCGTGGTGGGCCGCCAACGCGGCGGCCGGCCGCGCGAGCCTGCTGATGGGCTACAGCTTCGGCAAGGCACAGCGGATGCTGGCCGGCGTCGACGCGTCGATCGGGCCGATCGTCGTGCACGGCGCCGTCGAGACGGTCAACGCGGCGTACCGCGCCGCGGGCGTCGCGCTGCCGGCGACGCACCGTGCTCACGAACTGGGCAAGGACGACCTGCAGCGTGCGCTGGTGATCGCGCCGCCGTCGGTGCAGGGCAGTCCATGGCTGAAGCGCTTCGGTGACTGCAGCGACGCGTTCGCCAGCGGCTGGATGCAGCTGCGCGGTGCGCGTCGTCGGCGCGGCGTCGACCGCGGCTTCGTGCTGTCGGACCACGCCGACTGGCCGGGGCTGCAGCGCGCCATCCGCGCCACCGGCGCCGCGCGCGTGATCGTCACGCACGGCCAGGAGGCCGTGATGGTGCGCTGGCTGCGCGAGCAGGGGCTCGACGCCGGGTCGTTCCGCACCGAGTATGGCGACGAGGCGCTCGACGACGCGGCGCCGGCCGCCGCGGCCGCCGCGGCTGTCGCCGCCGCTTGAGGAGAGGGCGATGCGCAAACGCAAGCTGCCGCTGTCCAAGGTCTACGGCCTGCTCGAACCCGGCCCCGTCGTGCTGCTGACGACGTCGCACCGCGGCCACGCCAACGTGATGACGCTGTCGTGGCACACGATGCTCGAGTTCGAGCCGCCGCGGGTGGGCGTCGTCCTCGGCGCCGCGCACAGCGTCAAGGCCTTGCGCGCGACGCGCGAGTGCGTGCTCAACATCCCCACCGTCGAACTGGCCGACGCCGTGGTCGGCTGCGGCAACACCAGCGGCGCGCGCGTCGACAAGTTCGCCGCCTTCGGCCTCACGCCGAAGCCGGCGTCGCTCGTTGCCGCCCCGCGCATCGACGAGTGCTGGGCGAACCTCGAGTGCCGCCTCGTCGACACGCGCGGCGTCAACCGCTACGGCCTGTTCGTGCTCGAAGTCGTCGCCGCGTGGATCGACCCGCGGGTGGCGGACCCGCGCACGCTGCACCACCGCGGCTGGGGCCGCTTCATGGTCGCCGGCGAGACGATCCGGCTGCCGTCGAAGATGCGCTGACGGGTGCCCGTCGCCGGGCAACCGGGCCGGGTGCGGCGGTCGTGAAGTGCCTCACGATCCGGCCGTGAAGCGCCACCGCGGCGCTCGCCTTGCACGCTCGAAATCAAGGGAAAACCCTGATCGCTCCCTAGAATCCGCCCGCCTCGCCGGCACGAGCGGCGGGCATGTCGTGATCCTCACCCGGGAGTGTCTCTGTGAACAGCAAGAAGTGGATGGTGCGCGGCCTGGCCGCGCTGGGCCTCTGGGCCGTGGCGGCGGCCAGCCAGGCGCAGATCGTGGTGGGCCAGGTGGCCCCGTTCAGTGGCCCGCAGGCGGTGACGGGCCGCGCGATACACGCGGGGGCCAAGCTGTACCTCGACGCCGTCAACGCGCGCGGCGGCGTGAAGGGCCAGCGCATCCGCTTCGTCACGCGCGACGACGCCCAGAAGGCCGACGAGACGGTGCGCCTGGTCAAGGCCATGATCGCCGAGGACGCGCCGGTGGCGCTGCTGGGCACGGTGGGCACGACCAACCTCGAGGCGCTGGACAAGGACGGCGTGCTGGTGCGCACGCGCACCGCGATGGTCGGAGGCGTCTCGGGCGCCGCGTCGGTCGCGCGGGCCCAGGGCATCCACGTCGTCAAGGCCAGCTACCACGACGAGATCGCGCGACTGTTTCGCCAGCTGTCGCAGGTCGGCGTGACCCGCGTGGGCCTGGTCTACCAGGACGACGGCCTGGGCCAGGACGTGCTGGCGGGGGCGCAGGCCGCCTCCCGCAACCATGGCATCAACCTGGTCGCGCAGGCGTCCTACCCGCGCAACACGACGGACGTCGGCGCCGCGGTCCAGCAACTGGTGAAGGCCGACGTGCAGGTGATCTTCCTCGGCGCGACGACGTCCGCCGCGATCCAGTTCGTGCGCCAGTACGGCGAGGCCGGCGGTCTGGCGACGATGTACGGCATGTCGATCATCGACACCGACGCGCTGCTCAAGGCGCTGGGGCCGGAACGGGCGCGCGGCTACGCCTTCTCGGTCGTGCTGCCGCTGGTCAGCCGCAGCGACCGCGCCGTGGTGCGCGAGTACCTGAGCCTGCGCGAGCGCTCGAACGACCCCGACCTCTCGGCACGCTCGATCGAGGGCTTCATCGCCGCCAAGGCGCTGGTGCGTGCTCTCGAGCGCAGCCCGCGCCTGACGCCCGAGGCCGTGAGCGCCACGCTGGCCAGCCTGAGCGACCTGGACGTGGGCGGCTACGTGCTCGACTTCAGCCGCCCGGGCCGCACCGGCTCGCGCTACGTCGACTTCGCGATGCTCGGGGCCGGGGGCAAGGTCGTGCAGTGAAGCTCGCGGGCGCGCGACGCGGCGTGATCGGCGACGGCCACGCCGTCGACGCGGCGCATCGTCGGCCGCCCGAGCCAGGCGGCGGCTAGGAGTCTGCGCGGCAGAGCCGGGTAGTTCCTGATGTCGGGTGGCGCGGT
>JBBION010000106.1:0-9246 GCA_037443345.1 Rubrivivax sp. | reverse complement strand
AGGAGAACCAGCCGGCGCACCTGACGCTGAAGGACGCGTCGGTGCCGGTGGCGGTCAACCTCGACGCCTACGCCGGCCCCGAGGCGCGCTACTGCCCGGCCGGTGTCTACGAGTTCGTCAAGGCCGACGACGGCAGCGACCGCCTGCAGATCAACGCGCAGAACTGCGTGCACTGCAAGACCTGCGATATCAAGGACCCGACGCAGAACATCGTCTGGGTCACGCCCGAGGGCGGCGGCGGGCCGAACTACGCGGGGATGTGACGCGGCTCCGCACAAGCCCCTACAGGTACTCTTGACGACGCGCGCGGCGCACCGTTCCAATGGGTGGGAAGCGCGGCGCGCGAGGCGGCGTGCGCCGCGGTGTGTCCACAACAAGCATCCGCCCGTGGAAGGAGACTGACCGATGGGCATCCGCACCCTCGCTGCGGCGACCGCGCTCGCACTCGCCGGCTGTGCCGGCTTCGCACCCGCGCCAATGACACCGACCTGGCCCGACGTCGTCGTGCACCTGCACACGCTGGGCAAGGCCTACCTGGTCGACCCGCGCACCGACCAGGTCGTCGCCGCGCTCGACACCGTGCCCGGCGGCAACCTCGGCTCGACGACGCCCGACGGGCGCTTCGTCTACGTCGGCGGTGAGGCGCTGAACCAGAACACCGTCACCGTGCTCGACCTGAAGGAGCGCAAGGTCGTCAAAAAGCTCGCCACCGGCAGCCGGCCGAAGCACCCGCAGGTCAGCCCCGACGGGCGCTGGGTGATGGTCAACCACTGGGGCCTCGACGACGGCAAGCTGCGCGTCACGTTCATCGACACGCGCACGCACGGGATCGCGCGGAACGTCGAGATCGCGGTGGCCGGCGCCGCGTCGCCGACCGCGGTGACCTCGATGCACAACAGCTGGAGCGTCGACTCGCGCTACGGCTTCACCGTCGACCGCGTCGACCGCCACCTGCTCGTCGTCGACACGCGCGACTGGTCCGTGCGCAAGATCGCGACGCCGTCGCAGCCGCACTACCCCGTGCCCAGCCCCGACGGCAAGGAGCTGTGGCTCGTGGTCGAGGGCCGCGGCACCGCCGAGCCGCCGGCGGCGCTGGTCTACGACCTGATGCAGCCGGCCATGCCGCAGATCGCCCGCGTGAACCTGCCGCTGGCCGGTCAGGCCGCGATCGAGGGGCACCACGGCAACTTCACGCAGGACGGACGGCACTTCTACATGCTCAACCGCGGCCCTGGCAACGACCTCAGGGGCACCGAGGTCGCCGTCGTCGACGCGCGCACGAAGCAGGTCGTCGCCCGCGTGGACACCGGCAGCACCGGCATCGGCCACACCTACAACACGCCCGACGGCCGCTACGCGGTGGTGACGAACTACGGCAACAACGTGATCAGCATCGTCGACGCGAAGACGTTCAGGCTGGTCAAGGACCTCACCGTCGGCAAGGGCCGCATGGGCCACGTCGCGTTCACGCGCGACGGGCGCTTCGGCTACGTGTCCAATGCAGGCAACGGCAACCTGCACAAGCTCGACATGGCGAGCCTGACCGTGGTCAAGGAGATCGCCACCGGCAACGCACCCGGCGGTGCGCAGGTCCTCAACGTGTGGACCGGCGTGTTCGAGGAACTGCCGCGCTGACGCCCCAAACGCGACGTGCCGGGCGATGTGCCCGGGGTGTGCCGCTCAGTACACCTCGGGCACGATCATCTCGGCCGGCACCGGGTGGCGGATGTAGTCCGGGTGTCGCACGCGCGGCGGCAGCACGACCTTGGCACGCTCGACCTCGTGGTACGGCACGAGGCCGAGCAGGTGGTGCATGCAGTTCAGACGCGCGCGCTTCTTGTCCACCGCGGGCACGACCCACCACGGCGCCTCGGCGATGTGCGTGCGTTCGAGCATCGCCTCCTTGGCCTTCGTGTAGTCCTCCCAGCGGCGGCGGCTCTCGAGGTCCATCGGGCTGAGCTTCCACTGCTTGAGCGGGTCGTGGATGCGGCCCAGGAAGCGCAGGTGCTGCTCGTCGTCGCTGATCGAGAACCAGTACTTGACGAGCTGGATGCCCGAGCGCACCAGCATGCGCTCGAACTCGGGCACCGAGCGGAAGAACTCCTCGACCTCGTCCTCGGTGCAGAAGCCCATCACGCGCTCGACGCCGGCGCGGTTGTACCAGCTGCGGTCGAACAGCACGATCTCGCCGCCGGCCGGAAGGTGCGGCACGTAGCGCTGGAAATACCACTGCGTGCGCTCGCGGTCGCTGGGTGCCGGCAGCGCGACGACGCGCGCCACGCGGGGGTTCAGCCGCTGCGTGATGCGCTTGATGACGCCACCCTTGCCCGCGGCGTCGCGCCCCTCGAACAGGATCACCATCTTGTGCTTGGTGTGCGCGACCCAGTCCTGCAGCTTGACGAGCTCGCCCTGCAGGCGGAACAGCTCGCGAAAGTAGACCTGCCGCGCGCTGCGCGCCTCGGGACCGTGGTCGACCACGGTGCGGCCCTCGGCGTCGACGTCACGGTCCTCGAAGGCCATCTCGAGTTCCTCGTCGTAGCCGTCGAGGAGCTCCTGCTCGATGCGCTCGCGCAGGCCGGAGAGGTCGGGCAGGGGCGTCGGTCGTGTCATGGCGTCGTCGAGCGTGGGAGTCGGACAACCTGCCAGCGTGGCCGCGGCATGTGACCGCACTGTGACAGCGCAGCCTCCGAGGCTGAGAGGTAATCAGAGGTCGCCGGCGGCCGGCACGCGCACCGGCCGCCACGGCAGTGGCTCGCGCTGCGCGTGCGCCGCGAGCAGCACCGACTCGACCTGCGCGACGATGCGCTCCCAGCCGTGGCCGACCATCGTCTCGCGCGCACGGCGTGCGAGGCCGGCGGCCAGCGCCGGCGACGCCGCCAGCCGCAGCGCCCGCTGCACGAAGGCCACCTCGTCGCCGGCCGGTGCCAGCAGGCCGTTGTCGCCGTCGCGGATCAGCTGCGACGCCGCGGCATGGTCGAAGGCCAGCACCGCCAGAGCGCTGGCCAGCGCCTCGGGCGTCACGTTGCCGTAGGTCTCGGTCAGGCTCGGGAACACGAACAGGTCGCCCGACGCGTAGTGCGCCGCCAGCGCGTCGCCCGACTGCGTGCCGGCGAAGACCGCCTGCGGGCAGCGCGCCCGCAGCTCGGCGCGCGCGGGGCCGTCGCCGACGAGGACGAGCTTGAGCCGCGGGTCGACGGCGGCCATCTGCGCGTGGCAGCGCAGCAGCAGCTCGAGGTTCTTCTCCGGCGCCAGGCGCCCGACGTACAGCAGCACGCGATCGCCCGGGGCGCAGCCCCACGCGCGGCGCAGGCCGTCGCTGCGACGCGCCGGGTCGAAACGGCGCGTGTCGACGCCGCGCGCGACGACGGCCAGCCGCTGGAAGCCGTAGACCTCGAGCGCGCGCTTGAGCGCCTCGGTGGGCACCATCGTGCACGCGGTGCGGTTGTGGAACTTGCGCAGGTACGCGACGATCGGCTTGTGCAGCCAGCCGACGCCGTAGTGCCGGCTGTAGGCGTGGAAGTTGGTGCGGAAGTCCGACACCACCGGCAGCCGCAGGCGCAGCGCGGCCTGCAGTGCCGACCAGCCCAGCGGGCCCTCGGTGACGACGTGCACGACGTCGGGGCGTTGGCGCGTCCAGCGCTCGCCCAGCGCGCGACGCGCCGGCAGCCCCATCTTCAGGTGCGGGTAGCGCGGTATCGGCAGGCCGCGCAGCAGCACCTCGTGCAGCCGGCCGGCGGCGTCGTCGGCGTGGTCGAGCGCGTGCTGGCGCGGGCGCACCAGCTGCACCTGGTGCCCGCGCTGCACGAGGCCGTCGACGATCGGCGCGATCGTCGCGGCGACGCCGTTGACCTCGGGCGGGTAGGTCTCGGTGACGACGGCCACGCGCAGCGAGCGGCGCACGGTCGGCAGGTCGTCGACCGTGATGCCGGCGTGGTCGTGGTGCGTCACGAGCGCATCGTCGCCGTCGACGGCGACAGTTCGATGACGGGCGTGCATCGTGTCGCGCCGCCGCCGCGCCGACAGCGCGCCGTCGTGCGCACGTCATCGCGCTTTCACGGCCACGCCGCAGCATCGTCACGCGCGGCGCACCTTGAGCTGCGCCGCATCCACCGAGGGAGCCCCGACGATGAACGAATTCCTGCGCCGGCTCGAGATCCAGCGCTGGGACGACCACCGCTACTACCACCACAGCACGATCAACCAGTCGCTGCACCTCGTGTCGGCGATCTCGTTCGTCGTCGCCTACGGCCTGCTGTTCGTCGACCCGCCGCTGGCAGCGCTGCTGGCGTGGGGCGTGTCGATGACGACGCGCCAGGCGGGCCACTTCTTCTTCGAGCCCAAGGGCTACGACCACGTCAACGAGGCCACGCACGAGCACAAGGAAGCGATCAAGGTGGGCTACAACCTGCGCCGCAAGGTCGTGCTGATGTCGATCTGGGTGCTGCTGCCGCTCGTGCTGTGGTTCGACCGCGGCTTCTTCGGCCTGATCTCGCCGAGCGCCGACCTGTGGGGCTACGTGCGCGACGTCGGCTGGCTGTGGCTCGCGCTCGGCGCCGGCGGCCTGTTGTTCCGCACCGTGCAGCTGTTTTTCCTGCAGGGCGTGGGCACCGGGCTGGTGTGGGCGACCAAGATCCTCACCGACCCGTTCCACGACATCTGGCTGTACCACCAGGCGCCGCTGAAGCTGCTGCGCGGCGAGCTGATCGACGCGGCGCACGGCCGGCGGGACGCGCGCTGAGCCGGCGCCGCGCTCGACTCAGAAGCGTTGCGCCAGCATCTCGCGCAGCAGGCCGCGCTTGATCGCCTGGTCGGTCAGCGCGGCGTCGCGCCACCACCAGCCGTCGGCCTGCATCCGCCGCCCGGCAGCCACGACGCGGTCGAACACCTGGGCGAACTCGGCGTCGCCGTAGTTCAGGCTGAAGATCAGCCGCCCGGTGCCGACCCAGCTCAGCGCCAGCCCCTCGGCGCGCAGGTAGAACTGCAGCATCCAGTGGTAGCGGCCCGGCTGCGTGTAGGTCAGCGTCCAGATCGTCGACAGGTTGGCCGCGCGCAGCGGCAGCCCCTCGGCGGCCATGCGCGCGTCGAACGCGGCGCGGCGCGCGTTCCAGCGCTCGTCGAGGTCGTCGTACAGCGCGCGCACGTCAGGGCGCTCGAGCCGCTCGAGGAAGGCCGCCATCGCGCCCATCACGTAGGGGTGAGAATTGAAGGTGCCGCGCGCGAAGCAGACGTCGGCCGGGCGCTCGTCGCGGAAGCGCTTCATCAGCTCGTGGCGGCCGCACACCACGCCCACCGGCAGCCCGCCGCCGAGCGTCTTGCCATAGGTGACGAGGTCGGCCTTCACGCCGAAATACTCCTGCGCGCCGCCTGGCGCGAGGCGGAATCCGACGAAGACCTCGTCGAAGATCAGCACGATGCCGCGCTCGCTGCACACCGCGCGCAGCTGCTGCAGCCAGCGCGTGTAGGCCGCGCGGTCGAAGCCGGCGCGGCGCGAGCCGTCGACGAGCGACGAGTCGCCCGGGGCCGGCTTGTTCGGGTGCAGCGCCTGCAGCGGGTTGACGAGCACGCAGGCGATGTCGCGCCGCGTGCGCAGCACGTGCAGCGTGCGCTCGTCCATCTCGGCCAGCGTGTAGGTGTGGCGCGGGTCGACCGGGTTGCCGGGGCCGGGCTGCACGTCTTCCCACCAGCCGTGGTAGGCGCCGGCGAAGCGCACCAGGTGCTTGCGCCGGGTGTGGTAGCGCGCCAGTCGCACGGCCTGCATCACGGCCTCGGTGCCCGACATGTGGAACGAGACCTCGTCGAGCCCCGAGATCGCGCGCAGCCGGCGCACGTTGTCGGCCACCACCGGGTGGTAGCTGCCCAGCACCGGGCCGAGCGAGGCGACGCGCGCGCTGCCCTCGGCGATGCAGTCCTTGTAGAAGTCCTGGCCGAACACGTTGACGCCGTAGGCGCCGGTCAGGTCGAAGAAGGTGTTGCCGTCGAGGTCGGTGACGGTGACGCCCGCCGTCGACTCGACGAAGGCGCCGACCGCGAGGTGCTCGCGCAGGTGACGGCCGAACTGGAACGGCACGCGGTAAGCGCCGGTGAACTGCAGGTCCGAGATGCCCTCGCGCGCATCCCGGGTCAGCGCGACCGACTTCGGGTAGCGCTCGCGGTACAGCGCGGTGAGCTGCTCGAAGCCGGCGCGGCGGCGCGCGACGATGTCGTCGGGCGCGCCGTCGGCGGCGAAGAACTGCCGTTCGTCGTAGGTGTAGCCGGGGATCAGCGCCGCGACGCGCCTGGCCATCTTCGAGTGGCCGGCCAGCGACGGGTGCTTGGCGCGCGACAGCTCGAGGCGGCGTTTGACTCTGGGCAGCAGCGCGAGCGCACCGGCGCCGAGGGCGAGGACCAGGGGTTCGTTCATCTTCCGATTGATAACCGAGACGTTTGACATGGCCGTGAATCACCCGTTCGACGACGCGCCGGCGCCACGCCGCTGGCGCGAGCGCCTGCTGCTCGACGAGGACCTGAACTTCGTGCTGACCAACCGCGTGCCGCGCGCGGCGCTGACGCACTTCATCGGCTGGTTCAGCCGCATCGACAGCGAGCGGCTCGCGCGGCTGTCGATCGCCGTGTGGCGCCTGTTCACCGACCTGGACCTCAGCGACGCGCGCGAGACGCGATTCCGCAGCCTGCACGCCTGCTTCACGCGCGCGCTCAAGCCCGGCGCGCGCACCGTCGACCCCGACCCGCGCGTGCTCGCGAGCCCGTGCGACGCCATCGTCGGCGCCTGCGGCACGGTGCGCGACGGCCAGCTGTTCCAGGCCAAGGGCATGCCGTACACGATCGACGAGCTGTTCGCCGGCTCGCCGCTGGCGGCGCACTACCGTGACGGCACCTGGGCCACGCTGCGGCTGACCTCGGCGATGTACCACCGCTTCCACGCGCCGCACGACGGGCGCCTGGCGCACGTGACCTACGTCAGCGGCGACACCTTCAACGTCAACCCGATCGCGCTGGCGCGCATCGAGCGCCTGTTCTGCCGCAACGAGCGCGCGCTGCTGAAGTCGACGCTCGCGGGCGGCCACCTCGTCACGCTGGTGCCCGTGGCGGCCATCCTGGTGGCCAGCATCCGGCTGCACGCGCTCGACGTGCGGCTGCACCTGAAGTACCGCGGGCCCCACGAGATCGCGTGCGACGTGCCGTTCGCGAAGGGCGACGAACTGGGCTGGTTCGAGCACGGCTCGACGATCCTCGTCTTCGCGCCACCGGGGTTCACGCTGGCGCCGGGCGTCGCCGCGGGCGCGCGCATCCGCATGGGACAGGCGCTGATGCACCTGCCGTGAGCGCCCCCAGGGCCGGGCCAGGCCCGGCCCGCCCCCCGTGGGGTTCAAGGACTTGGGGCGGCCCGGCGTTTCCTTGAGACCCGACGCGCCTCGCGCGGGCATACTGCGCGCGAGCAGGAGACGCGATGAACCTCTTTCCGCAGGACGCGCTGAACCCCGGCGTGCGCAAGCGCGAGGTGTTCGGCTGGGCGATGTACGACTTCGCCAACTCGGGCTACACCACCGTCGTGCTGACGGCGGTGTTCAGCGCCTACTTCGTCGGAGGCGTGGCCGGCGGCGCGCCGTGGGCCACGCTGGCGTGGACGGCGGCGCTGTCGCTGTCGAGCCTGCTCGTGATGCTGACGATGCCGGCGCTGGGCGCGTACGCCGACCTGCGCGCGGCCAAGAGGCGGCTGCTCGCGGTCGCCACCGTCGGCTGCGTGCTGACCACCGCGGCGCTGGGCTGGGCGGGGCCGGGCGACGTCGCGCTGGCGGTCGTCGCGATCGTGCTGTCGAACCTTTTCTTCAGCTGGGGCGAGTCGCTCGTCGCCGCGTTCCTGCCCGAGCTCGCGCGCGCCGACAGCCTGGGCAAGGTCTCGGGCTGGGGCTGGAGCTTCGGCTACTTCGGCGGCATGCTGACGCTCGGGCTGAGCCTGGCGTGGGTGCTCGGCGCGCAGTCGCGCGGCGAGCCGGCCTCGCAGTTCGTGCCGGTCACGATGTGGATCACGGCCGCGGTGTTCGCGCTCGCCTCGCTGGCCACGTTCGCGCTGCTGAAGGAGCGCGCACAGCCGCAGCACGAGGCGGTCGCGGGCCGCGGCGTTTCGTCGTCGCTCGCGCGGCTGGCGCGCACGTGGCGCGAGGCGCGGCGCTTTCGCGACTTCACGTGGCTGCTTGCGTGCGCGGTGGCGTACCAGGCCGGCGTGGCCGTCGTCGTCGCGCTGGCCGCCGTGTATGCCGAGCAGGTGCTCGGCTTCCGGCAGACCGAGACGATGGCTCTGATCTTCCTCGTCAACATCGCCTCCGTCGTCGGCGCGTTCTCGTGGGGTTACGTGCAGGACCGCATCGGACACCGCGCGGCACTCGCCGCGACGCTGGCCGGCTGGATCGTCATGACGCTGCTGGCCGCGGTGGCCGAGAGCCGCGCGCTGTTCTGGGTGGCCGCGGTGATCGCCGGGTTGTGCATGGGCAGCAGCCAGTCGGCCGGCCGCGCGCTCGCCGGACTGCTCGCGCCGGCGGCGCGGCGCGCCGAGTTCTTCGGGCTGTGGACTTTCGCGGTACGGCTGTCGGCGATCGTCGGACCGCTGACCTATGGCCTCGTCAACTTCATGACGGCCGGCAACCACCGGCTGGCCATCGTGTCGACGGCGGTGTTCTTCGTCGTCGGGCTGGTGCTGCTGCTGCCGGTCAACGTCGCGCGGGGGGTCGCGGCAGCCGCGGACGGCGGTCCGCCACCGCGCTGAGCCCGCGTGCCGACGCGCACCGGCGTACCGGCGTACCGGCGTACCGGAGCATTGGCGTACCGGCAGCGACGCGTCGAGATCTCTTACAGTTCGGCACTGGACCCGGCCGGCACGCCCCCCGCGGACGCGGGGGCCGACCGCGCCAGCGGCACGGCAGCGCTGGCCGTGCCGCGGTGCACGTGCGAACATATAGGCGTCGGGAGAAATCTCGGATGGTGCGCGCACGCGGCTTGCTTGGTCAACGAGAGCGCCCACCCAGGAGAGGCTGCGATGAACGAATCCGACCGCGAACCCTTCGGCCACGACGAGCCGGCCGACGGCCAGGCGCCGGGCGGCGCCGCGGCCCCCTCGCCCGATTCGGCGGCCCGCCGCCGCGCCTTGCTGCGTGGCTTGACGCTGGGCGCGACCACGGCCGCGGCGGCGTCGCCGATGAAGGCGCTGGCCGGACTGGGCGGCGACCGCAAGTACTGCTTCCACAAGGACGA
>JBBION010000105.1:0-9308 GCA_037443345.1 Rubrivivax sp. | reverse complement strand
GGGGGTGTCGGCGGCGGCTGCGGCGGCGGCGACCTCGACCGCCGCCTCGTCGTGCGGCGGCCTCTGGCTCGCATCCGCCACCTGAACCGCGTCGGCGGCGTCGAGCAGCGACGGCTGCACCGGCAGCGCGTCGGCCAGCGCCGCCGGCGTCGCGCCGTCGATCGCCGGCAGTTCGGCCAGGGTCGACAGTCCGAGGTCGTCGAGGAACTGGCGCGTCGTGCCGTACAGCGCCGGGCGGCCCGGCGCGTCGCGGTGGCCGATCGCCTCGATCCAGCCGCGATCCTCGAGCTGCTTGACGATCTGGCTGCCGACCGTCACGCCGCGGATGTCCTCGATGTCGCCGCGCGTCACGGGCTGGCGGTAGGCGATGATGGCCAGCGTCTCGAGCACGGCGCGCGAGTAGCGCGGCGGCTTCTCGGGGTGCAGGCGGTCGAGGAACTCGCGCATCTCGGGGCGGCTCTGGAAGCGCCATCCCGACGCGAGCGTGACGAGCTCGACGCCGCGCCCGGACCAGTCGCGGGCCAGCTCGTCGAGCAGGCTGCGCAGCGTGTCGGCACCGACCTGGTCATCGAACAGCTGGCGCAATTCGCGCAGCGGCAGGGGTTGCTGCGCACACAGCAAGGCGGTCTCGAGCACGCGCTTGGCGTCGTCGGTGTTCATCGGGATCGATCGGCGGACCGCCGGGCGGCCATGCGCAATGCGTACGTTCGGGTTGTCGCGGGTTCCCGGCCTGCGGGCGAACCGCGCGGGCCGACGAAGCACCGGTCGGGGCAGTCCTGCTCGGGTTCGGTCGGGGCGGCGGGCGCATCCCTCGGTGCGGCCCGCACCGCGTTGGACCGGGTCCCGCCGGTGCCGGCGGAAGGCCGGTGTCGGGCATCGCCCGTCGCGCCGGCCTCGTCGGACGCACGCGCCTGGAGCGACGCGCGTCGGGGCTCATTCGGAACTGGTCGCTATTGTAGCCCGTGGCGCGGCCGCGACCACCTGCTGCCATGCCGCCGCGAGATCGGCCGGCAACGGCCGCTCGAACTGCAGCCAGGCGCCGCGGGTCGGGTGCGCGAAACCCAGTCGCGCCGCGTGCAGCGCCTGGCGCGCCACGCCGAGCGCCGGCGCGCCGCCGTACAGCGCGTCGGCCACCAGCGGGTGGCCGCGGTGTGCGAGGTGCACGCGGATCTGGTGCGTGCGTCCGGTGTGCAGCCGGCACCACACGGCGCTGACGCCCAGCGCACGTGCCACCGGCGTCACGTCGGTGCGCGCCGCCTTGCCGTGCGCGCCGACGGCCATGCGCACGCGCACTCGCAGGTCGCGGCCGATCGGCGCGTCGACCGTGAACGGCACCGCGCCGACGTCGCCGTGCGCCAGCGCCTGGTATTCGCGCCGCACCTCGCGCGCGGCGATCGCCCGCACCAGCGCCGTCATCGCCTGCAGCGTGCGGGCCACGACCATCAGTCCCGAGGTGTCCTTGTCGAGCCGGTGCACGATGCCGGCGCGCGGCAACGCGGCCGCGCCGGCGTCCCGCGCGAGCAGACCATTGACCAGCGTGCCCGACCAGTGACCGGGCGCGGGGTGCACGACGAGGCCTGCCGGCTTGTCGATCACGAGCACGTCGTCGTCCTCGTGAACCACGGCGAGCGCCATCGGCTGCGGGCGGAACGCACGCGCCTGCGCGGTGGGCACGAGCTCCACGGCCAGGCGCTGGCCGGCACGGACCGCGCGCGAGGGCGCCGTCGCGACGTCGCCGTCGACGCGCACGTGACCGCGCTCGATCAGACCCTGCAGGTGGTTGCGCGAAAACTCGGGGGCCATCGCGACGAGCGCCTTGTCGAGCCGCAGGCCGTGCAGCGCGGCATCGACGCTGCGTTCGCGCACCTCGGCGGCGGCGTCGGCCGTGTCGAAGGCGCCCTCGTCGGGGCCCGCGTCGTCGTCGCTCCCCTCGGGCGCGCCCGGAGTCTCAGCAGGTGGGGCCATTACACTGCGCGCTGGTTCGAACGAAGCCCGCGCCGCACGTGCCGGCGCCCACCATGACCATGATCCCGAGCCGCGGCGCGTTGGCCGCTTCGAAGACGATCGCCGCGCTGGGGCTGGCGGCGTTGCTGGCCGCGTGCGGCAGCACGACCAAGGTCGACGACAACCGCGCGGCCGAGGCATTGTATGCAGAGGCCCGCGACGACCTCGCCTCGGGCAACTACGAGCGCGCGATCGCGACGCTCGAGCGCGTCGAGGGCCGCGCCGCCGGCACGCTGCTCGCGCAGCAGGCGCAGCTCGAGCTGGCCTACGCGCGCTGGAAGAGCGGCGAGCGCGAGCAGGCGCTGTCGGGGCTGGACCGCTTCATCCGGCTGCACCCGTCGAGCCCGGCGATCGACTACGCGATGTACCTGCGCGGGCTGGTCAACTTCGTCGACAACCTCGGCTTCTTCGGCAGTCTCTCCGGGCAGGAACTGTCGGAGCGCGACCAGCAGGCCTCGCGCGAGGCCTACCAGTCGTTCAAGCAGCTGGTCGACATGTACCCGCAGTCCAAGTACGCCGACGACGCGCGGGTGCGGATGGACTACATCGTCAACGCGCTGGCCGAGTACGAGGTCCACGTCGCGCGCTACTACTATCGGCGCGGCGCCTACGTGGCGGCGGCCAACCGCGCGCAGTACGCGCTGCAGGAGTACCGGCAGGCGCCGGCGGCCGAGGAGGCGCTGTACCTGCTCGCGCGCAGCTACGACCAGCTCGGCCTCGCGTCGCTGCGCGACGACGTCGAGCGCGTGCTCAAGCTCAACTTCCCCGACAGCCGCTTCCTGCGCGGCGGCGCACTCGTCGAGCGCCAGGGCCCCTGGTGGCGGCCTTGGTGAGCTGAGGTCGCCTCAGCCGCCGGCGTCGCGCCCGGCGGCCAGGCTGGCCAGCCAGTCGAGGGCCTGCGCCTCGTCGCGCAGCAGCGGCATCGGCGGCAGCGCCGCGCGCAGCCGGGTGCCGTAACCCATCTGGACCAGCCGCGGGTCGCACACGACGAGCAGCCCGCGGTCGGTCTCGGTGCGGATCAGCCGCCCGGCGCCCTGCTTCAGCGCCACCGCCGCCTCGGCGACGAAGTACTCGTTGAACGCCGAGCGCCCGGCGCGCTCGATCTGCCGCACGCGCGCCTCGACGAGCGGGTCGTTGGGTGGCGGGAACGGCAGCTTGTCGATGACGACGCACTGCAGCGCGTCGCCGGGCACGTCGATGCCCTCCCAGAAGCTGTGCGAGCCGACGAGCACCGCCTGCGGCCGCGCGACGAAGCGCTGCAGCAGGGCACGCTTGGGCTCGTCGCCCTGCACGAGCACGTCGATCCCGCGGGCCGCGAGGCGCTCGCGCAGCGCCTGGGCCACGACGTCGAGCGCGCGCAGCGTCGTCGTCAGCACGAAGGTGCGCCCGCCGACGGCCAGCGCGCAGCGCTGCGCCACCTGCGCCACCGCCTGCGCGTGCACCGCGTCGCCCGGCTTGGGCAGCCGCGGCGGCACCCACAGCCGCGCGTGCGCCGCGTAGTCGAACGGACTGCCGAGCTTCAGCGTCGTCGCGTCGTCGAGACCCGCGGGGCCGGTGAACCACGACAGGTGCTCGTCGTCGCCGAGCGTGGCCGACGTGAAGACCCAGGCCTTGGGCGACGCGGCGCGCTGCGCGGCCATCGTCGCGCGGATGTCCAGCGCCGACTCGACCAGGCGCGCGTGCTGCGCCGTCAGGTCGACCCAGCGCACGCGGTCGTCGGCGCCCTCGGCGGCGAAGTGACGCGCCAGCCGCGCCAGCGCGAGGGCGCGCTGCTGCAGGCGCGGGAAGTCGGGCGCCAGTTCGCTGACGGTGTCGAGCGCGCTCGCTGCGGCGTCGGCCGCGATGGCGAGCGCGTCCAGCGCGGCGCCGAGGCCGTCGCCACCGGCAACCTCGCCCCAGCGGCGCCGGGACAGGCCGCGCTGGCCGCCGCCGGCGGCCAGTCGCAGGTCGCGTGCGCTGCGGTCGCAAGCCGCGGCCAGCTCCGACCACGGCTGCAGCCCGCGCGCCCACTGCAGACCGGCGGCAATCAGGTCGCGCGCGAAGTCGACGACGGCGGCGCTGGCCAGCGTCGTGCCGAGGAACTGCACGCCGGCCTCGACGAGCTGGTGCGCCTCGTCGAACACCGCGGCGTCGACGGTAGGCAGCAGCTCGGCGACGCCGCTGTCGCGCAGCGCGAGGTCGGCGAAGAACAGGTGGTGGTTGACGACGACGACGTCGGCGGCCATCGCCTCGCGGCGCGCGGCCATCACGTGGCAGTCGCGCCACTGCGGGCAGTCGCTGCCGAGGCAGTTGTCGCGCGTCGACGTGACGAGCGGGATGACCGGCGAGTGCTCGTCGAGCCCGGTGAGCTCGGCCAGATCGCCGCTGCGCGTCGTCGTCGCCCACTGCTCGACGCGTGCCAGCGCGCGCCCCGCGAGCCGGTCGGGCAGCTGCGCCGACTGCCGTGCCTGCTGCAGCCGGTGCAGGCACAGGTAGCTCGACCGGCCCTTGAGCAGCGCGAGCCGCACCGGCACGTGCAATGCCTCGGCCAGCCGCGGCAGGTCGCGCAGGAACAGCTGGTCCTGCAGGCTCTTCGTCGCGGTGCTGACCAGCGCGCGGCGCCCGGACAGCAGCAGCGGCACGAGGTACGCGAAGGTCTTGCCGACGCCGGTGCCCGCCTCGACGACGAGCGCCGTGCGCGCCTCGATCGCGCGCGCGACGGCACGTGCGAAGACCTGCTGCACGTCGCGCTCGACGTAACCCGCGTCGGCACGCGCCAGCGGCCCGCCGGCGGCAAATGCCGCGTTGACCGCCTGCTCGAGTTCGCGCGCTGCCGCGTCGTCGTGCATGGGCGTCACGCCACGACGCCGCAGAAATCAGCACGCCCCCGCCCGAGACCGTGCAAGGCACCGGATGGAGGCCACTCGAGCGGCCGCCGCGGATCCGGCTTCGCCGGTCCGCTGGCGGCGCCCCCCGGGGGGGGAAGCGCTGCAGGCGCTGCGGGGGGGAGCAAGGTCACGCCGGCTCGGGCGGCTCGAGCTCGGCCTCGAGCCGCGCGATCTGGTCGCGCAGCAGCAGCCGCCGCTTCTTCAGCCGGCGCAGCGCCAGATCGTCGTCCGGACGGTCGAGCGCGACGCGGTCGATCAGGTCGTCGAGGTCGGCGTGCTCGATGCGCAACTCGATCAGCCGGCGCTGGGGCGAATGCAGGTTCTCGTTCATCACGAAGCGCCGCGCAGTGTAGCTTTCGCACGCAGGCGCTGCCGTATAGTCTGCGCCGCCATGTCGAAAGCGCCGTCCGCCTACCGCCTCTCGGCGGCCACCGCCCTGCACCGCGGAGACCGTCTGTACCAGCAGGATCAAGTGCAGATCCTGGTGCACGAGAGGGTCCCCGGCTGCACGTTGGCCGTCGTGGCCGACGGCATGGGCGGCAAGAGCGGCGGACGCAAGGCCGCCGACCAGGTCATCCTCACGGCGCGGCAGCTGTTCGAGCGCTTCACGCCGAAGGACGACGACCCGGCCGAACTGCTGCGCCAGCTCGTGCTCGAGGCGCACCTGATGATCAAGCTCACCGCGATCACCGCCGAGGAGGAGCCGCACAGCACGATCGCCGCGTTCCTGATCACGCCCGGTCTGCGCTGCGACGTGGTCCACGCCGGCGACTCGCGCGTCTACCACTTCCGCGGTGCGACGATGATCGGCCGCACCAGCGACCATTCCTACGTGCAGCGCCTGCTCGACGAGGGCACGCTGACCGAGGAGGAGGCCAACACCCACCCGCAGTCGAACCTGCTGACCGGCTGCCTGGGCACGCAGCAGGAGCCGCCGGTCACGCTGGCGTGCATCGACCAGCTCGCGATCGGCGACACGCTGTTGGCCTGCAGCGACGGCCTGTGGCACTACTTCACGCCGGCCGAGTTCGGCGACGTCGTGCACTCGCTGCCTCCGCGCGAGGCCAGCGAGCTGCTGATCGAGAAGGCGCGCCAGCGCGCCCGCGGCGCGGGTGACAACCTGTCGCTGGCGATGATCAAGGTCGAGGCGCTGGAGAAGCCGAAGCCGCCGAAGCGCTGAGCCTCGCGCCGGCGCTCAGGTCAGCCGCGTGTCGACCTCGCGGCGCCCCTGCGCGACGTACTCGCCCGACTGCATCTCGTGCAGCCGAGAGACGGTGCGCGGGAACTCGTGCGCCAGCGGTCCTTCGACGTAGATCTGCTCGGGCGGCACCTCGGCCGAGACCACGAGCCGCACGCGACGGTCGTACAGCACGTCGACGAGCCACGTGAAGCGCCTGGCCTCGCTCGCGAGCTTGGGCGGCATCTGCGGCACGCCCGACAGCAGGACGGTGTGGAAGCGCGAGGCGATCTCGAGGTAGTCGTTCTGCGAGCGCGGCCCGCCGCACAGCGTCGCGAAGTCGAACCACACGACGCCGCCGGCACGCCGGCGCGAGCGCAGCACGCGGTGCTCGATGTTCAGCGCCGGGTCCTCGTCACGCGCCTCGGCCAGCTGCTCGAACGCCGCCTCGAGCGCCGCGTCGGCCTCGGGGCCCAGCGGCGTGTGGTAGGTCTGCAGGCGTTCGAGCGTGCGGCGGCGGTAGTCGGTGCCGCCGTCGACGTCGACGACCTCGAGCTTGTCCTTCAGCAGCTCGATCGCAGGCAGGATGCGGTCGCGGTGCAGGCCGTTGGGGTACAGAGCGTCGGGGTGAAAGTTCGACGTCGTGACGATGCCGACGCGGTTGTCGAACAGCGCCTTGAGCAGGCGGTGCAGGATCATCGCGTCGGTGACGTCGGCGACGTGGAACTCGTCGAAGCAGATCAGCCGGAAGCGGCGCGCGATGCGCCGGCCGAGCTCGTCGAGCGGGTTGACGGTGCCCTTGAGCTCCTGCAGCTCGCGGTGCACCTCGCGCATGAACTCGTGGAAGTGCAGCCGCGTCTTGCGCCGCAACGGCACCGACTGGAAGAAGCAGTCCATCAGGAAGCTCTTGCCGCGTCCGACGCCGCCGTGCATGTACACGCCGCGCGGGATCGGCGGCTTGACGAACATGCGCTTGAGCGCCGTGCGCCGGCGCCCGAGGTAGGCCAGCCACTCGTTCTCGCAGCGCTCGAGCGCGTCCACCGCGCGCAGCTGAGCCGGGTCGGGCAGGAAGCCGCGCTCGCGCAGCGCGTTCAGGTAGACCTGACGGACGCCCACCGCGCGCAGCCGCTCAGAGGTTCAGCGTGCGCCTGTCGACCGCGAGCGCGGCTTCCTTCGTCGCCTCCGACAGCGACGGATGGGCGTGGCAGATGCGCGCGATGTCCTCGCTGCTGGCGCGGAACTCCATCGCCACCACCGCCTCGTGGATCAGCTCGCTGGCCATCGGGCCGACGACGTGCACGCCGAGGATCTCGTCCGTGGCGGCGTCGGCGAGGAACTTGACCATGCCCGTCGTGTCGCCGAGCGCGCGCGCGCGGCCGTTGGCGGAGAACGGGAACGTGCCGGCCTTGTACGCGCGGCCCTCCTTCTTGAGCTGCTGCTCGGTCCGGCCCACCCACGCGATCTCGGGGCTCGTGTAGATGACCCACGGCACGGTGTTGAAGTCGACGTGCGGGTGCTGGCCGGCGATGCGCTCGGCCACCGCGACGCCCTCCTCCTCGGCCTTGTGCGCGAGCATCGGTCCGCGCACGACGTCGCCCACCGCCCACACGCCGGGCAGGTTGGTGCGGCATGCATCGTCGACGACGATCGCGCCGCGCTCGTCGAGCTTCAGCCCGACGGCCTCGGCATTCAGGCCCGTCGTGTTCGGCACGCGGCCGATCGAGACGATCAGCCGCTCGACCTCGAGCGTCTGCGCGCCGCCCTTGGCGTCGGTGTAGGCCACCGTGACGCCCGTCTTGCCCGCCTTGACGTCGCCGACCTTGACGCCCAGCTCGATCTTCAGCCCCTGCTTCGTGAACGCCTTGTGCGCTTCCTTGGCGATCTGCTCGTCGACCGCGCCGAGGAAGGTCGGCAGCGCCTCGAGCACCGTGACCTGCGCGCCCAGGCGGCGCCACACCGAGCCCATCTCGAGGCCGATGACGCCCGAGCCGATCAGGCCCAGCGTCTTCGGCACCGCCGGGATGCGCAGAGCGCCGTCGTTGCTCAGGATGCGCTCCTCGTCGAACGCGACGCCCGGCAGCGGGCGTGGGTTCGAGCCGGTCGCGACGATGACGTGCTTGCCGACCAGCGTCTCGCTCGCGGCGCCGGCGACGGCGATCTCCCAGCCCCCGTCGACCGCCTTGACGAAGGAGCCGCGGCCGTGGAAGAAGCTGACCTTGTTCTTCTTGAACAGGTAGAGGATGCCGTCGTTGTTCTGCTTCACGACGGTGTCCTTGCGCGCGAGCATCTTGGCGACGTCGACGCGCAGGTTGTCCAGGCCGATGCCGTGCGCGGCGAAGTGGTGGCCGGCGTGCTCGAAGTGCTCGCTGCTCTGCAGCAGCGCCTTGCTCGGAATGCAGCCCACGTTGGTGCAAGTGCCGCCCGGAGCCGGACCGCCGGCGGCGTTCTTCCAATCGTCGATGCAGGCGGTGTTGAAGCCGAGCTGGGCGGCGCGGATCGCGGCGATGTAGCCGCCGGGGCCGCCGCCGATCACGATGACGTCGAAGGTCTTGGACATGGTGTGTGGAGTCGATTGAAGTCAGGGCCGAACGCCGGTGCTCGCAGCCGCGGATCCCTGCCGGCCGTCGGAGCCGGCCGGCCTTCGGCCCGTCCAAGCCTGCGCAGGCAGGCTTGGAGCCGCGGGCCTCAGTCCTCGAGCGGGACGAAGAGCCATAGCAGGGCGTAGAGGACGACGCCGGTGCCGCCGGCCAGCGCCAGCAGGGCGAACAGCAGGCGCCAGATCCACGAGTCGACGCCGGTGGCGATCGCCAGTCCGCCACACACCCCGCCGAGCCACTTGTCGGTGCGGTTGCGGCGCAGCGCGTTGACCGCCTGCACCGCCGGCGGCGGTGGCGGCGGCGTCGGGCGCGCGTCGAGCAAGCGGGCCTTCGCGCGCGTGAACTCGTCGTCGCTCAGCGCGCCGCTGGCGTGCAGTTGCTCGAGCTTGGCGAGTTCGTCGGCGAGGCTCATGGCGTGCCGGCGTCGTCAAATGTCGAACAGCAGGCGCGCCGGGTCCTCGAGCGCCTCCTTCATCGCCACCAGCCCGAGCACGGCCTCGCGGCCGTCGATGATGCGGTGGTCGTACGACATCGCGAGGTAGTTGATCGGCCGGATCACGATCTGCCCGTTCTCGACCACCGGCCGCTCCTTCGTCGCGTGCACGCCGAGGATCGCGCTCTGCGGCGGGTTGATGATCGGCGTGCTGAGCATCGAGCCGAACA
>JBBION010000104.1:0-9394 GCA_037443345.1 Rubrivivax sp. | reverse complement strand
GCGCGTTGGCGGCGCCGGTGTTCGACGAGCAGCAGCGGCTGCTGCTGTCGCTGACCGCGATCGGCCCGACGCCCGCGTTCGACACCGAGTGGGGCGGGCCCGTCGCGATCGCGCTGCGCCACGCCGCCGAGGCGCTGTCGCGCCGGCTCGGCGACGTGTCGGCCTGGCCGGCACTGCCGCCACTCGCCGCCCGAGCCGCCTGAGGCGCGGCGCTCAGTCGACGGCGTCGACGGGCGGCTCGGGAAGCCGGCTCACCAGCACCTTGTCGACGCGCTTGCCGTCCATGTCGACGACCTCGAAGCGCCAGCCCTGCCACTCGACGTGGTCGGCGACGTCGGGCACGCGGCCGAGCAGCAGCATGATCATGCCGGCCAGCGTGTTGTAGCGCCCGCGCTCCTCGTCGGGCAGCTCGCGCAGTTCGAGCCGGTCCTTCAGCTCGGGCACGGGGATCAGGCCGTCGAGCAGCCAGCTGCCGTCGTCGCGCTGCACCGCCCACGCCTCCGCCTCGCCCTCGGGCGGCGTGAACTCGCCGGTGATCGCCTCGAGCACGTCGCGCACCGTCACGACGCCTTGCACCTCGCCGTACTCGTCGACGACGAACACGACCTGCGCGCCGGCGGCACGGAAGTGGTCGAGCAGCTCCATGCCCGACAGCGTCTCGGGCACGAACACCGGCGGCTCGAGGCCTTCGGTGAGCGACAGCGCCTGCCCGTGCACGAGTTGGCGCAGCAACTGCTGCGACGTCACGACGCCCAGCACGTCGTCGAGCCCGCCGCGGCACACCGGGTAGCGCGAGTGCGCCGCCTCGTCGAGCACGCGCCGGACCTCGTCGATGCCGGCGTCGGCGTCGAGCCACACGATCTCGGCGCGCGGGATCATCATCGAGCCGATCTGGCGCTCGTCGAGCAGGAACACGTTGCGCACCATGCGGTGCTCCTGCGCCTCGATCACGCCGGCTCCGACGCCTTCCTCGAGCTGCGCGGCGATCTCCTCTTCCGTCACGCTCGCCCCCGGCGCCTTGCCGCGCACGCCGAGCAGCGCGAGCACCGCCTTCGTCGACGCCGACAGCAGCGCGACGAACGGCTTGGCCGCCGTCGACAGCGCCATCATCGGCCGCGCCACCAGGCGCGCGACCGGCTCCGGGTACATCTGGCCGAGCCGCTTGGGCACCAGCTCGCCGAACACGATCGTCAGGTAGGTGATCAGGATCACCACACCGGCGGTGGCGACGATCTGCGCCACGTTGGTCGACAGGCCGAAGGTGGCCTGCAGCCACTGCCCCAGCGGCTGCGCGAACGCCGCCTCGCCGACGATGCCGTTGAGCAGCCCGATCGACGTGATGCCCACCTGCACCGTCGACAGCCAGCGCGTCGGGTCGTCGTGCAGCGCCATCGCGGCGCGCGCGCCGCCGTCCCCGGTCTCCACCATCACCTGCAGCCGCGCCTTGCGCGCCGCCGTCAGACCCATCTCCGCCATCGCGAAGGCGCCGTTGAGCAGGATGAGGAAGACGAGCAACGCTGTGTCCATCGAGGATCCGGCGGCCGACGGCCGGATGTCTGCCGAAACGTTCGCAGCGTAGCAGAGGGCTTGCCCGCGGCCGGCACAATGCCCCGATGCACTACCTCGTCGGCGACGTCCAGGGCTGCGACGACGCGCTCGCGCGGCTGCTCGCCGAGATCGGCTTCTCGCCGTCGCGCGACCGGCTGCACGTGCTCGGCGACCTCGTCAACCGCGGGCCCGGCTCGCTCGCGGTGCTGCGTCGGCTGCGCGCGCTCGGGGCGAGCGCGACCTGCCTGCTCGGCAACCACGACCTGCACCTGCTCGCGGTGGCGCATGGCGTGCGCCGCGAGCACCGCACCGACACGCTGCGCGACATCCTCGACGCGCCGGACCGCGACGCGTGGATCGACTGGGTGCGCCACCTGCCGCTGGCCGACACCGCGCACGGCTGGCTGCTGGTGCACGCCGGCGTCGTGCCGCAGTGGGACGGCACGCAGACGCTGGCGCTGGCACGCGAGGTCGAGACGATGCTGCGCGGCCGCGACCTGCACGGCTTCCTGCAGGTGATGTACGGCAACGAGCCGGCGCGCTGGCACGACGACCTGCAGGGTGCCGACCGCTGGCGCTTCGTGATCAACGTGTTGACGCGCATCCGCTTCGTGCACGCCGACGGCACGCTCGACCTCAAGGTCAAGGAGGGCGCCGGCGCGGCGCCGCCGGGGCTCGTGCCGTGGTTCGACGCGCCGGGCCGGCGCACCCAGGGCACGCCGATCGCCTTCGGCCACTGGAGCACGCTGGGCCTCGTCGATCGTGCCAACCTGCTCGCGCTCGACACCGGCTGCGTGTGGGGCGGCTGCCTGACCGCGATGCGCGTCGACGGCGGGCGGCGCGAGGTCGAGCAGGTCAGGTGCGCGCAGGCAGCGGCGCCGGACACCGCCTGACGCGCCGCGTGCGCCGCCGCCGCGTTCAGCGCGCCGCGCTCGCCATCGCCGGCGCCACCGGCTCCCAGCGCCCGCCCTTGACGACGTCGACGGCGACGAACTCGGGGCTGACGTGGTTCTTCACGAAGCCCTGCTTCGAGTACGTCGTGAAGTCCTCGTGGGTCACGCCCTGGCACGCGGTCGAGAAGCTCTGTGCGCTCAGGTTGCGGCCGGCGGCCTGCAGGCACTTCACGAACCAGTCGGTGTAGCTGTACGCGTTGGCGGCGTTCTCGTCGGGGTCGGCGTTGAACTTGGCCTTGTAGGCGGTGATGAACTTCTGCGCGCCGGCGTCCTGGCTCGCCGCGTCGTGGATGCGCCAGCCACCCAGTCCGTACAGGCCCTCGACGGCGTCCTTGCCCAGCCGCGCGACGATGCTGCTGCGCCCCGGGATCGTCGTCAGCACCTTGACGTTCCAGCCGAGCTTCTTGACCTCGGCCATCACGCCCACCGTCTCGCGCACCACGGTGCCGGCCAGGATCAGGTCGACGTCAGCGGCCTTCATGCGCGCGACCTGGCTGCTGAAGTCGATGTCGCCGACCTTGTACGCCGCCTCGGCGGCCACCGTCATGCTGGCCGCCCTCATCGCCTCGGCGACGCCGGCGCGCACGAGGTCGCCGAACGGGCCCTCCTGGTAGATCACGCCGACCTTCTTCGCGCCCCAGTTCTTGATGGCCCAACCGAGCCCGGCGGCGGTCGTCGTGTCGTAGTTCTGTACCGTCGTGAACACCAGCGGGCTCGCACCGCCGACGCGCTGCACGATGGCGCTGGCGGCCCACGGCGCGAACACGACGACGCCGGCGTCGGTCGCCGCCTTCACGGTGGCGGCGTTCGGGCCCGAGCCGAAGGCGTTGAGGATCGCGAACACGTCGTCGCTCTTGATCAGCTTCTGCACCGCGCGCACCGCCTGCTGCGGCTGGCTGCCGTTGTCCTCGACGACGAGGCGGATCCTGCGCCCGTTGACGCCGCCGGCGGCGTTGACCTCGTCGATGCGCAGCTGCATCGCGTTGCGCAGCATCGGCATGCCCGCCGCGGTGGGGCCCGACAGGTCGAGGTGGCTGCCGACCACGATCTCGGTATCGGTGACGCCGCCGGCGGCGGCGAGGTCGGCGGCGCCGGCCAGGGTCAGGGCCAGCAGGGTGCGCTGGAAGGTGTGCATCGTCGTCTCCTTCGTGGGTCGTGGCTGCGGGGGAAGGCTCGGTCGCCCGGGCCGGGTTGTCAATCGGGGTACATCTCGTCGATCAGTGCGGCGTACTTGCGCACGACGAACTTGCGCTTGAGCTTCATCGTCGGCGTCAGCTCCTCGTCCTCGGCGGTCAGCAGCTGGTCGATGATGCGGAAGTCCTTGACCTGCTCGACGCGCGCCAGCCGCGCGTTGGCGCGCTCGATCTCCTCGCGCACCAGCGCGGCCACCTCGGGCGCGCGCGCCAGGCTCGCGTAGTCGGTGTAGGGCACCTGCCGGTCGCGCGCGAAGCGCGCCACCTGGTCGTGGTCGAGCATCACCAGCGCCGTGATGAAGCGGCGTCCGTCGCCCACCGCCACCGCGTCGGTGATGTAGGGGCTGAACTTGAGCAGGTTCTCGATCTGGCTGGGCGTCACGTTCTTGCCGCCGCTGGTGATCAGGATGTCCTTCAGGCGGTCGCGGATCGCGAGTTCGCCCGCCGGCGAGATCTCGGCGCAGTCGCCGGTGTGCAGCCAGCCGTCGGCATTGATCGCCTCGGCCGTCCTGTCGGGCTGGCCCCAGTAGCCGGCGAACACGTTGGGGCCGCGCACCAGCAGCTCGGCGTCGGCGCCGAGCGCGATCTCGATGCCCGGCCCGGGCACGCCGGCCCAGCCCAGGCGGATGCGCCCGGGCGGCGTCGCGGTGACGAAGCCGCAGGTCTCCGTCATGCCGAAGGCCTCGCGCAGCTCGATGCCCAGCGCGAGGTACCAGCGCACGAGGTCGGGCGGCACCGGCGCGGCGCCGGTCAGCGCCGTCTTCACCCGCGACAGGCCGAGGAAACGGCGCACGTTGCGGAACGCCGCCGCCTCGAGGAGCCGCTCGGGCAGGGTCGGCGCTCGCACGTCGCCTTGCTGCTGCAGCATCGCCTCGTGGCGCGCCGTCGCCGACGCGTGCGCCTTCGCATACACCCAGCGCGCCGGCGCGATGGCGTCGCGCAGCGCGAGCTCGACGCCCGAGTACAGCTTCTCCCAGAAGCGCGGCGGCGCGAACACGACGTGCGGCTCGACCTCGCGCAGGTCGTTGAACACGGTGCCCGCGCCCTCGGGGAAGTGCACGACGAGGCCGAGCGCCAGCGGGTTGAACACGCTGGCCATGCGCTCGGCGATGTGGCACAGCGGCAGGAACGACAGCGTGCGGTCGCCGGACGACGCGTGCAGGTAGTTCGGCGCCTGCGCGACCTGCGCGACGACGTTGGCCGCGCTGATCATCGCGCCCTTCGGCGCGCCGGTGGTGCCCGACGTGTAGACGAGGAAGGCGATGTCGTCGGGGCGCGAGGCGTCGATCGCCGCCTCGAAGTCCGCCGACTGCGTGCGCGCGAGGTCGAAGCCGCGCGCGAGCAGGTCGTCGAAGAAGCTCACCGCCGGGTCGGCGAAGCCGCGCAGCCCCTCGCGCTCGATGACGACGACGTGGCGCAGCGCCGGGCAGCGCTCGCGCACGGCGAGCGCCTTGTCGAGTTGCTCCTGGTTCTCGACAACGAGCACCGCGCTGCCCGAGTCGACGAGGATGTGCGCCACCTGCTCGGGCGAGCTGGTCGGGTAGATGCCGTTGCCGACAAAGCCCATGCACTGCGCGCCGACGTCGGCGTACAGCCACTCGGGGCGGTTCTCGGCCAGCACCGAGACGCGGTCGCCGCGCTGCAGGCCGAGCGCGCGCAGCGCGAGCCCGACCGCGCGCGCGTGCGCGTAGTACGTGGCCCAGTCGACGCCGCTCCACAGCCCGCGGCGCTTGGCACGCAGCGCCGGCGCGGCGCCCCATTCGCGGCAGCGCGCGCGAAACAGCTTCGGCGGCGTGTCGAGCGACTGCAAGTCGGTCCCGTCGCCCAGTGCGGGCGCACACCGCCGATCCGGCTGCGCCGGGCCGCCGGCGTGGCCCCCCCGGGGGGGCGGCGGCTGCAGGGCGCTGCGGGGGTGGGCCGTGTTCATCGCCACGTCTTGCGCCGCCGCCAGCGCGCGGCGCCCGACAGGCCGGTGGCCTGACCGAGGCCGAGGTAGCTCTCGCGCACGTCGCTCTTGGCCATCAGCTCGTCGCACGCACCGGCGGCGACGATGCGCCCGAGCTCCATCACGTAGCCGTCGTCGGCGGTGCGCAGCGCCACCGCGGCGTTCTGCTCGACGACGAGCACCGCGACGCCGGCCTCGCGCGCGATGCGCCCGACGATGCGGAAGATCTCCAGCGTCAGCAGCGGCGACAGCCCCAGCGACGGCTCGTCGAGCAGCAGCAGCTTCGGCCGGCTCATCAGCGCGCGGCCGATGGCCAGCATCTGCTGCTCGCCGCCCGACAGCAGCCCGGCGTGCTGCGTCGCACGCTCGAGCAGCCGCGGGAACCACGCGTGCACGCGCGCCAGGTCGTCGCGCACGCCGTCGGCGTCGCGTCGCGCATAGGCGCCCATCGCGAGGTTGTCGCGCACCGACAGGAACGGGTAGACCTGCCGCCCCTCGGGCACCAGCACGAGGCCGCGGCGGCACACCGCGTCGGCATCCAGGCCGTGCACCGGTTCGCCCTCGAACCACACGCCGCCCTTGAACGGGTCGATCACGCCGGCGATCGTGTTCAGCAGCGTCGACTTGCCGGCGCCGTTGGCCCCGAGCACGGTCACGATGCGCCCGCGGCGCACCTGCAGGTTGATGCCCTGGATCGCCACCACCGGGCCGTACCAGGTCTCGAGGTTGCGCACGTCGAGCAGCGGCGCGTCGGCAGCCGGCGCGCCGGCCGCGTCGCGCACGGGCAGCACCGCCGTCATGCCACGGCCCCTTCGCCGACCGGCCCGCCGAGGTAGGCCGCCACCACCTGCGGGTGCGACTGCACCTCGGCGGGCGTGCCCTCGGCCAGGATCGCGCCCTGCGCCATGCAGATCACGCGGTCGGCCACCGCCGACACCAGCGACATGTCGTGCTCGACCATCACCACGGTGACGCCGCGGTCGCTGCGGATGTCGTCGATCCAGAACGCGAGGTCGCGCGACTCCTCGGGGTTCAGGCCCGACGCCGGCTCGTCGAGGAACAGCAGCTTCGGGCCCGTGGCGAGCGCACGGCCGAGCTCGACGACCTTGCGCACGCCATAGGGCAGCGCGCCGACGAGCTGGTGGCGGTGCGGCGACAGGTCGAGGAACTCGATGAGTTCCTCCACCGCGGCACGCGACGCCTCCTCGGCCGCCACCGCCGCCGGCGTGCGCAGCAGCTGCGCCCACCAGGGCCCGTGACCGAAGCGGTGGCGCCCGAGCATCAGGTTGTCGAGCACGGTGGCGCCCTCGAACAGCTCGATGTTCTGGAACGTGCGCGCGATGCCCAGCGCGGCGATGCGCTCGCGCGGCAGGCGGCCGATCTCCTGCCCCTCGAAGAACACCTGGCCGGCGGTGGCGTCGAACACGCGCGTGACGACGTTGAGCACCGAGGTCTTGCCCGCGCCGTTGGGGCCGATGATCGCCAGCACCTCGCCCGGGCGCACCGTGAACGAGACGCCGTCGATCGCGCGCACGCCGCCGAAGGCCAGCGCGACGTCGCGCGCCTCGAAGAAGGCGTCGCTGCCGGCGGCGCTCACCGGTAGCGCTCCGACTTCATGTAGCGCTTGCCGCGGCGGAACGTGTCGCGCCGGTACAGCGGGAACGTCTCGACGAGCGCGCGCAGCTTGAGCCAGCGTCCGTTCAGGCCCGTCGGCTCGAACAGCACGAACAGCGCGAGCACGAGGCCGAAGACGAAGGTCTCGAGCCCGAACTGCTTGGCCACCGTGTCGGGCAGGAACGGCTTGACGCGCGAGATGAACGCCGGCAGCAGCCCGATCAGCAGCGCGCCGAGCACCGCACCGCGCAGGCTGCCGAGCCCGCCGATGACGACCATCAGCACCAGCTCCATCGACAGCAGCAGCGTGAACGCGTCGGGCGTCAGGTACTGCAGGTGGTGCGCGAGCAGCGCGCCGGCCAGCCCCGTGATGCCGGCCGACCCGGCGAAGGCCAGCACCTTGAGGCGCGCCACCGGCAGCCCGAGCGACCACGACGCCGCCTCGGAGTCGCGCACGCCCACCAGCGCGCGGCCCAGCGACGAGCGCGTGACGTTGAGCAGCGCCGCGAACACGACGACGAGCACCGCCAGGCACACGTAGTAGAACGCCACCGGGCCACCGAGCGACCAGCCGGCGATCTGCGGCGCGGGCACCGCCATGCCGGTGAAGCCGCCGGTGACCGACGTCCAGTGCCCGGCCACGTGCGTGACCAGCACCGAGAACGCGAGCGTGACCATCGCCAGGTACAGACCCGAGACGCGGATCGCCGGCAGCCCCAGCAGCGCGCCCACCGCCGCGGCGATCAGCCCGGCGGCCGGCAGCGACAGCGGCAGCGGCACGCCACGCTCGAGCAGCCACGCGTGCGCGTAGGCGCCCACCGCCATGAACGCCGCGTGGCCCAGCGACACCTGCCCGCTGTAGCCGGTCAGCAGCATCAGCCCGAGGCTGGCGACGGCCAGGATCGCCAGGTAGCTCGCCTCGCCGACGACGAAGCGGCTCGCGACCCACGGCAGCGCGAGCAGCGCGACGGCCAGCGCGCCGTAGGCCCAGCGCTCGCCGGGCTCGCGCAGCAGCGCCTGCGCGTCGCGGTAGCGGGTGTGGTAGTCGAAGCGCATTCAGACCCGCCGCCCGTGCGCTTCGCCGAGCAGGCCCCGCGGGCGCAGCACGAGCACGACGATCAGCACGACGTAGGCCACGACGTCCTTGCTGCCGTCGGGCCCGAACACGCCGGTCCACTGCTCGATCTGGCCGATCAGCAGGCCGCCGACGATCGCGCCGGCGATGCTGCCGAAGCCGCCGAGCACGAGCGCGGCCAGCGCCTTGAGCATCACGAACCACAGGCTGACGTCGACGAGCGTGATCGGCGCGAGCAGCACGCCGGCCAGCGCGGCGAGCACGCCGGCCAAGGCCCACACCAGCGAGTTGACGCGCTTGACCGGGATGCCGTTGAGGAAGGCCGCGAGCTGGTTCTGCGATGCCGCCTGCATCGCCACGCCGAGCCGCGTGTGGCGCAGGAACGCCAGCAGCACGAGCGTGGCCACGAGCACGGTGGCCAGGATCACGAGGCTGAGGTCGGCGACGACGACACCGCCGATGGCCGTCGTCTGCCCCGTCCACGGGGTCGCGAAGTTGCGCGACTCGGCACCGAAGCCCATGCTCACCGCGCCGCGCAGCATGAAGGCCAGCGCGATCGTCAGCATCACGCCGGCGAACTGCGGCTGGCCGACGATGCGCCGCACCAGCAGCGCGTCGATGCCGTAGCCGAGCGCCGCGACGATGGCGACCGTGGCCGGCAGCGCGAGCCAGAACGGCCAGCCCGCGGGGCCGATCAGCCCCCAGCCGACGAAGGCCGCGAGCATCAGCAGGTCACCGTGCGCGAAGTTCAGCACCTCGGTGGCCTTGTAGGTCAGCACCAGGCCGAGGGCGACCAGCGCGTAGATCGCGCCTGCGGCCAGCCCGTTGACCAGCAACTGGGCGAAGACCTGCAACGTCATGGGCGCGCCGGCGTCCTCAGTCCACGCGCTCGACGAGCGCCGCCGCCGCGAGCCCCGCCGCGCCGCACGCCGCGACGACGGCGCGCTTCGCGTCCCGGCGCTCGAGCTCGTCGAGCGCGGCGCCCAGCAGCGCGCTGCCGGTCGAGCCGATCGGGTGGCCGAGCGCGATCGCGCCGCCGACGACGTTCAGCCGCTCGTGCGGCACG
>JBBION010000103.1:0-9395 GCA_037443345.1 Rubrivivax sp. | reverse complement strand
GGCGCGGCGGGTGGTGCCGCCGCTGCGGGCGCGATCAGGGTCGCCGCCATCGAGACGGCCGCGATCGACAAGACCGCGGTGGACACGACCCCGCTCAGCGCGAGCGTGCCCGCGTGCCGGCGCGCGGGGCGTCGGCGCTCAGGCGCCGCGGATCGACTCGCGGCCCTTGACATCCTTGGCCCGCCCGAGCGTGGTGTCGAGCAGGCGCGCGAGCTTGTCGGCGGCGCCGTGCACGGCGTCGGCCACCTTCGCCGCGTCGTGCTGCACCGCCACCGGCGGCCGGCCCGCCGGCCGCGCCTCGAGCTTGCAGCGCTTGACGTGGCCGGTGCTGCGCGCGGCGTTGACGTCGCTCAGGTGCACCTCGACGCGCGTGACGTGGTCGCGAAAGCGTGCGAGCCGGTCCTTCAGTTCGGCCTCGACCCAGTCGGCGAGCGACACCTCGCCGTGCACGTGGTTGTCGGTGTGGAGCTGGATCTGCATGGGGGTCCTCGGGTGGGTGGGCACGGGTGGGACCCGCGATCGGGGGCGCGGGTTCAGTCGGTTCAGGCCAGCGCCGTCGCGACGGCGGTGATGACGGCGATGCACACGAAGTTCAGCACGAGGCCGCAGCGCATCATCGCACCGGCCGGCACGGCCCCGGTGCCGAACACGAGGGCGTTGGGCGGCGTGGCCACCGGCAGCATGAAGGCGCACGACGCGCCCACCGCGATCGCGGCAGCCAGCAGCGTGGGCGACAGGCCCAGCGCGGCGGCGACGCCGAGGAAGATCGGCACCAGCAGCGCGGCGCTCGCGGTGTTGCTGACCAGCTCGGTCAGGAACACGACGAAGGCCACGACGCCGAGCAGCAGCAGCCACGCCGGCGCGCCCTGCAGCAGTGCGACGAGCCCGTCGGCGAGGAAGCGGCTCGCGCCGCTGCTGCCCATCACGTGGCTCAGCGCCAGCCCGCCGCCGAACAGCAGCAGCACGCCCCACTCGGTGCGCTGCTCGATGTCGGGCCACGCAAGCACGCCGGTGGCCACCAACGCGACCAGGGCCGCGATGGCGACGAGGCTGTCGATGTCGCCGCCGACGCCGAGCCAGCGCCCCAGCGGCGCGCCGGCGACCCACGCCAAGGCCGTGAGCGCGAAGATGGCCACCGCCAGGCGCCGCTCGCGCGTCCACGCGAACGGCGCGTGCGACGCCACGGCCACGCGACCGCGCAGCTGCGGGCGCAGCACGAGCCACAGCACGCCGATCATCAGCGGCCACAGCAGCGCGACCATCGGCAGCCCGATGCGCAGCCAGCCGGCGAAGTCCAGCCCCACCTGCGCCGCCGCGATCGCGTTCGGCGGGCTGCCCACCAGCGTGCCGATGCCACCGATGCTCGCGCTGTAGGCCAGCCCGAGCAGCACGAACGTCTTCTCCCGCGCGCCGATCGTGTCGTCGCCGTGCAGCAGGCCGAGCGCCAGCGGCAGCATCATCGCCGCGGTGGCGGTGTTGCTGATCCACATCGACAGCGCTGCGGTGAGCGCGAACAGCAGCAGCACGGCGCGCACGCGGTGGCCGCGGGCCAGCCGCATCACCGCCGCGGCGAGCGCGCCGTCGATGCCGTGGCGCTGCAGCGCCGCCGCCAGCGCGAAGCCGCCGAGGAACAGGAAGATGATCGGGTTGGCGAACGAGGCCAGCGCGTCGCGCACACTCAGCAGCCCGGCGAGCACGGCCAGCAGCGGCACCAGCAGCGCGGTCACGCTCAGGTGCAGCGCCTGCGTCATCCACAGCCCGCCGATCAGCACGAACAGCGCCAGGCCGGCGCGCGTCGCGTCGGGCGGCGGCGTGACGGCGTGGACGAGCGCGGCCAGCGCGACGCAGGCCAGTGCGCGCAGGGCCGGGCTCACGCGGCGCGCGCGGTGGACACCAGCACGTCGGTTCCGCCCTCGTCGAGCACGTGCTTGGTCACGCTGCCCAGCAGCAGGTCCTCGGCCGCCGACTGGCCGTGCTTGCCGAGCACGACGAGGTCGGCGTCGTGCTCCTGCTCCTGCTCGACGATGCGCTGCGACGCGTCGCCCTCGACGACGGCGGCGTCGTACTCGCCAGGCTTCAGCCCGGCACCCTGCGCGGCGGCGTGCAGCTTCTGCGTCGCCGCGGCGCGCGCCTGCTGGCGGTAGCGCTCGATCGTCGCCGCGTCGACGCCGGCGAAGTGCAGCTTCTCCTCGAACGGCACCTGGAAGGCGCTGAGCAGCACCAGGCGCGCGTGCGGCGCGACGCGGCGCGCGAGCGCGATCGAGCCGGCCGACCACGGCGAGAAGTCGAGCGCGACGAGCGCGCGCCGGTACGGCTCGTGCGGCGTGCTGCGCACGACGAGCAGCGGGCGCGTCGTGCGCCGCAGCAGCCGCTCCGACGTGGTGCCGAGCACCAGGCGGCGCAGGACGCCCGCACCGCGGGCGCCGAGCACGAGCAGGTCGGCGTCGAGCGCGTCGGCCTGGCGGCCGATCTCGTCGAGCACGGCGCCGGCGGCCAGGTGCGTGGCCACCGACACGCGCCTCGCCGCCGCGAGCTCGTCGGCGAGGCGCTGCAGCTGCTCGCCGGCCTGCCCGAGCAGCTGGCGCTCGGCCAGCGGCTGCACGCCGAGCCACTGGCGCAGCTCCTCGAGCGGCTGCGCCGGCAGCGTGTGCATCAGCGTCAGCGCGGCGCCGGTCTCGTGCGCCACGCGCGCGGCGCGGTCGGCGGCGTGGCGCGCGGGCGCCGAGAAGTCGGTGGCGGCGAGGATGGCGGTGAGGGTGCTCATGCCGTTTGCTCCTGCGGACGGATCTCCGCGGCCAGGGTCTGCGCGGCGCGGTCGGCCGCGTCCTCGAACGGGTTGAGCACGCGGTCGATGCCGGCCTTGGCCAGGGCCAGGCCGTGCGCCGTGTCGCGCACGGCGCCGGCGATGTGGCCGCGGTAGCCGGCCGCCTGCAGCGCATGCAGCAGCGCGCGGTTGCTCTCCCACTGCGGGAAGGTCGTGATCACCCAGCGCGCCTCGGCCAGCGGCAGCGACTCGAGGAAGTCCGGGTCCTCGCCGTCGCCGAAGCGCACCGGCAGCTTGTGCCGTCGCAGCGTGCGCACCGCCTCGGGGTCGAAGTCGACGCCGATGGCCTCGACGCCGGCGTCGCGCAGCTGCGCGAGCAGCCGGCTGCCGTAGCGGCCGAGGCCGAACACGATCACCTCGACCGGCCGCTCGGGCCGCGGCTGGCGCTCGACCGCCAGCTCGCGAAACGGGCGCTTGCGCTCGAACGGGCCGAGCCACGGCGCGAGCTTCTCGTACAGCGGCTGCGAGTACAGGATCATGTAGGTCGACACCGTGATCGTCACCAGCCCCACCAGCGTCGTCAGCCCGAGCGCGCCGACGCCGACGTGGCCGAGCGTGATGCCCATCGCGACGAACACGATCGAGAACTCGCTGATCTGCGCCACCGTCAGCCCGGCGAGGAAGCCGGTGCGCTTGCGGTAGCCCATGTAGCCCATGATCGCCATCACGATCAGCGGGTTGCCGATCAGCACGAACAGCGACAGCACGACGGCCGGCCCCACCTCGGCGCCGAGCGTCGACAGCTCGAGCTTGGCGCCGAGGTCGATGAAGAAGAACAGCAGCAGGAAGTCGCGGATGCCCGTCAGGCGCGCGTTCATCGCCTCGCGGTACGGGGTCGACGCCAGCGAGAAGCCGGCGAGGAACGCACCGGCCTCCTTGCTGAAGCCGGCCCACTCGCCGAGCGCGGCGAGCGCCACGCCCCACGCGACGGCGAACACGAGCAGCAGCTCCTGCGAGCGCGCCATCGCCGCGACGACCGCCGGCAGCACCCAGCGCATCAGCACGAACAGCGCCGCCGCGGCGGCGGTCAGGCGCCAGCCCAGCGACAGCAGCACGTCGCTCCACGCGGCAGGGTCACCCTCGGCGCCGCCGGTGCCGCCGGAGCCGCGAAGGGCGCTCATCGTCATCATCGCGATCACGACGGCCAGGTCCTGCACGATCAGGAAGCCCACCGCGATGCGCCCGTGCAGGCTGTCGAGCTCGCGCTTGTCGGACAGCAGCTTGACGATGATGATCGTGCTCGAGAACGTCAGCGCCACCGCGACGTACAGCGCCTCCATCAGCCCCTTGCCGAGCGCGAGGATCAGCACGAAGCCGAACGCGATCGTGAACGCGAGCTGCCCGAGCCCGGTGGCCAGCGCCACCGGCCCGATGTGGCGGATGTGGTGCAGGTCGAGCTTGAGGCCGACGACGAACAGCAGCACCGCGACGCCGATCTGCGCGAGCAGGTCGATCTGGTCGTGCGCGCCCACGAGCCCCAGCACCGACGGCCCGACCGCGATGCCGACGACGATGTAGGCGATCAGCACCGGCTGCTTCAGGCGCACGAAGAGGGCGCCCGCCAGCGCACAGATCAGCAGCAGCAGCGCGAACTCGCCGAACGGGCCCTCCATGCCGGCGATGGTATCGGCCCCTTGCGCGCCGACGCCCCAAGCCCCGTCACTTCGCTGCGGGATCGGCGTGGTGGTGCAGCATCTCCATCACCGACAGGCCGGTGAGCTGGCGCGCGCCGTGCGCGAGGTAGTACACGACGCCCAGCGTCAGCGCCATCGACGGCAGCGCGATCATCGGGTAGCTCATCAGCGTCAGGCGCCCGAGCTCCGCGTTGAAGGCCTCGGTGCCGGCGGGGCTGGTGACGATCCAGCGCGCGAGCAGGTAGTTCATCGTCGACGAGAAGAAGAACGTGCCGGCCAGCAGCAGCGTCGCGTTGCGCAGCCGTGCCTCGAAGGCGTCGACGTTGCCGCGCGCGGCCAGGTGCGCGTCGACCTTCTCGACGTCGAGCACCTGGTGGTTGTAGACCAGCATGCGGATCAGCGGCCAGCGCGTGCGCGCCGAGATCAGCACCGCCAGCCCGATCAGCCCCGGCACCGCGGCCTCCTTGACGGCGAGCCACTGCGGGTCGAGCCTGAGCAGCCCGATGCCGCCGGTCAGCAGCGTGCTGATCACGCCGATCACCGCGATGAAGCTCAGCTTGCGCTGGCGCACCAGCCCGTACAGGCCCCAGCCGATCGGGAACGCGAGGGCGATCAGCAGTGCCGGCGTCGTGCCGAGGTACTTCTCGCTGCTGAACTTCATCAGGATCACCGCGGGGATCACGATGCTGACGACGACCTCGAGCAGCGGGTTGCCGTTGTCGCGCCGGCGCGGCGGGCCGGGCGGCAACGCGGTGGTGGACGGGGTGGGGCTCGGAGGCGGCAGCGACGACATGGCCGCGAGCTTATCGCGCCGCCCGCGAGGGCCGTCGTCACAATGCCGCAGGCCCCTCATCCCGATGCGCGACTTCGCCGACCTCTACGCCGAGCTCGACGCGAGCACGGCCACCGCCGACAAGCTCGCGGCGCTGCAGCGCCACTTCGAGCGCGCCGCGCCGGCCGACGCGGCGTGGGCGGCGTACTTCCTGGCCGGCGGCAAGCCGCGGCAGACGGTGCCCACCGCGCTGCTGCGCGCCACCGCGGTGGCCGAGGCCGGCATCGCCGACTGGCTGTTCGAGGAGTGCTACCAGGCGGTAGGCGACCTCGCCGAGACGATCGCGCTGGTGCTGCCGCCGCCGGTGGCCGGTGAGAGCGGGCTCGGGCTGGCCGCATGGGTCGAGCAGCGGCTGCTGCCGCTGCGCGGCCGGCCGCCGCAGGTGCAGGCCGCCGCGCTGGCGCAGTGGTGGCGCGAGCTCGACGCGCGCCAGCGCTTTCTGCTCGTCAAGCTGATCGGCGGCGGGTTTCGCGTCGGCGTCAGCAAGCTGCTGGTGCAGCGCGCGCTGGCGGCGGTGGCCGGCATCGACGCCAAGCTCGTCGCGCAGCGCATGATGGGCTACACCGACGCGCGCACCGCGCCGAGCGCCGGGCGCTACCTCGCGCTGATCGCGCGCGACGCCACGGCGCACACCGAGGCCGGGCAGCCGTACCCGTTCTTCCTCGCGCACCCGCTGGACGCCGGCGCGGGCGGCGACGCCGCGGGGCTCGAGGCGCGGCTGGGGCCGCGCGGCGACTGGCTCGCCGAGTGGAAGTACGACGGCATCCGCGCGCAGGTCGTGCGCCGTGCCGCTCAGGCGTGGATCTGGTCGCGCGGCGAGGAGCTGGTGACGCAGCGCTTCCCCGAGGTCGTCGCGCTGGCACAGGCGTTGCCCGACGGCACCGTGCTCGACGGCGAGATCCTCGCGTGGCGCGACGGCGCGCCGGCGCCGTTCGCGCTGCTGCAGCAGCGCATCGGGCGAAAGACACTGACGAAGAGCGTGCTCGCGCAGGCGCCGGTGCACTTCGTCGCCTACGACGTGCTCGAGTCCGACGGGGTCGACCGTCGCGGCGAACCGCAGCACGCCCGGCGCGCGCGGCTCGAGGCGGTGTGCGCGGCCGCGGGCGTGGCCGTGTCGCCGCTGCTGGACGCCGGCGGCTGGCCCGCGCTGGCTGCGCTGCGCGCACGCTCGCGCGAACACGGCGTCGAGGGGCTGATGCTCAAGCGCCGCGACAGCGCCTACGGCAGCGGGCGCACCAAGGCCGAGGGGCTGTGGTGGAAGTGGAAGGTCGAGCCGATGACCGCAGACGCCGTGCTCGTCTACGCGCAGCGCGGCCACGGCCGGCGCGCGAGCGTCTACACCGACTACACGTTCGCGGTGTGGAGCCGCGCGCCGCGCGACGCGGCCGAGGCGCAGGCGGCGGTCGACGCGATCGCGGCGCGCCGGCCGCCGGCCGACGGCGCGCTGCAGCTGGTGCCGTGCGCGAAGGCGTACTCGGGCCTGACCGACGCCGAGTTCGCCGAAGTCGACCGCGTGATCCGCGCGACGACGCTCGACAAGTTCGGCCCGGTGCGCAGCGTCGTGCCCGGCCTCGTGTTCGAGCTCGGCTTCGAGGGCATCCAGCGCAGCCCGCGGCACAAGAGCGGCATCGCGCTGAGGTTCCCGCGCATGCTGCGCCTCCGCCACGACAAGCCGCTGCACGAGGCCGACACGCTCGAGACGCTCGCGACCCTGCTGGCGGACTTCGCGGGGCATTGATCCGGCGCAAAGTGCGCTGGCCGCCGCGGGGCACGATGGGCGACCGGAGGGCCCGGCCGGCAGCGCCGGGCTCGTGGAGGCCGAGTCAAGGAGGCAACGATGAAGACGATCCAGTGGCGGGTGGCGGCGCTGTCCGCGCTGGCGTGGGGGCTGTCGACCAGCGCGATGGCGCAGGCGACGTTGTTCGATCCGGGCAAGCGGGCCTACGACAGCTCGTGCGCGAGCTGCCACGGGGCGTCGGGCAAGGGCGACGGGCCCGTCAGGCCGTTCCTGACCAAGGCACCGAGCGACCTGACGACGCTGGCCCGGCGCAACGGCGGCGTGTTCCCGACGCAGCTGGTCTGGGAGATGATCGACGGACGCTCCGGCATCGTCGTCGGGGCCCACGGCACGCGCGAGATGCCGGTGTGGGGCACCGAGTTCCGCGCGCAGGCGATGCAGTCGCCGTCCAGCGCCGAGCAGCCCGAGTGGTACGTGCGCGGACGCATCGTCGCGCTGCTCGACTATCTCGCGCGGCTGCAGCAGCCGTGAGGCGGCCGCGGGCCGCAGGCAGTCAACTTGACGGCCGTCAAAGGCGGTCGGGGGCGTTCGCGCATCATCACGGCACGCCCGCGACGGGCACGATGGAGGCGACGATGAAGCTGGGTCTGGCGATGGCCGTGGTCGGTGCGGCGCTGGCGGGGTGGGGCTCGGGTGCATGGGCGCAGCAGGCGCAGCCCTACGTGCACGACCTCGGCAAGCTCGAGTACGAGTCGAGTTGTGCGAGTTGCCACGGGCTGTCGGGCAAGGGCGACGGCTCGCTGCGCAACTCTACCTGACGAAGGCGCCGAGCGACCTGACGACGCTGGCCCGGCGCAACGGCGGTGCGTTCCCGACGCAGCTGGTGTGGGAGATGATCGACGGCCGCTCGTCGACCGACGTGTTCTGGCACGGCTCGCGCGAGATGCCGGTGTGGGGCCTGCGCTACCGCACCGACGCGATGAAGGACCCGGCCACGATGGGCCAGCCCGAGTGGTACGTGCGCGGGCGCATCGTCGCGCTGCTCGACTACCTCGCGCGCATCCAGGCCAAGTAGCGGGCCGACCCGGCCGCTGCCGTGGCGGTCCCGACGGCGGACCGTCCGCGGCGGATCGTGGCCGCGGCGGGCGGCCCTCCGGGGACGGTCGCGTACGATCGCGCCGCGCCGCGGCCTGGCGTGCCCTGGCGTCGCGTTGAAGAGGGAGATCACCCCATGTTGGCCATCATCGGCGGCACCGGCCTGTACGACCTGCCGGGCATGACGATCGACGAGAACCTCGACGCGCCGACGCCGTTCGGCGAGCCGTCGGGCGTGGTGCAGCGCGGGCGGCTGCACGGCGTGCCGCTGCTGTTCCTCGCGCGCCACGGCAAGGGCCACAAGCTGCTGCCGCACGAGGTCAACTACCGCGCCAACGTGTTCGCGCTCAAGCGCGCCGGCGCGACGCAGATTCTCGGCTTCTCGGCGGTGGGCAGCCTCGCGCAGCACATCGAGCCGGGGCACTTCGCGATGCCCGAGCAGTACTTCGACTGGACGCACGGCACGCGCGAGCGCAGCTTCTTCGGCGGTGGCGTCGCCGCGCACGTGTCCACCGCCCACCCGGTGAGCGCCAGGCTCGTCGACGCGGTGTCGGCGGCGGCGCAGCGGCTGGGCCTGCCGCTGCACCGCGGCGTGACCTACGCCTGCGTCGAGGGCCCGCGGCTGGGCACGAAGGCCGAGAGCCTGTTCCTGCGCCAGGCCGGCTGCCACCTGGTGGGCATGACCAACGTGCCGGAAGTCTTCCTCGCGCGCGAGGCGCAGATGGGCTACGCGACGGTGGGCATCGCCACCGACTACGACTGCTGGCTCGACGACCCGAACCAGCACGCGTCGGTGGCCGCGATCATGGAGCGCTACGGCCGCGCGCTCGACGCCGCCAAGCGTCTGCTCGACGCCTTCGTGACCGCCGGCACTCCCGAGCCCGAGCCCGACATCCGCAGCGCGCTGGCGTCGTCGCTGCTGACGCCCGACAGCGCCCTCGGCGAGTCGCAGCGCGCATGGCTCGACGTGCTGCGGCGCTGACGCCGGCACATCGGTCTGACACCCGCCGGGAGGTGCGGCGTCCGCTGACGGCCCGTTGCAGACATCGACGCCTTGCTGGGCTTCTGGCTGCCGACGTCTGCGCGGCAATGCGGCATGCCCCCGCGCGGCGGCGCTTCGAGCCGGCGGGCGGCGCTGGCGCGCCGCCTGCCCTGCGGTACTCGCGCCAGGGGCCCGGCGCCCAACTCGCTACGCTCCCTGCGGTCGCTGCGCTCGAACACCGGCGCCGAATCAGCCCACGAGGCGCGCTGACGCGCGCGGCCCCGAGCGCT
>JBBION010000102.1:2448-9477 GCA_037443345.1 Rubrivivax sp. | reverse complement strand
CACATCACGATGGCGGAGTCTGCGCTCACGGGTGGTTCTTCAACGGCCTGCTAGGGCGCAATGATGCGCCACTAACCGGATAGTGGCGCACGCACGAGAGCGTACGGGCGCCTCGTTCCGCCGCCCATCCAGACCGCGGGCGCGACGGACGCGAGCGGACGGTCCCACGCCAGCCCGACGCTGCGCCCCCTCACTCCGCCTTCACGCCCGCCCGCTTGACGACCTCACCCCAGCGCGCGAGCTCGGCGCGCGTCATCTGCGCCAGCTCGTCGGGCGTGGTCGGGATGGGCTCCATGCCCAGCGTCTTGAAGCGCTCGCGGAACTCGTCGGAGCGGATCAGGCCGGTGATCTCGCTGTTGAGCCGCGCCACGATGGGCTGCGGCGTGCGCGCCGGCGCCATGATCGCGAACCAGCCGCTGACGTCGAAGCCCTTGAGGCCGGTCTCGTCGAGCGTGGGCACGCCGGGCGCGAGGTCGGTGCGGTCCTTGCTCATCACGCCGATCACCTTCATGCGCCCGCCCTCGGTCTTGCCGAGCACGCTGGTGATGTCGGACACGGCCAGCTGCGTCTCGCCGGCCATCACGGCGGTGATGGCGGGGGCGCTGCCGCGGTACGGGATGTGCACGATGAAGGTCTGGCTCATCGACTTGAACAGCTCGCCGCCCAGGTGCATCGCGGTGCCGTTGCCGCCGCTGGCAAACGTCAGGCGCCCGGGCTGGCCGCGCGCGAGGCGCACCAGCTCGTCGGCGCGCGCCACCGGCAGGTCGGCGTTGGCCACCAGCACGAACGGGATGCGCGCAAAGCCCGTGATCGGCGCGAAGTCGGCCAGCGGGTCGTAGCCCAGGTTGGGGTTCAGGTTCGGGCTGATCGTGAGCCCGCCGGCCGCGGCCAGCACCAGGGTGTAGCCGTCGGGCGCGGCCTTGGCCACCTGGCCCAGCGCCAGCGTGCCGCCGGCACCGGGCCGGTTCTCGACCACCACCTGCTGGCCCAGGCGCTCGCCGAGCCTGGGCGCCAGCAGGCGCGCGGCCACGTCGCTGCTGCCGCCGGGCGGGAACGGCACCACCAGGCGGATCGGCCGGCTCGGCCAGCGCTCCTGCGCGTGCGCGGCGGGGGCGAGCCCCGCGGCCAGCAGCGCCAGCGCCGCGGTGGCGCGGCGGCGCGAGGGGTTGTGGGCGTGGTCCATCGTCGTCTCCTCGTGTCCGGTGGGTCGTGGCGCGTCAGAGCTTGAACAGCCGCTCGGCGTTTTCCTGGAAGAACATGCGCTTGACCTGCGGCGCGAGCGGCAGGCGGTCGCACATCGCCACTTCCTCGGGCACGTACTGGTACGGATAGTCCATCGCGTACATCAGCCGGTCCTGCCCGATGACGTGCTGCACGAACGTGATGGCCGGCTCCCACGGCATGCCGCTGGTGGTGTACCAGACGTTCTCGCGCAGGTAGTCGCTGGGCTTCTTCTTCAGCGGGCGCGCGCCGGGGCTGCGGTCGTTGGCGACGATGCCGGCGTGCATGAAGTCGATGCGGTACAGCCAGTACGGCAGCCCCTCGCCGCAGTGGCCGAGCACGAGCTTCAGGCGCGGGAAGCGGTCGAACACGCCGGCCACGATCAGGCGCAGCGCGTGCAGCCCGGTCTCGACGGCAAAGCCGTAGATCGCGGCGTCGAGGCAGCGCGGGATGAAGGGCTGCGCCATCTGCGGCGACGGCGTGTTGGGGTGCAGGTACAGCGGCACGTCGAGCGCCTGGCAGGCCTCGAAGATCGGGTAGAACTTCTCGTCGTCGAGGTAGGTGCCCTGGGTGTGCGAGTTGACGATCACGCCCTTGAGGCCCAGGCGGTTCACGCCGCGCTCGATCTCCCGGGCCGCGGCCTCGGGCGCATGCGGCGCGATGGCGGACAGCCCGGCGAAGCGCGTGGGGTGCTTGCGGATCGCCGCGGCGAGCTGGTCGTTCGACGCGGCGGCAAGGTCGGTGGCGGTGGCGGGGTCGAACAGCTGCACGCCCGGGCAGGTGAGCGACAGGATCGCGCGGTCGATGCCGGCGGCGTCCATGTCGGCGATGCGCCGGGCGTCGAGGTCCTGCAGGCGGTCGTACAGGTCGCGCGCGCGCTGCGTGGGGCTCTTGCCGAAGAAGCCCCACAGGCTCTGGAAGCCGGGGTCGTGGTGCGTGCCCTCGTCGAGCAGCTTGACGTAGCGCTGCAGGATCTCGGTGGGCGCCCAGGCCTCTTCGGTGGCAATGCGTCGGTAGCCGCGCGTGGCCGCGTCGATCATCCGGGTCTCCGGTTCAAGGGGTTGAACGTGGCCGGATGCACGCGTGGCGGGGCAACGCGCCACTCGCCGTCCGGCCGAACGGACGGCGAGTGTTTCGCGCCCTCGCGGGGCGGGTCAACCGTGGTATTCCCCGGGGAGCCGGGGCCGGCGCGCCGCGCGGCGCGTCAGGGCGCGACGCGCTCCAGGCCCGCGTGGGCGAGCAGGCGCTCGACGTCGACGAGGATCAGCATGCGCTCGCCGTCGCCCTCGCGATCGTTCTTGCCCTTGCCCTCGCCCACCGCGCCGATGCCGCTGATGTAGCCGCTGTCGACGCGCTCGCCCAGTGCGGGCGCGGGCTTGATGTGCGCGGTGTCGAGCTCCTGCACGTCGGCCACCGCGTCGACGACCACCCCGACCTCGCGCCCGCCGACGACGAGCACGATGACGACGGTGAAGCCGTCGACCTCGGCGCGCTCGCAGCCGAGCAGCAGGCGCAGGTCGACGATGGGCACGATCACGCCGCGCAGGTTCACCACGCCCTTGACGAAGGGCGACGCGCCGGCGATGCGCGTGGGTGCCTCGTACGAGCGGATCTCCTTGACGCGCAGGATGTCGATGCCGTAGTCCTCGCCGCCGAGGCGAAAGCTCAGGTACTCACCGGGCGCGGCCAGCCGCGAGGCGGCGTCGGCGCGCGCGGCATGCGGTGCCGGCGCGGCGTGGGGCTTGGCCGGGGTGGTGGCGACTTCGATCGTGGCTTGCATGGTCGATTCCGTCGTGCGCGGTGCTCAGAACGTGGCCCACTCGTCGGCCTCGGCCGTCGCGGCGGTGGCCGTCGGCTTGGCCGGCTTGGCCGGCTGAGCGGCGGGCGCGGCCTTCTTCGGTGCGGCCACGGCGGCAGGCGCCGGTCGCGTCACGGGCTGCGGGCGGGTGCGGGGCGCGACGGGCGCGGGTGCCGCGGCGACGACGGGCGCGGGACGCACCCCCGTCGCACCGGCCACCTTGAACACCGCGACCGCCTGCACCAGCTGCTGCGCCTGCTGCTTCAGGCTCTCGGCCGCAGCGGCACTCTCCTCGACGAGGGCCGCGTTCTGCTGCGTCGTCTGGTCCATCTGGCTGACGGCGTCGCCGACCTGCCTCACGCCCGAGCTCTGCTCGGCGCTGGCCGCGCTGATCTCGGCCATGATGTCGGTCACGCGCTTGATCGACTGGACGACCTCGTCCATCGTCGCGCCGGCCTTGTCGGCCAGCGTCGTGCCCTGCTCGACCTGCTCGACGCTGGCGGTGATCAGGCTCTTGATCTCCTTGGCCGCCTCGGCGCTGCGCTGCGCGAGGCTGCGCACCTCGCCGGCCACGACCGCGAAGCCGCGGCCCTGCTCGCCGGCACGCGCGGCTTCCACCGCGGCGTTGAGCGCGAGGATGTTGGTCTGGAACGCGATGCCGTCGATGACGCCGATGATGTCGGCGATGCGGCGGCTGCTCTCGTTGATGCCCTTCATCGTCTGCACGACCTGGGCCACCACCTCGCCGCCCTCGCCGGCCACGCGCGAGGCGCCCTGCGCGAGCTGGTCGGCCTGGCGGGCGTTGTCGGCGTTCTGGGTCACCGTCGAGCCCAGCTGCTCCATCGACGCGGCCGTCTGCTGCAGCGCGCTGGCCTGCTCCTCGGTGCGCTGGCTCAGGTCCTGGTTGCCCTGCGCGATCTGCGCGCTGGCCGTGGCCACGCTCTCGGCGTTGCCGCGCACCGTGGCGACGACGCCGGCCAGGCTGTCCTGCATGCGCGCCAGCGACGCGAGCAGCTGGCCCGTCTCGTCGCGGCCGCCGAGTTCGATGCGCGTGCTCAGGTCGCCCTGCGCGATGCGCTCGGTGACCGCGACGGCACGCTGCAGCGGACGCGTGACGCTGCCGGCCACGAGCCAGGCCACGAAGGCGCCGCCCAGCGTGGCCAGCAGCGCGATGCCGATCATCACCGCGCTGGCGGTGTCGATCTCGGCCTTCGTCGCCGCCTTGGATGCCGCCATCAACTCCTTCTGGAAGTCGACGAGCGCGCCGAGCGCCGTCAGGTAGGCCTCCTGCGCCTTCTGGCCCTCGCCCATCAGCAGCCGGCCCGCTTCGTCGTTACGGTTGGCGAGCCCGGCCTCGATGGCCTTGTCGACGAGCCGGTTGTACTCGACGCGGGCCTGCAAGGCGGCCTGGAGCAGCGCGCGGCCCTTGTCGGTGGTGATCGTCTGGTCGAGCTGGTCGGTCAGCTTGCCGTTGGCGGCGCGGATCTCCTCGATCGACTTGGCCTCGGCGGCCATTGCCGCCGGGTCCGTCAGCAGCGCGATGTTGCGCACGCTCTCGGCGATCGACAGCACGTTCTCGCGCAGGTCGCGCGCCTGGATGACCTTGACGATGCGGTCCTCGTTGAGCAGCCGCACCTCTTCGCCGACCTCCGAGAGCGCGAGGCGGCCGTAGCCGGCCACCACCAGGCCGGCGACGATGACCAGGCCGAAGCCCACGGCGAGGCGGGCCCCGATCTTCATGTTGGGAAGGAAAGACATCGTTGTTGTTCCTTGGCTGACGCGATGGCGTGGCCGACGTAGGCGTGCGACATGCCGACAGGCCACGACTGCCGGACTGTCGAAGACGAGCACCCGCTATTACGGTCAATGCGAATAGGGTCTTGAGGTTGATCAAGACAACGCTGCGGTCCCGCTGCGTGACGCAGTTCACGGCAGAAAATCCCAGCGCGTCGGCAGGCCAACCGGCCCGATGCGGGCATCCGCGAGCCGCGCCTTGGAGTCGCCTGGCGACGGCAAAGCTTGTCCTGGATAAACTCGGCATCGGAGCCCCTGCGCCGGCATCGGCGCCCGCACCCGGCCCTGCGCGCCACGCCCCGCGGCCGACACCCGCCATGGCCCTCGCCAGCGACGCGCGACCCGCCGACGACACCCGACTTGACTTCGCGCAAGCCGTCCGCGGCGCAGCCTGTGATGATCCCGGCCGTCGTCCCGGTCCGAACCCCGCCCACGAAGGAGCGACGATGAACGCATCCCCTGCCGACGCCGTCCGCCCGGCGCGCATCGCCAAGGCGCCGGGCGCGCTCACGCCCGCGCCGCACCTGCGCGACCACGCCGCCACCTGCGCGTCGTTCGACTGGGCGCAGGCGCGCGCGCTGCTCGACGGCCTGCCCGCCGGCGGGCTGAACATCGCGCACGAGGCGGTCGACCGCCACGTCGCGCACGGGCGCGGCGGCAAGACGGCGATCCGCTGGCTGGGCAAGGCGGGTGCGCGGCGCGAGTTCACCTACGCCGACCTCGCCGCGGGCACCAGCCGCTTCGCCAATGCGCTCGGCGCGCTGGGCGTGCAGCCGGGCGAGCGCGTGTTCGTGTTGATGGGGCGGCTGCCCGAGCTGTACCTCGCGGTGCTCGGCGCGCTGAAGGCGCGCTGCGTCGTGAGCCCGCTGTTCTCGGCCTTCGGCCCCGAGCCGATCGCCACGCGCTGCGAGATGGGCGACGCGCGCGTGCTGGTGACGACGCCCGAGCTGTACCAGCGCAAGGTCAAGGGCCTGCGCGAGCGGCTGCCGGGGCTCGAGCACGTGATCGTGGTCGGCGACGCGCCCGGCGACGAGCCGGGCGTCACGCGCTGGGCCGACGTCGTCGACGTCGCCTCGCCCGACTTCACGATCGGCGCCACCGACCCCGAGACGATGTCGCTGCTGCACTTCACCAGCGGCACCACGGGCAAGCCCAAGGGCGCGATCCACGTGCACCAAGCGGTCGTGATGCACGCCGTGACGGCGCGCTACGCGCTCGACCTGCACGACGACGACGTCTTCTGGTGCACCGCCGACCCGGGCTGGGTCACCGGCACGAGCTACGGCATCGTCGCGCCGCTGGTCAGCGGCGTGACCAACGTCGTCGTCGAGGCCGAGTTCGACGCGCCGACCTGGTACTCGGTGCTGCAGGACGAGCGCGTGAGCGTCTGGTACACGGCACCGACCGCGATCCGCATGATGATGCGCCTGGGTGCCGAGGCGCTGCAGGGCTACGACCTGTCGGCGCTGCGCTTCATGGCCAGCGTCGGCGAGCCGCTGAACCCCGAGGCCGTGTGGTGGGGGCTCGACGCCTTCGGTCAGACCTTCCACGACAACTGGTGGCAGACCGAGACCGGCGGCATCATGGTGTCGAACTACGCGGCGATGGACATCAAGCCCGGCTCGATGGGCAAGCCGCTGCCGGGCATCACGGCCGCCATCGCGCGGCGCGCGGCCGACGGCCACGTCGAGCTGATCGAGGCGCCCGACACCGAGGGCGAGCTGGTGCTGAAGACGCCGTGGCCGTCGATGATGCGCGGCTACCTGCACGAGGACGAGCGCTACAAGAAGTGCTTCGCCGACGGCTGGTACTTCACCGGCGACCTCGCCAAGCGCGACGCCGACGGCTACTACTGGTTCGTCGGCCGCGCCGACGACGTCATCAAGTCCGCCGGCCACCTGATCGGCCCGTTCGAGGTCGAGAGCGCGCTGATGGAGCACCCCGCGGTCGCCGAGGCCGGCGTGATCGGCATTCCCGACCCGACGGTGGGCGAGGTCGTGAAGGCCTTCGTCGCACTCAAGCCTGGGTTCGAGGCGAGCGAGGCGCTCAACCGCGAACTGCTCGGCCACGCGCGCAAGCGCCTGGGTGCAGCGGTGGCACCGAAGGCGATCGAGTTCCGCGCCAACCTGCCCAAGACGCGCAGCGGCAAGATCATGCGGCGCCTCCTGAAGGCGCGCGAGCTGGGGCTGCCCGAGGGGGACCTGTCGACGCTCGAG
>JBBION010000102.1:0-2348 GCA_037443345.1 Rubrivivax sp. | reverse complement strand
ACAAGATCCACCTCGACCGCGCGCACCTGCACCACCTGTGGCGGCAGATGCTGCGCATCCGCCGCTTCGAGGCCAAGTGCGTCGAGCTGTACCAGGCGCAGAAGATCCGCGGCTTCCTGCACCTGTACGACGGCGAGGAGGCGGTGGCGGTGGGCATCGCCAGCGCGATGGACCCCGCCTGCGACGCCGTCGTGGCCACCTACCGCGAGCACGGCCAGGCGCTGGCCTGGGGCGTGCCGATGGCGCCGCTGCTGGCCGAGATGCTCGGCAAGGCCGAGGGCTGCTGCCGCGGCCGCGGCGGCTCGATGCACCTGTTCAGCCGCGCGCACCGCTTCTACGGCGGCAACGCCATCGTCGGCGGCGGTCTGCCGGTGGCCGCCGGCATCGCGATGGCCGACAAGGCGCTGCGCCCCGGCGCCATCACGGCTTGCTTCTTCGGCGAAGGCGCGGTCGGCGAAGGCGTGTTCCACGAGACGCTCAACCTGGCCGAGCTGTGGCAGCTGCCGGTGCTGTTCGTCTGCGAGAACAACCTCTACGCGATGGGCGTGCCGCTGGAGGACAGCGAGGTCGAGACCGACATCTGGCGCAAGGCGCAGGCCTACCGCATGCCGTCGGAGCAGGTCGACGGCATGGACCCGGTCAAGGTCGAGACCGCGGCGCGGCGCGCGGTGGCCGCGATCCGCGACGGCAAGGGGCCGTACTTCCTCGAGGTGCGCACCTACCGCTTCCGCGCGCACTCGATGTTCGACACCCAGGCCTACCGCACGCGCGACGAGATCGAGGGCTGGAAGCACCTCGACCCGATCGAGAAGCTGCGCGCGTGGATGACGGCCAACCACCAGCTCACCGACGCCGAGGCGCAGGCGATCGAGGCCGGGATCGCGGCCGAGATCGACGCGGCCGTCGCGTTCGCCGAGGCCGGCACGCTGGAGCCGGTCGACGAGATCGAGCGCTTCGTGCTGATGGATACGGTCGTGCAGGAGCAGGCATGAGCGCCGCACGGCCGCTCCGAAGGCGCGCGCCCCCCCTGGGGGGGACGGCCCGCAGGGCCAAGGGGGCCCGATGACCGCCATGACGCGCATGACGTACCGCGAAGCCTGCAAGCAGGCGATCCGCGACGCGCTCGTCGCCGACCCGCGCACCTTCGTGATGGGCGAAGACGTCGGCAAGTACGGCGGCTGCTACGCGGTCACCAAGGGCCTGCTCGAGGAGTTCGGCCCCGCGCGCGTCGTCGACACGCCGCTGGCCGAGAACGGCTTCACCGGGCTGGCGATCGGTGCCGCGATCGCGGGGCTGCGGCCGATCCTCGAGATCATGACCTGCAACTTCAGCCTGCTCGCGCTCGACCAGATCATGAACAACGCGGCGACGCTGCCGCACATGACGGGCGGCCAGTTCGCGGTGCCGATCGTGATCCGCATGGCCACCGGCGGCGGGCGGCAGCTCGCGGCGCAGCACTCGCACAGCCTCGAGGGCTGGTACGCGCACATCCCGGGGCTCAAGGTCGCCGTGCCCGGCACGGTGGACGACGCGCGCCACATGCTCGCCGCCGCGCTCGCCGACCCGAACCCGGTGCTGATCTTCGAGCACATCGTGCTCTACAACGCCGAAGGCGAGCTCAACCCCGCCGTGACCGCCGTCGACCTCGACCACGCGAAGGTGCGCCGCGCGGGCCGCGACGTGACGCTCGTGACCTACGGCAACAGCCTGCCGAAGTGCCTGGCCGCGGCCGAGCAGCTCGCCCACGACGGCATCGACGCCGAGGTGATCGACCTGCGCATGCTGCGCCCGCTCGACCTGCCCACCGTGGTGGCGTCGGTCGCGCGCACGCGGCGCGTCGTGATCGTCGACGAGGGCTGGAAGAGCGGCTCGATCTCGGCCGAGATCGCCGCGCGGCTCGCCGAGGAGGCGCTGTACGAGCTCGACGCGCCGATCCGGCGCGTGTGCGCCCGCGAGGTGCCGGTGCCGTACGCGGCGCACCTGGAAGAGGCCGCGCTGCCCAGCGTCGACGGCGTCGTCGCCGCGGTGCGCGCGATCGTGCCGCGGCGGGGGTGAGCATGGCCGACTTCACGATGCCGGCACTCGGCGCCGACATGGAGACCGGCAAGGTCGTCGAATGGCTCGTCAAGCCCGGCGACCGCGTCAAGCCGGGCGCCGTCATCGCGGTGGTCGAGACGCACAAGGGCGCGATCGACGTCGAGTGCTTCCTCGACGGCGTGATCGGCGACCTGGCGCCGCTGGGCGTCGACCTGCCGGTGGGCACGGTGCTGGCGCACGTGCAGGTGGCCGGCGAGGCCGCACCAGCGCCCCCTCCCGCCCGTGCGCCGGCGCCGGCCCCCGTCCCCGCG
>JBBION010000101.1:0-9583 GCA_037443345.1 Rubrivivax sp. | reverse complement strand
CGGTCGGCGCCGGCGTGCCACCGGTAGCGGCACGCGCCATCGTCGTGGCCGTGCCCGCCGCGGCCGCGCGACCGCCGGTGGCCTGCGGCGGTGCCGCGCAACCGGCGAGCCACAGGCCCGCCACGAGCACCAAGGGCACGCCCGCACGACGCCACGTCGCGACGGGCCGCGAATCGGAATCAGCCATCATGCCGGAGAGGGTAGCAAGCCGGCGCCGACCCGCGCGCGCCGTCGGCGATCGCCGCGGCAGCGGGCGTGCGATCGTGCCTCGGCGCCCCGATAGACTGCCGCCATGGCCGTGACCCCGATCGCGCTGCCGCCGACGCACCTGCTGTACCTGCACGGCTTCCGCTCGTCGCCGAAGTCGTTCAAGGCGCAGCGCCTGCACGCGTGGTTGCAGCGCCATCGGCCCGACGTGCACTGGTGGTGCCCGCAGCTGCCGCCGTCGCCGGCCGAGGCGATCGCGCACGTCGAGCCCCGCATCGCCGGCTGGCCGCGCGCATCGATGGCGGTGGTGGGCAGCTCGCTCGGCGGCTTCTACGCGACGTGGATCGCCGAGCGCACCGGCTGCCCGGCCGTGCTGCTGAACCCCGCCGTGCAGCCGGCGCGCGACCTCGTGCAGCATATCGGCGAGCAGACCGGCTTCCACGACCCCGACGAGCACTTCTACTTCCGCCTCGAGTACGTCGAGGAGCTGCAGCGCCTGACGGTGCCGGCGATCACGCGCCCCGGGCGCTACTTCGCCGTCGTTGCGAAGGGCGACGAGGTGCTCGACTGGCGCGAGATGGTCGCGCGCTACCGCGGCGCCACGGTCAAGCTGCTCGAAGGCGGCGACCACGCGCTGTCGGACTTCGACGCCCACCTCGCGGACATCGTCCGCTTCCTCCACCTGGAACCCACGGCATGAGACTCCAGCACAAGATCTGCATCGTCACCGGAAGCGCGCAGGGCATCGGCCTGGCCACCGCGCTGAAGTTCGCGCGTGAAGGCGCCACCGTCGCCGTGTGCGACCTGCGCGCCGACGCCGTCGACGCCGCGGTGGCGCAGTGCCGCGCCGCCGCGCCCGACAAGCACGCGAGCAGCAAGGCCGAAGGCCACGTCGTCGACGTCACCGACCGTGCGTCGGTCGACACGATGGTGCAGGCGGTGATGGCGCGTCACGGGCGCATCGACGTGCTCGTCAACAACGCCGGCATCACGAAGGACGCGCGCCTCGTGAAGATGACGCTGGCGCAGTTCGACGCCGTCATCGACGTCAACCTGCGCGGCGTGTTCCACTGTGCGCAGGCGGTGGCGCCGATCATGATCGAGCAGGGCCACGGCGTGATCCTCAACGCCAGCAGCGTCGTCGGCCTCTACGGCAACTACGGGCAGACGAACTACGCGGCGAGCAAGTTCGGCGTCATCGGCTTCACGAAGACGTGGAGCCGCGAGCTCGGGCCCAAGGGCATCCGCGTCAACGCCGTGGCGCCCGGCTTCGTCGAGACGCCGATCCTGGCGACGATCCCCGACAAGGTGATGCAGCACATGAAGGAGCAGGTGCCGCTACACCGGCTGGGCAAGCCGGAGGAGATCGCCAACGTCTACGCCTTCCTCGCCAGCGACGAGGCGAGCTACGTCAACGGGGCGGTGATCGAGGTGTCCGGCGGGATGACGGTGTAGCGGCCACGCGCACGCGCCGCGCTTCGGCGCGGCGGTGCCACAGCGCGAACAGCCGCGACAGCAGCATCAGCGGCCACAGGAAGGTGCAGGTCAGCACCCACAGGATCTTGGCACCGAGCGTGTCGTCGGCACCGCGGTGCGCCGGGCCCTCGCTGTAGAGGTGCCGCTGCGACACCGTCGCCAGTCCGAAGACGACGCCGACGACCAGGAAAATGGCGATGCTCGTGTTCATCGACGCCGCTCCTCACGGACCCCACCCGAGGCCCTGAGCCGTAGTGTTGCGGCATCGCGCCGCCGCGTCGACACCGCGCCGAGCGAAAGCGTCGGGATTGGAAGCCCCGGCCGGCCGCTCGCGCATCGCGGGCGGCCGCCGGCAGGACCGCGGCGACAATCACCGCATGTACGTGCTCTTCGACGACGCCGGCAAGTTCGCCGCCGGCCGCGTGATGTCCGAGTCCGACGCGTCGCTGCAGGTCGAGCTCGACTCGGGCAAGCGCGTCAAGGTCAAGGCGGCGAACGTGCTGCTGCGCTTCGACAAGCCGGCGCCGGCCGAGCTCGTCGCCGCCGGCCAGCGGCTCGCGAACGACATCGATCTCGACCTGGCGTGGGAATTCGCCCCCGACGGCGACTTCGGCTTCGCCGACCTGGCGCGCGACTACTTCGAGGCCGGCGCCGGGGTCGAGAAGCAGGCGGCGGCGCTGTTCCGGCTGTTCGACGCACCGCACTACTTCCGCCGCGTCGCCAAGGGGCTGTTCCGCAAGGCGCCGGCCGAGACGGTGCAGGCGGCGCTGGCGGCGATCGAGAAGAAGAAGCAGGTCGCGGCGCAGATCGAGGCCTGGGCCGGCGAGCTGGCGGCCGGCCGCTGCCCGCCGGCGGTGCGCGAGCAGCTGTACAAGATCCTGTTCAAGCCCGACAAGAACGCGCCGGAGTACAAGGCTGTCGTCGAGGCCGCGCGGCGCAGCCACCGTGCCCCGCTCGAGCTGCTGCAGGCCGCCGGCGCGATCGACAGCCCGTACCAGTTCCACTGGCGCCGCTTCCTGTTCGAGCAGTTTCCGAAGGGCACCGGCTTTCCCACGCTCGACGTGCCGCCGGTGACCGACGAGTTGCCGCTGGCGCCGGTGCGCGCGTTCTCGATCGACGACTCGTCGACGACCGAGATCGACGACGCGCTGTCGGTCACCGGGCTGGGCACCGGCACCGTCGTGCTGGGCATCCACATCGCCGCGCCGGGGCTGGCGATCGCGCCCGACTCGGCGCTCGACAGGCTCGCGCGCGAGCGGCTGTCGACCGTCTACATGCCGGGCTGGAAGCTCACGATGCTGCCGCCGACGGTGGTCGCGGCCTACACGCTAGACGAGGGGCGCGACTGCCCGGCGGTGAGCCTGTACGTGACGCTCGACGAAGCCACGCTCGAGGTGCGCGAACGCGCGACGCGCGTCGAGCGCGTGACGGTGGCCGCCAACCTGCGCCACGACGAGCTCGACGAGGTGATCACCGAGGCGACGCTGACGGGCGACGCGGTGGCCGAGTACCCGTTCGCCGCCGAGCTGGCGTTCTGCTTCCGCCTCGCGCGGCAGCTCAAGGCGCAGCGCGAGCAGGCGCGCGGCAAGCCCGAGACCTTCACGCGCCCCGACTACAGCTTCCGCCTCGACACCGACGGCGAGCACGAGCCCGACGGCCGCGAGACGGTCGACATTCGGGTGCGCCGCCGCGGCGCGCCGCTGGACCTGATCGTCTCCGAGGCGATGATCCTGGCCAACAGCACCTGGGGTGGCTGGCTGGCCGAGCTCGGCGTGCCGGGGATCTACCGCAGCCAGGCGGCGCTGGCGCCGGGCATCAAGGTGCGCATGGGCACCAAGCCGCTGCCGCACGCGGGCCTGGGCGTCGCACAGTACGGGTGGGCGACGTCGCCGCTGCGCCGCTACGTCGACCTCGTCAACCAGTGGCAGATCATCGCCTGCGCGCGCCACGGTCGCACGGCGGCGCTGGCGGCACCGTTCAGGCCCAAAGATGCCGTGCTTTTCTCGATCATCTCGGCCTTCGATGCCGCCTACAGTGCCTACAACGACTTCCAGCACGGCATCGAGCGCTTCTGGACGCTGCGCTGGCTGGAGCAGAACCACGTCCCGGAACTCGAAGCGACGGTGATGAAGGACGGCCTGGTGCGCGCCGACACCCTGCCGCTGGTGCTGCGCGCCGGCGGCTGCGAGGCGCTGCCGCGCGGCGCGCGCGTGCGCGTGCGCGTGGCCGGCGTCGACCTGCTGACGCTGGACGCGCACGCCAGCCTGATCGCGCGCCTCGACACCATGACCGCCGCGGCCGACGAGGACACCGAGTCCGAGGACACCGACACCGACGCCGCCGCGGCCGTGCCGCTCGCGATTGCGATTGACGTCGACGAGCCGGCGGCCGCCCCCGCCCCGGGGACCTGAGGCGCATGCGCGGCTTCCTGGCGTCGTGGGAGCTGACCACGCTGCACTGGGCAGTGGCGGCGTCGGTCGTGTTGCACGGTGCGCTGCTGACGGTGCGCTTCGTCGACCCCGAGGGCTTCGAGCGCGTGTTCCGTGACACGCCGCTGGAAGTCATCCTCGTCAACGCGCGCTCGACCGAGACGCCGGTGCAGGCGCAGGCGATCGCGCAGGCCAGCCTGGCCGGTGGCGGCGAAGCCGAGCGCGGGCGTGCGACGTCGCCGCTGCCGCCGTCGCTGGTCGTCGAGAGCGGCGACTCGCCCGACGAGGCCCGTCGCAAGATCGAGCAGCTGCAGCAGCACCAGCAGCACCTGCTGACGCAGATCCGCCGCGAGATGGCGCTGCTGCCGCCGCCGGACCCGGCGCGCGACGCCGGCGACCCGCAGGCGCTCGCGCGCGAGGAGCGCCGCCGCCAGTTGCTGCGGCTGCTGGCCGAGATCGAGAAGCGCATCAACGAGGAGAATGCGCGCCCGAAGAAGCGCTACATCAGCCCGGCGACGCGCGAGCAGGTCTACGCGCTGTACTACGACCAGCTGCGCCGCCGCATCGAGGACCGCGGCACGCGCGACTTCCCGACCTACCAGGGGCGCAAGCTGTACGGCGAACTGACGATGAACGTGACCGTCGACGCGATGGGCCGCGTCGTCGAGGCCGAGGTGGTGCAGCCGTCGGTGCTGCCGATGCTGGACCGCCGCGCGATCGCGATCGTGCACGCGGCGTCGCCGTTCGGCCCGTTCACGCAGGCAATGCGCCGCGAGGCCGACCAGATCGTCGTCACGTCGCGCTTCCGCTTCACGCGCGACGACGCGATGGAAGCGCGGATGCTCGAGTCGCAACGCTGACCATGACGTCTTCCCTGCCGCCGGGCGACGAGCCCGACCTGTACGCCGTGATCGGCAACCCCGTCGCGCACAGCCAGTCGCCGTTCATCCACGCCGAGTTCGCGCGCCAGACCGGGCAGCGCGTCGAGTACGTGCGCGTGTGGTGCCCGCTCGACGGCTTCGCCGACACGGTGCGCGACTTCGCCCGCGGCGGCGACGGCCGCTACCGGCGCGCGCGCGGCTGCAACGTGACGGTGCCGTTCAAGTTCGAGGTGCCCCACCTCGCGGCGAGGCTGAGCGAGCGCGCCGCGCTCGCGCGCGCGGCCAACGTGCTGCGCTTCGACCCCGACGGCTGGAGCGCCGACAACACCGACGGCATCGGCCTGCGGCGCGACATCGAGGTCAATGCCGGCGTGCCGCTGCGCGGCAGGCGCGTGCTGCTGATCGGCGCCGGTGGCGCCGCGGCGGGCGTGCTCGGGCCGCTCGTCGAGGCCGGCGCGGCGGCGGTGACGGTGGCCAACCGCACGCCCGACAAGGCGCGCGTGCTCGTCGAGCGACACCGCGCGTGGGCCACGCGGCACGGCGTGCGGCTGGCGGTGGCCGGGCTCGACGCGCCGGGCGAGCGCTTCGACGTCGTCGTCAACAGCACGGCGAGCAGCCTCGCCGGCGCGCCGGTGCCGGTGCCGGCCACGGTGCTGCGCGACGGGGCGCTCGCGGTCGACCTGATGTACGGCGCCGCGGCCGACGATTTCGTCGCCTGGGCGCACGCGCATGGCGCGCACGGGCGCGACGGCCTGGGCATGCTCGTCGAGCAGGCGGCCGAGGCGTTCTTCGTCTGGCGCGGCGTGCGCCCCGACACGGCCCCGGTGCTGGCTGCACTGCGCGCGCGGCTCGCCGCGCAGGAGGGCTGAGCGCGGTGGGCGCGTGGCGGCGCGCGCGCACCGAGGTCGTGCGGCTGCTCGCGCTGGCGCTGCTGGCCTTCGCGGCGCTGCAGCTGTACTTCGGCGCGCGCGTCGCGCTGATGACCGTGGTCGACCCGGCGTCGACGACGTTCCAGCGCAGCGAGGCGTGGCGGCTGCTGACGACGCAGGGCCGCATCCTGTGGAGCCAGACCTGGGTCGACGACGCGCGCATCTCGCCGCACCTCAAGCGCGCCGTGATCGCCAGCGAAGACGCGGGCTTCGTCGAGCACAGCGGCGTCGAGTGGGACGCGATCGAGAAGGCCTGGGAGCGCAACCTGCGCGAGCTGGCGCGCCGCGAGCGGCGCCCCGACACGCGAGCGCCGCGCGTCGTCGGCGGCTCGACGATCACGCAGCAGCTGGCGAAGAACCTGTTCCTCTCCAGCGAGCGCACGCTCGCGCGCAAGGCGCAGGAGTTCGTCGTCACGCAGTGGCTCGAGCTGCTGCTGCCCAAGCGGCGCATCCTCGAGGTCTACCTGAACCATGTCGAGTGGGGCGAAGGCGTGTTCGGCGCCCAGGCCGCCGCGCGCCACTACTTCCGCGTCGACGCGGCGCAGCTCGGCGTGATGCCGGCCGCGCGGCTGGCCGTGATGCTGCCGGCGCCGAAGCGCTTCGAGAAGCGCCCCGACTCGGCCTACGTGCGCGGTCGCGCCGCGACGATCGCTGCGCGCATGGGCGCCGTCGAGCTGCCCTGAGCCGGGCAGGCCCCGGCGCCGGCCGGCACAATGCCCGGCGTGGAGCACGACCTGACGACCGAGATCGCCGCCGCCGCCGCGCGGCTGGTGGTCGACGAAGGCATGGAGTACGGCGCGGCCAAGCGCAAGGCGGCGCGCGTGCTGGGCGCGCGCGCGGTGCGCGGCGCCGACCTGCCGGGCAACGACGCCGTCGAGGACCAGGTGCGCGAGTACCTCGCGCTGTTCCACGCCGACACGCAGCCCGCCGAGCTGGCGGCGCTGCGCCGTCACGCCGTGCCGTGGATGCAGCGGCTCGCCGAGTTCCGCCCCCACCTGACCGGCGCCGCGTGGCGCGGCACCGCGACACGGCTGTCGAGCCTGCACCTGGACCTGTTCTGCGACGACCCCAAGGCCGCCGAGATCGCGCTGATCAACCTCGGCATCGACTACGACGTGGCCAGCGCCCCCGGCGGCGCGCGCGGCGAGCCGGTGCCGGTGCTCAGCGTGGCCAGCCGCTGCGCCCAGCTGGGCGAGACGGTAACGCTGCACCTGCACGTGCGCGACCTCGACGACCTGCGCGGCGCGCTCAAGCCCGACGCGCGCGGGCGCACGCTGCGCGGCGACCTCACGGCGCTGCGGCGGCTGCTCGCCGACGCCGCGGACGCCGCCGACGCGCCGCCTTGGCGATGAATCGCCGCACCGCGCTGATGGCCGCTGTTGGCGCCGCCGCCGCGGCGGCCGGCCTCGGCGGCGCGCTGTGGCGGCAGGCGCGCGTGGCCGGGTCCGAGCCTGAGCCCGCGTCCACGACGCTGTGGTCGCTGCAGTTCGACCGCCCCGACGGCGGCCGGCTCGACATGGCCGAGTTCCGCGGCCGTGCGCTGGTGCTCAACTTCTGGGCCACCTGGTGCCCGCCCTGCGTCAAGGAGATGCCCGAGCTGGACCGCTTCCACCGCGACTTCGCCGCGCGCGGCTGGCAGGTCGTCGGCTTGGCGATCGACGGCCCGACCCCGGTGCGCCAGTTCCTGCAGCGCGTGCCGGTCGGCTTTCCCATCGGTCTGGCCGGCTTCGGCGGCACCGAGCTCGGCCGCGAGTTGGGCAACGTCACCGGGGCGCTGCCATTCACGGTCGTCTTCGGGCGCGACGGACGGGTCGCGCACCGCAAGCTCGGCGTGACGAACTACGACGAGCTGGTCGGCTGGGCCAGCGCTCTGCGCTGAGCGAGGCGCAGCGCCGAATTTTGGCGATCTCCTCGCCAACGTCGCCGAAAGCGCGTACATTCCGCCATCCGCGAGCTGCGCGACGCCGATGCCACGAAGCGCGTGACCTTAACCGCATGGCAGCACGGCCTCGCAGAAGAACGGTGCAACGGGCACACAATTCGCCGCAGTAAAAGACAGAAGACGCACAAGACCCGTCAAGGGCTCGCGACGCGACGCCAGGGTCTCACGAGGGATGCCACGATGGATTTGCGCAAGCTCAAGACGCTGATCGACCTCGTTTCGGAGTCGAACATTTCCGAGCTCGAGATCACCGAGGCCGACGGCAAGGTCCGCATCGTCAAGGCCGATGCACGTGTCGCGGCGGCCATGCCGATGCTCACGGCCCTGCCGACGATGCCGGCGGCGGCGCCCGCCCCGGTCGCGGCCGCGGCGCCCGTCGCTGCGGCGGCGCCGGAGCCGGCCGCGATCGCCGGCCACGTGGTCAAGTCGCCGATGGTCGGCACCTTCTACCGCGCGTCGAGCCCGGGGGCCAAGCCCATGGTCGAGGTCGGCCAGGAGGTCACCGCGGGCCAGCCGCTGTGCATCATCGAGGCGATGAAGATCATGAACGAGATCGAGGCCGACAAGGGCGGCACGGTCACGCGCATCCTGGTCGACAACGGGCAGGCCGTCGAGTTCGGCCAGGCGCTGTTCGTCATCGAGTGAACGCGGCGATGGCCCCCGCCCGCGCGGCCGCGCGGACGACAGCCCCCCGCAGTCGCAGCCCACGAGGACGATCGAGCCGAGGCACCATGTTCAAGAAGATCCTGATCGCCCACCGAGGCGACCGCGCCGAAGGCGGGGCGGCGAAGCCACATCGCCCGGCAGGCGCAGCCTGCTGAGGGCGATCGAGCCGAGGCACCATGTTCAAGAAGATTCTGATAGCCAACCGAGGCGAGATCGCCCTGCGCGTGCAGCGCGCCTGCCGCGAGATGGGCATCAAGTCGGTCGTCGTCTACTCCGAGGCCGACCGCGACGCCAAGTACGTCAAGCTCGCCGACGAGGCCGTGTGCATCGGCCCGGCGCCCTCGGCGCAGAGCTACCTCAACATGCCGGCGATCATCTCGACGGCCGAGGTCACCGATGCGGAGGCGATCCACCCGGGCTACGGCTTCCTCAGCGAGAACGCCGACTTCGCCGAGCGCGTCGAGCAGAGCGGCTTCACGTTCATCGGCCCGCCGCCTTCGGCGATCCGTACGATGGGCGACAAGGTCTCGGCCAAGCAGGCGATGATCCGCGCCGGGGTGCCCTGCGTGCCGGGCTCCGAAGGCGCGCTGCCCGAAGACCCGAAGGAGGTCGTGCGCATCGCGCGCTCGGTCGGCTACCCGGTGATCATCAAGGCCGCCGGCGGCGGTGGCGGCCGCGGCATGCGCGTGGTGCACACCGAGGCCGCCCTGCTCAACGCGGTGCAGATGACGCGCAGCGAGGCCGGCGCGGCGTTCGGCAACCCGCAGGTCTACATGGAGAAGTTCCTGCAGAACCCGCGGCACATCGAGATCCAGGTGCTGGCCGACTCGCACCGCAACGCCGTGTGGCTCGGCGAGCGCGACTGCTCGATGCAGCGCCGGCACCAGAAGATCATCGAGGAGGCGCCGGCGCCGGGCATCCCGCGGCGCATCATCGAGCGCATCGGCGACCGCTGTGCCGCCGCGTGCCGCAAGATCGGCTACCGCGGTGCCGGCACGTTCGAGTTCCTGTACGAGAACGGCGAGTTCTACTTCATCGAGATGAACACGCGCG
>JBBION010000100.1:0-9601 GCA_037443345.1 Rubrivivax sp. | reverse complement strand
GTGCAGGACCGCCAGGGCCTGGCCGAGGCGGCCGGCCTGAAGCCGGTGGTGCTCGACATCGAGTCGCACGCGTCGCGGCTGGCGATGAGCCGGCTCGTCGCGCAGCTGCCCGGCGAGGGCAAGGACGCGCTGGTGGCGCTGTTCGAGATCGGGGCCGACACGACGAGCCTGAAAGTGCTGCGCGACGAGGAGCTGCTGTACGACCGCGACCAGGCCTTCGGCGGCGCGCAGCTGACGCACCTGATTTCGCGCCAGTACGGCCTGTCGTTCGAGGAGGCCGAGGGCAAGAAGCTCTCGGGCGACCTGCCCGAGGACTACGAGTCGACCGTGCTCGTGCCGTTCGTCGACACGCTCTCGCAGGAGATCGGCCGCGCGCTGCAGTACTTCTTCACCAGCACGCCGCACCACAAGGTGCACTACATCATGTTGGGCGGCGGCACGGCGACGCTGCCGGGGCTGAAGGAGCGCGTGACGGAGCTGACCGGCTTCGCGGCGCAGGTCGTCAACCCGTTCGAGCACATGAAGCTCGGCTCGGCGGTGCGCGAGAGCCGCGTGCGCCGCGAGGCACCGTCGTACCTGACCGCCTGCGGTCTGGCGATGCGGAGGTTCGTGCAGTGATTCTGATCAACCTGCTTCCCCACCGGGAAGAAAAGCGCCGCCGGCGCCAGCAGGCGTTCTACGCCGGTCTCGTGCTGTCGGCGATCGTGGGCCTGGCCGTCGCCGGCACGTGGTGGGTGCTGCTGCAGCAGATGACCTCGGCGCAGCAGGACCGCAACGCGTTCCTGACCAGCGAGATCCGCAAGCTCGAGGCGCAAATCAAGGACATCGCCAACCTGCGCGCCGAGATTGAGGCGCTGAAGGCGCGGCAGAAGGCGGTCGAGGACCTGCAGACCAACCGCAACGTGCCGGTGTACCTGCTCAACGAGATCGCCAAGCAGACGCCCGAAGGCGTGTACCTGACGGCCATCCGCCAGAGCGGCGCCGTCGTGACGATCACCGGCGTCGCGCAGACCAACGAGCGCGTCTCCGAGTTCCTGCGCAACACGCAGTACAACTCGCCGTGGCTCGAGCGCCCCGAGCTGGTCGAGATCAAGATCGCCGGCGCGCAGTCGCCCAACGCCCGCGAGGCCGCGCGCGCCCAGCAGCGCCGCCTGTACGACTTCTCGCTGCGCGTGTCGCTCAAGCAGCTGCAGCCGCCGGCGGACGCCGCGCCGGCCGCGGCGGCGGCGCGCGTGGCACGCAAGTCCTGAGGACCGACCCACCATGGTGACCAAGGCGAACCAGCCCGGCCTCGACGTCGGGCGCGCATTCGGCGAGGCGGCGGCGCAGTTCCGCGGCCTGGACATGAACAAGCCCGGGCAGTGGCCGCCGCTGCCCAAGCTCGCGGCGTACGCCGTCGTCGCGGCGCTGGTCGTCGTCGGTGGCTGGTTCCTGGTGCTGTCGGAGGCCACCGACACGCTGCAGGCCGAGCGCGCCCGCGAGCCGTCGCTGAAGCAGGACTACCGCAGCAAGCTGACGCAGGCGGTCAACCTCGAGGAACTGCGCAAGCAGAAGCTGCAGGTCGAGGAGTACGTGACCCAGCTCGAGAAGCAGCTGCCGGGCAAGGCCGAGATGGATGCGCTGCTGTCGGACATCAACCAGGCCGGCCTCGGCCGCGGCCTGCAGTTCGAGCTGTTCCGTCCCGGGCAGGTCGCGGTCAAGGAGTACTACGCCGAGCTGCCGATCTCGATCAAGGTCAGCGGGCGTTACCACGACATCGGCGCCTTCACCGCCGACGTCGCCAACCTGTCGCGCATCGTCACGCTGCACAACCTGGTGCTGACGGCGCCGTCGGGCCGCGACGCCCAGGCCGGCAGCGGCCTGCTGGCGATGGAAGCCACGGCGCGCACCTACCGCTACCTCGACGCGGCCGAGGTCGCCGAGCAGCGCAAGGCCGCTGCCGAGGCCGCGAAGAAGAAGCCCGGAGCGAAGAAATGAAGATGGCGCACCGACATGGCGTGTGGCTCGCGCTGGCCGGCGTGGTCGTCGCGCTGGCCGGCTGCGGCGCCGAGCAGGAGGAGCTGAGCCAGTGGATGGCGCAGCAGCGCCGCGAGGTCAAGCCGAACGTGACCCCGCTGCAGCCGCCGAAGAAGTTCGAACCCGAGGCCTACTCGGGTCTCGACGTCGTCGAGCCCTTCAGCAACCAGAAGCTGACGGTGGCGCTGCGCCAGGAGGCACGCCAGCCCAGCTCGGTGCTGGCGGCCGAACTCAACCGGCGCAAGGAGCCGCTCGAGGACTTTCCTCTCGACAGCATGACGATGGTGGGCAGCGTGAGCAAGTCCGGGCGCCCGCACGCGCTGCTCAGGGTCAACAACCTGCTGTACCAGGTCGCCGTGGGCGACTACATCGGCCAGAACTTCGGCCGCATCACGGGCATCGACGAGACCGAGATCAGGCTGCGCGAGATCGTGCAGGACGCCGCGGGCGAGTGGATCGAGCGTCCGATGGCGCTGCAGCTGCAGGAGGGCCGCCGGTGAACGCGGCGCACGGAGTGACAACAATGCTGGAGAACCGCATGTCGATCAATTGGCGGGCCTGGGGCGCGGCGGTCGCGCTGGTGGCCGGTACCCCCCTGGGCGCTTGGGCCCAGAGCATCATCCAGTCGATCAGCAGCAGCCAGCAGGCCGGCGCCGACGTCGTGCGCATCGAGCTGAGCGAGCCGCTGGCGGCCGTGCCGCCGGGCTTCGCGATCCAGGCGCCGCCGCGCATCGCGATCGACCTGCCCGGCGTGCGCAGCGCGGTGGGTCGCCCCAGCGTCGAGATCAACCAGGGCAACCTGCGCTCGGTCAACATCGCGCAGGGTGACGACCGCACGCGGCTGGTGCTCAACCTGCGCCAGGCCGCCAACTACCGTGCGCAGATCGACGGCAAGTCGCTGCTGCTCGTCGTCGACAGCGGCGCGCCGTCGCCGACCGCGGCAGCCGTCGGCGCTCCGGCGCCGGCGCCGACGTTCGCCCCGGCGCAGAACGCCGACGTGCTCGCGCTGCGCGACATCGACTTCCGCCGCGGCGCCGACGGCGCGGGGCGCGTCATCGTCGAACTGCCGAGCACGCAGGTCGGCGTCGACATCCGCCAGCAGGGGCAGAACCTGGTCGTCGAGTTCCCGCGCGCGACGGTGCCCGACCGCCTGCGCCGGCGGCTGGACGTGACCGACTTCGGCACCCCGGTCAACCTGATCACGACGACGCAGGACGGCGACCGCGTGCGCATGGTCGTTCAGCCGCGCGGCTCGTGGGAGCACAGCGCCTACCAGAGCGACCGCCAGTTCGTGCTCGAGGTGCGGCCGATGGCGATCGACCCGAACAAGCTGGTGCAGGGCCCCGGCTACTCTGGCGAGAAGCTGAGCCTGAACTTCCAGAACATCGAGGTGCGCGCGCTGCTGCAGGTCATCGCCGACTTCACCAACTTCAACGTCGTCACCAGCGACACCGTCACCGGCAACGTCACGCTGCGGCTGAAGGACGTGCCGTGGGACCAGGCGCTGGACATCATCCTGCAGGCCAAGGGCCTGGGGCTGCGCAAGTCGGGCAACGTGATCTGGATCGCGCCGAAGGACGAGCTGCTGGCCAAGGAGCAGGTCGAGCTCGAGGCGCGGCGCAAGATCAGCGACCTGGAGCCGGTGCGCACGCAGTCGTTCCAGCTCAACTACACCAAGGCCGAGGAGGTCGCCAAGGGCCTGACGGGCCAGTCGATGGGCGGCAGCGCCGGCAGCGCGGCGAACAACCCGGCGCGCATCCTGAGCCCGCGAGGCAGCGTGATCTTCGAGACGCGCACGAACCAGCTGTTCGTCACCGACATCCCGAGCAAGCTCGAGGAGATCCAGGCGCTGATCGCCAAGATCGACATCCCGGTGCGCCAGGTGCAGATCGAGGCGCGCATCGTCGAGGCCGACGACACGTTCGGCCGCTCGCTCGGCGTCAAGCTCGGCTTCAGCGACCTCACCGGCCTGAGGGGCGGCATCCCGGGCGCCAACCTGGGCGGCGGCAACTACATCATGCCGGGCGGCAACTACAGCGCGATCGGCTACCAGACGCTGCAGAGCCCGCAGGTGCCGTTCAACAACACGCAGTTCGTCAACCTGCCGGCTGCGAACCTCGGAACCGCGGCGCCGGCCACGTTCGCGCTGTCGCTGTTCAGTTCGTCGATGAACCGCTTCCTGAACCTGGAGCTGTCGGCGCTCGAGGCCGACGGCAAGGGCAAGATCGTCTCGAGCCCGCGCGTCATCACGGCCGACCAGGTCAAGGCCGAGATCGAGCAGGGCGAGGAGATCCCGTACCAGAACGCGACCAGTTCGGGCGCGACGGCGGTCGAGTTCAAGAAGGCCAGCCTGCGCCTCGAGGTGACGCCGCAGATCACGCCCGAGGGCAACGTGATCCTGGACGTCCACGTGACGAAGGACAGCCGCGGCGCCGACACGGATGCCGGCCCGGCGATCAACACCAAGCGCGTGCGCACGCAGGTGCTCGTCGAGAACGGCGGTACCGTCGTGATCGGCGGCATCTTCACGCAGGAAGACCGCACCGACGTCAACAAGGTGCCGGTGCTGGGCGACGTGCCGGTGCTGGGCAACCTGTTCAAGAACACGGTGCGCCGGTCCAACAAGACCGAACTGCTGGTCTTCATCACGCCCAAGGTCGTGACCGAGCGCACCGCGGCGCGCTGACGCGCCGAGCGCAGACCTCGCGGTCGCCTGTTGTCGCGGGACAGTGCCCCAGGGCGCTGTCCCGCTTTCACTTGCGCGTTCGCCGTGCTGCGTCACTGCGGCAGGACGCGACCGAACGGTACGCCCGCGGGCCGTTGCCGGTGGTTGGCGCACCGACTCGCAGACGTCGCCGACGGCCGGGTCACGTCCCGCGGCCGCGGCGTCGCGCGGCGTCTGGAAGGCCGGCACGGCACGGTGGCCCGTCACGATTGGCGCACGTCGCCTTGCACCGCGACGTTCGGAAGGTTCCGTCGCGGCAGGGGCCGCGCGGCCGTTTGCGGCGTTCGACGGCGTCAGGTGACCGGCGTCGGGCCCACCGGTTCACCGCGCCGCCCCGGTGGCCGGCCCCGGCGCGCAGCGGGCGCGCGGGGCACGGATGCGGTCGCGCACGGTGTCGGTGGTCTTCGTGGCGCGCTGCGCGTGGCGCCGCGTCGCCCGCCCTGCCTGCGCGCCTCGCTCGCGCCGGGTCACGGCGGCATTCGCCGCCGCGCGCCGCGCGCGGGCAGTGGGACACGGCCCAGACGGTCGGCCGGGTGGGACCGCGCGTGGCTCGATGGCGGCGCATCCGCCGCGGCCGCCCCTGGAAGGGCAATCTCGGGAGAAAGCGGGCGCGCTGCCACGACGTCGCCGTCGAGGCGGGCCTGCAGGCTGCCTGATGCCGGATCCCGCTCGACGCGCCGGTCAGGACATGCGCCACAAGCGCCAGTGCACCCGCGCCTCGCCCTCGACGAAGCGCAGCTCGAGGCGCCAGCGCGGCGCCACTGCCGCGCCGACGCCGGACAGAGGCTGTCCGAGGAAGGCCTCCCGAACGGCGTCGACCAGGGCGTCGAGCGCATCGTCGTCGAGCGCGTCGAGTGCGGCCACGTGCCCCTCGGGGTCGACCGAGAGCGCCAGCCGCAACACCGTCACCGGGCCGGGCATCGGGACGTCGGGCACGGGCACCACGATGCCCGTCGCGCCGTCGGCGGAGTCGATCACGGGGTCCTCGTTCGCGGCGTCGTCCGAACGGTCGCGCCGCGCGTGACGTGCGTCGCCCGGCGCGGCGGCGACCCCCGCGTCGGGCGCGCGCGCCGTGGCAGCCGGCACGACGGCCATGGCCGGCACCGCGACGCGACCGGGCGCAGGCGCGGCCTGCGCGGGCTCACCCGCCACGTGGCGGGCATCGACCGTGTGGACCACCACGGGCGCACCGCGCGCGCCGATCCAGCGCACCTGCAACGGCGTGCCGGTCCCGGGGCTGGCGGACACTGCCATCGCGCCCGGGGCCGGGAGCCACACGACCGCGGCCCCGTGCAGCGCGATCGCGGCCAGCAGGCTCAGCGCCCACGGGCCGCGCCGCGCGGGGGGCAGGCCGGCGCCGGCCGGTGCCGGCGCCCGGCGGCTGCCCTGCCGCTCACTCCTCGATGGCGAGCTCACGCCACGACAGCCGGCGAGCCGAGCCTCCGGGCAGCGAGATCGGCACCGGCGACACGACGGTGCGGTCGTCCGACAGCCGGGTCAGCGCGCGGATGCCGCCGCCTTCGAGCCGCACGACGGTCGGGCGCGTGGCCAGCGCATCGCCGAGAGAGACGCTGGCCACGCCCGTGGCCGTGGCCACCGGCGCACCGGTGCGGTAGTCGAAGAAGTTGATGTAGCTGCTGCCGCCGACCTTGCACGCGCTCTGGTCGGGCAGGTTCGTCGTCATCACCAGCGTGCCCAGTACCAGCTGCGGGTCGGTGTTGGCGCGCTCGCGCTTGCCCGGCAGGTCGACGTACCAGCCGTCGTGCACGGCGAAGTTGACGACGTTGCTGCTGCCGGTGCGCACCTCCTGGCCGGCAGTGCAGACGGTCGAGCCGCTGGGGCACGTCGTGTCGGTCAGCGTCTGCCGGACGAACTGCCCGGCCAGCTCGCGCGGGTTGTCGTAGGTGGTGGAGTCGAGCGGGTCTTTGATCGCGTAGACGCTCTGCGGGCTGTCGTCGGTCAGGTCGGGCGTGCCGAGGTAGCGGCCGGTGCCGACGAAGACCACGGCGTGGCCGGCGACGAGGCCGAGCTCGGGGCGCGCCGTCATCGGCTGCACGTTGCCCGCCGGGCCGCGCAGCGTGGCCAGCCGATGCGCGTCGTAGCCCGCCGGGTCGATGTCGCCGTTGACGTCGAAGCGCCAAAGGTTGCCGTCGTTGTCGCCGCCGTAGACGCGCTTGACGGTGTTGTCGACGTCGGGCTTGTCGACCCAGCTGCGCACGTGCGCCAGCCCGGTGCCGGTGCTCGTCGGGATCGTGCGGATCAGCGCGCCGGTGGCCGCGTTGACCACGTACAGTCGGCTCGCGCCCGCGTGGTTGTAGCCCGAGCCGAAGATCGCCACCCAGGTGCCGTCCTTCAGCTTCGTGATGTCGGGGCGGCCGAAGGTCAGGCCGAGGTTGGCGTGCGTGAACTCCCACAGCACCTTCGGCGATGCCGGGTCGGTGACGTCGAGCGCGTAGTAGCCGCTGCCGCCGGCGCCGAGGCCGCCGACCAGGATCGTGCGCCACTGGCCGTCGATCTTGACGTCGCTGGCGGTGGGCGTGGCGTCGACGTAGAACCGGTGCCGGTTGGCGTAATCCTTGTCGGCGAGCCGGTACAGGTGGGGCAGCAGCATGCTCGGCACGAAGGCCCACACCTCCTGGCCGGTGTCGGCGTTGAACGCGTGCAGCATGCCGTCGTTGGCGCCGACGTAGACCATGCCCTGGCGCGTCTGCATGCTCGTCTTGAACGCCGAGTAGCCGGTGTCGGCATAGTTGAACATCGCCTTGCCGACGAACACGGCCTCCGAGTTGACGATGTCGCCGAGCAGATGGGCACGCTGGCGGAACGGCTTCGCGAGGTCAGCCTCGTCGCCCTCGTCGACGCGCACGCCGCGCAGGAAGTCGACCAGTCGCTCGCCGGCCGCGGCGCTTTGCAGCGAGGGCGGCAGGCAGGTGGTGCCGAAGCTGCAGAACTGGCTCAGTGCCTGGCCGGGCGCCGCGATGTGGCCGAGGTTGAAGAACGCGCGCTCGACGGCGGTCAGGTTCGCCCATGCGAACGGCCTGCGGCCGGTGGCGGCGTTGCCGGCGTCGTACATGAAGATGTTGCGGTTGCTGTTGCCGTTGAGCAGGTCGCGCGCCGACCAGTCGCTGTCCAGCGGCAGCTTCTCGCCGGTCACCGGGTCGACGAGGTCCTTGGTCAGGATCTCGCCGGTGGTGGCGCTGATCTGCCGCCCGAGCAGCTCGCCCGACCATTCACCGGTGACGTAGCGCGACAGGTACAGGAAGTTGTCGCCGGCCGAGATGTTCGGGTTGCTGGTCGTCGCGGCGGCCGCGGCGCCCTTGGTGCGGTCGATCTCGGCCAGCGCGTTCGACAGGCCGGTGTACAGCGACGCCGGGTCGGTCGCCTCGAAGTAGGTCCCGCGGCCGTTGACGGCGGCGTGCCACATGTCGTCGATCGCGGTCTCGGTGTCGGCCACCGGCGCGGGCCACGTGCACGCGGTGCCGGCGGCCTGCCAGCCACAGATGCCCGCGCCCGGATTCGCCGTCGTGCCGTTGGCGACGTCGAAGTAGTCGCCGCTCGTGGCGCTGCGGTAGTTCGGGTCGTACCGCATGTAGCCCGGCGCGCCGAGGCCCAGCGTGAACGTCGTCATGTGCTGGTGGCGCGCCGTGTCGCTGCTGGACGTCGGCACGTTGTTGTCGCACAGGTCGACGCCGCCAGGGCCGCTGCAGTTGCTCAGCCCCGGCGTGCGCAGGTCGGTCAGGTAGTAGTACGCCGCGACGTCCGACAGCGAGTTCGACGTGTTCGTGCCGTCCTTGTACGGCAGGTCGAGGCTGCCGTCGACGTCGCCGATCGCCGTCGAGCCGTCGATGCGTACCGGCGTCGTCGTCTCGTTCCAGTAGCCGTCGGTCGACAGCAGCGTGAAGTTCTGCTGGCACGACACCGTCATCGGGTCGACGACGGTCGAGCCGTTGAGCGTCTGCCCGTTGAACTGGCCGGCGTACAGTCGACCGGCGCGCGACAGCGCGGCGCGCAGCGGCGTCGAGCCGCTCGGCTTGGCCGCGCGCAGCTTGCCGAACCAGTTGGACTTGTGCGTGCCGCTGAACGTGTCGAAGTTCAGGAAGTCGGCGCCGGTGGCGTTGTTGATGCTCAGGTAGCCGAGGCGGAACTGGTCGGACACGGGCGCGAACGCGATGCTGGCCGACGTCTTCATCATCTGCATGCGCGTGCGGTAGTACGTCCACCAGTTCGCGAAGTTGGTCATCTCCTCGGCATAGGAGCAGGTGCCGCCGGCGCAGTCGGTGCGGCCGTTCGCCTTCGGGTAGGTGTCGAGCGAGGGCACGATGTCGACGCGGGTGAAGTTGCCCGCGAAGCCGGCGGGCGTGCCGGGAATCGCGGGCGTGGGCGCGACGTAGCCGCTGAACGTGGGCGTCGACGGCGCGATCGTGACGACGCAGGAATTCGTGCCGGCGCGGGTGAGGGTCACGGCGTGGTTGATGTTCCCGGCCGAGACGGGGGCCCGGATGACCACCGTGTTGTTCGTTCCGGCGGCCGTGTAGCCGCCGTTCGAAGCGGTGTTGCCGTTGATCCGCGTGCGGATCGCCGCCGCGATGTTGTTGTTGCCGGTGGTGGCCGCGGTGTTGGTCGCGATGATGTTGACGCCGTTGACCCTCACCGCGCTGTAGACGACTTGGTTGGCACCGTTGCAGGTCCCCGACTGCGTGACCGTGAACGTCGCCGTCGCCCCCGTGCCGGGGGTGGCCGGCACGGGAGCCGTGCCCAGCGTGGCGAACTTCGTCGGATAGCGCACCTGGTTGTAGGTGGCAGTACGCACCGCCTGGCACGAGCCCGCGGCCGGCGATGCGGCGCGTGCGTTGGCGTCGC
>JBBION010000099.1:0-9643 GCA_037443345.1 Rubrivivax sp. | reverse complement strand
TGCGGCAGACCGTCGAGGGGCGGCTGCAGGCGATGCAGCAGGGCAACGAGGCCAAACTCGAGCAGATGCGCGCCACCGTCGACGAGAAGCTGCACGCGACGCTCGAGCAGCGGCTGGGCGAGAGCTTCCGCCAGGTCGCCGAGCGGCTCGAGCAGGTGCACCAGGGTCTGGGCGAGATGCAGGTGCTGGCGCGCGACGTCGGCGCGCTCAACCGCGTGCTGACCAACGTGAAGACGCGCGGCGTGTTCGGCGAGGTGCAACTCGCCGCGCTGCTCGAGCAGGTGATGGCACCCGACCAGTACGCCGCGAACGTCGAGACCGTGCCCGGCAGCGGCGCGCGCGTCGAGTTCGCGGTTCGGCTGCCCGGGCGTCGCGACGACGGCCGCCCCCTGTGGCTGCCGATCGACGCCAAGTTCCCGCGCGAAGACTACGAGCGCCTGCTCGACGCGCACGAGCGCGCCGACCCGGTGGGCGTCGACGCCGCCGCCAAGGCGATCGAGGCGCGGCTGCGGCTGGAGGCGAAGACGATCCGCGAAAAGTACGTCGCCGCGCCGCACACCACCGACTTCGCGATCCTGTTCGTGCCCACGGAGGGGCTGTACGCCGAGGCGCTGCGCCGCCCCGGCCTCGTGGAATCGCTGCAGCGCGAGCAGCGCGTGACGCTGGCCGGTCCCACCACGCTGCTGGCCACGCTGTCGAGCCTGCAGATGGGCTTTCGCACGCTGGCGCTCGAGAAGCGCAGCGCCGAGGTGTGGCACGTGCTCGGTGCCGTGAAGACCGAGTTCGGCAAGTTCGGCGACGTGCTCGCGAAGACGAAGAAGAAGCTCGACGAGGCGAGTTCGACCATCGAGGCCGCGGAGACACGCACGCGCGCGATGGCGCGCCAGCTCAGGACGGTCGAGGCGCTGCCCGAAGCGCAGGCGCAGCAGCTGCTGGGCACCGTCGGCGACGATCGTCCCGACGACGCCTCGCATGCCTGAGGCGACGCCGCGCGCGGCGCCAGGCCTGCCGCCGCGCGTGCTGCTGGCGCTGATCGGCGCCCAGATCGGCGTGCACGCGGCGATGGCCGGGCTGCGCATGGCCGCGCCGCTGCAGGCGCTGCGCGAGGGCTACAGCGCGTGGGCGGTGGGCGTGCTGCTGGCGCTGTTCGCTGCCGCGCCGGTCGTGTTGGCGCTGGCGGCGGGGCGCCTCGCGGACCGCCACGGCTACCACCGCCCGGCGCACGTCGCCGTGGCGCTGACGGCGGCGGGGACCGTGCTGGCGGTGGCATCGACGTGGGTTGCCGGCGCGGCGCACTTCGCGCTGCTGTGCGTCGCGGCGAGCTGCGCGGGCGCCGGCGCGAACATCGGGATGATCACGCTGCAGCGCCTCGTGGGCCAGCAGGCGCGCGACGGCGTCGAGCGCGTGCGCATCTTCAGCTGGGTCGGCCTCGCGCCGTCGCTGGCCAACGTCGTCGGGCCGGTGCTCGCCGGCTTCGCGATCGACCTCGGCGGGTTCGGCGCCGCCTACGGGCTGCTGACGGCGCTGCCGCTGGTCAGCTGGGCGTGCATGCGGCGCGTCCCGCGCGCGCCGCGCCCGGCGCGCCCGCCGACGCCGCCCGGGCGCACCCGCTGGGACCTGCTGCGCGCACCGGGCATGAAGCGGCTGCTGCTCGTCAACTGGGTGCTGTCCAGCTGTTGGGACGTCCACGCCTTCGCGGTGCCGGTGCTCGGCCACCAGTTCGGCTTCAGCGCGTCGACGATCGGCCTGATCCTCGGCGGTTTCACGCTGTCGGTCAGCGGCGTGCGGCTGCTGCTGCCGCTGCTCGCGCACCGCGTGCGCGAAGTGGCCGTCGTGCGCGCGTCGATGCTGGGCACCGCCGCCGTGTTCGCGCTCTACCCGCTGGCGACCTCGCCGTGGCTGATGGGCGCGTGCGCGCTGCTGCTCGGCGTGACGCTGGGCATCGTGCAGCCGATGATCATGTCGCTGCTGCACCACGCCACGCCCGAGGCCCGCCACGGCGAGGCGATCGCGTTGCGCTCGATGTCGATCAACGCGGCGAGCACGATGATGCCGCTGTTGTTCGGCGCCGTCGGCGCGGCGCTTGGCGCGGCGCTGCTGTTCTGGGTCATGGCCGCGACGACGGCGGCCGGCAGCTGGACGGCGCGGGGGCTGCGTGCGCCCCCGCCGTCGCATTGACGGGGCGGGGCCGGCCGCCGCCGGGGCTCTCGAGGGAACGCCGGGAGGCCCCAGGTTTCCGCAACCCCCGCGGGGGGGCGGGCCGGGCGGGCCCGGCCCAGGGGGCTCAGAAGCGGATGCCGCCACCGCCCGGCAGCGGCACCGTCGGCTGCGGCGGCAGCTCGGCCGGTGCCTCGTCGTTCGACGCCGGCTCGGGCAGCGTGCGCCGCGCGACCAGAGGCACCACCGCCGCCGGCGGGTAGTTCGGCGGCAGCCGTGACGCACGCGGGTAGCCGGCGAGGTCGAGCGTGGACTGCCACTCGTCGGCGTTGAATCCGCGCAGCGCCTGCGCGCCGACCGTCAACCCCGGCGCCTCCATGCTGCCGACAGCGCGCAGCCAAGCGTCGCGGTCGGTGTCGGGGTCGGCCAGCCGCTCTTCGTAAGGGATGCCGCGGCCACGCAGCAACTCGCGCCCGCGGTCGCACGGCGCGCAGTTCGCCACCGTGTAGAGCACGACGGGAAAGCGCGCCGCCACCTCGCGCAGCCCGGCGGGCAGTTGCCCGGAGCCGACCGCGGCACTCGGCGCGCCGCTGCGGCCCAGCGGCTGCACGCGCGCGCTGCCCGCCGGCGGCGGGCGGTCGGTGTAGGTGACGGTGCCGTCGGGGGCGACGATTTTGTACAGACCCTGCGCGGGCGCCGGCATCGCCGCGGCGGCGAGCACGACGAGCAGCGCGGCAGGCGCGGGGGAGAGGTTGCGGCGGGGTAATCGCATGCGCGCAATCTACCGCAGCGCGCGCTGCCGCCTCAAGCCATGCCCTGGTGGCGCAGCAGCGCGTCGATCATTGGTTCACGCCCGCGGAAGGCGCGGAAGCTGTCGATTGCCTTGCGGCTGCCGCCGACCTCGAGGATCTCGCGCCGGTAGCGCCGCCCGGTGTCGCGGTCGAAGACGCCGCGTTCCTCGAACGCGCTCCACGCGTCGGCGCTGAGCACTTCGGCCCACTTGTAACTGTAGTAACCGGCCGAATAGCCGCCCGCAAAGACGTGCGAGAACGAGTGCGCGAAGCGGTTGTAGTCGGCGCGCGGCACGACCGAGACCTCGTCGCGCACCTCGTCGGCAATCGCGGCGATGCGGTCGCAGGCGTCGGGCTCGAGGTGGATGCGCATGTCGAACAGCGCGAACTCGACCTGGCGCAGCATCTGCAGCCCGCTCTGGAAGTTCTTCGCCGCGAGCATCTTGTCGAACAGCGCGCGCGGCAGCGCCTCGCCGGTGTCGACGTGCGCGCTCAGTCGCTTCATGACGTCCCATTCCCAGCAGAAGTTCTCCATGAACTGGCTGGGCAGCTCGACCGCGTCCCACTCGACGCCGCTGATGCCGGCCACGCCGAGGTCCTCGACGCGCGTGAGCATGTGGTGCAGCCCGTGGCCGAACTCGTGGAACAGTGTCGTGACGTCGTCGTGCGTCAGCAGCGCAGGCTTGCCGCCCACCGGCGGCGCGAAGTTGCACACCAGGTGCGCGACCGGCGTCTGCAGCCCCGTGTCGGGGCGCTGCCAGCGCCCGCGCACGTCGTCCATCCACGCGCCGGCGCGCTTGCCCGACCGGGCGTACGGGTCCAGGTAGAACTGCGCGAGCAGCTCGCCCCCGCGCTCGAGGCGGTGGAAGCGCACGCTCGGGTGCCAGGCCGGTGCGCTGTCGGGACGGATCTCGACCTCGAACACCGTCTCGACGATGCGGAACAGCCCGTCGAGCACGCGCGGCTCGGTCAGGTACTGACGCACCTCCTGGTCGCTGAACGCGTAGCGCGCCTGCTTGAGCCGCTCGCTGGCGTAGGCCATGTCCCAGGGCTGCAGCTCGGCGATGCCGAGCTCGCGCGCGGCGAACTCGCGCAGCTCGGCGAGGTCGCGCTCGGCGTAAGGGCGCGCGCGCCGCGCGAGGTCGCGCAGGAACGAGAGCACCTGCTCGGGGCTGTCGGCCATCTTCGGCACCAGCGAGACGTGCGCGAAGGTCGGGTGGCCGAGCAGCTGGGCCTGCTCGCGGCGCAGCTGCAGCAGCTCGCGCATCACCGCGCTGTTGTCGAGCGCCGGGTCGCCGAGCTCGCTGGCGCGCGTCGCGTAGGCGCGGTGCAGCTCCTGGCGAAGCGCGCGGTCGGTGCCGTACTGCATCACGGGCCAGAAGCACGGTGCGCGCAGCGTGAGCTTGCAGCCGTCGCGGCCCTCGGCCTGTGCGGCCTCGCGCGCAGCGTCGCGCACGTCGTCGGGCACGCCGTCCAGCCGCGACTCGGGCACGTACAGCGCATAGCGGTCGGTCGCGTCGAGCACGTGCTCGGAGTAGGCCTGCGACAGCTCGGCGCAGCGCTCCTGGATCTGGCGAAAGCGCTCCTTGGCCTCGCCTGTCAGCTCGGCGCCCGAGAGCACGAAGTCGCGCAGCGCGTTGTCGAGCGCGCGCCGGCGCGCCGGGTTCAGCGAGGCGGCCACCGGGCTCGCGGCGATCGCCTTGTACTTCGCGTACAGCCGCTCGTCGGCGCCGAGCGCGGTGTAGAACTCGGTGACGCGCGGCAGGTTCTCGTTGTAAGCGGCGCGCAGCTCGGGCGTGTCGGCGACGTGGTTCAGGTGGTTGACCGCACCCCACGCGCGGCCGAGACGCTCGGAGGCGACGTCGAGCACGGCCGACATCGCGTCGTAGTCGGCCGGCACCTCGGGGCCGACGGCGCGCTCGAGCGCGGCGCGCGCGTCGGCGAGCAGCACGTCGAGTGCCGGCGTGACGTGCTCGGGGCGGATGTCGGCGAAGCGGGGCAAGCCCGCGGTGTCGAGCAGCGGATTGGTCATGGCGTCATGGACCGGGCGTGGCGGGCGCGCCGGCGGCGCGTTCGGCCGCGTCGAGGGCGTTCATCAGCAACATTGTGATCGTCATCGGCCCGACCCCGCCGGGCACCGGGGTGATCGCGCCGGCGACCTGCGACACGGCCGCGAAGTCGACGTCGCCGCACAGCTTGCCCTGCTCGTCGCGGTTGATGCCGACGTCGATCACGACGGCGCCGGGCTTGACCATCTCGGCCGTCAGCGTGTGGCGCCGCCCGACGGCGACGACGACGACGTCGGCCTGGCGCGTGAAGGCGCCGAGGTCCGGCGTCGCGCTGTGGCACACGGTGACGGTGGCATGGGCCTGCAGCAGCAGCAGCGCCATCGGCTTGCCCACCGTGTTGCTGCGCCCGATCACGACGGCGTGCTTGCCGCGCAGGTCGACGCCGGCGCTCTCGATCAGCTTCATGCAGCCGGCGGGCGTCGCGGGGCGCAGCCCGGGCAGGCCCGTCATCAGCTCGCCGGCGCTGGTGGTCGAGAACCCGTCGACGTCCTTCGCGGGGTCGATCGCCTCGATGACGGCCTGCGCGTCGAGGTGCCTGGGCAGTGGCATCTGCACCAGGATGCCGTGGATCGCCGGGTCGGCGTTGAGCGCCGCGACGCGCGCCAGCAGCGCGGCCTGCGTCAGTGTCGCCGGGTAGGTCTCCTGCACCGACCGGATCCCGCTGTCGTGGCAGGCCTTGACCTTGTTGCGCACGTACACCGCCGAGGCCGGGTCGTCGCCGACGAGGATCACGGCCAGGCCGGGCGTGACGCCGCGCGCGGCCAGCGCGGCGGCGCGGCGTGCGACGTCGGCGCGCAGGTGGCGGGACAGGGCGTTGCCGTCGATCAGTCGGGCGGGCATCGGTGGGGGTCCTCGTCAGAAACGAACGAGGCCGCTGGGGGCAGCGGCCTCGGGGCAGGGGATCGGCAACGCCGTCAGACCTTGCTGTGGGCGCCGAGCGCGATCTTCAGCAGGTCGGCGACCGTGTTGGCGTTGAGCTTCTCCATGATGTTGGCGCGGTGCGCCTCGACCGTCTTGATGCTGATGCCGAGGTCGTCGGCGATCTGCTTGTTCAGCCGCCCGGCGACGATGCGCTCGAGCACCTGCGTCTCGCGCGTCGTCAGGCGCGACAGCAGCGCGTCGCGGCTGGCCTGCTCCTGGTGCTGGCTGAAGGCCAGCCGCGCCTGCTCGAGCATGCGCTCGACGAGGCCGAGCAGCTCGTCTTCCTTGAACGGCTTCTCGATGAAGTCCATCGCGCCCTTCTTCATCGTCGTCACGGCCATCGGCACGTCGCCGTGGCCGGTGATGAAGACGATCGGCAGCGGGCTCTTGCGCTCGAGCAGGCGGTCCTGCAGCTCCAGCCCGCTCATGCCGTCCATGCGGATGTCGGCGATCAGGCAGGCCACCTCGCGCGGGTCGAAGCGCGACAGGAACGACTCCGCCGAGTCGAAGCACTTGACGCGGTAGTCCTTGCCTTCGAGCAGCCACTGCAGCGAATCGCGCACGGCTTCGTCGTCGTCGACGACGTAGACGGTGCCCTTCTTGGGGATCAGGCTCATGGGAGGGTGGCGGAGTCCGCGGTGCGTTGCATCTCGGGGGCCGAAGACGGCGCCTCGTCGGCACGGGCCCCCACGTCGACCGGCAGCGTGAACGAGAAGCGGCAGCCGACGACGGCCTCGCCATTGTAGAGGTTCTGCGCCCGCAGCCGGCCACGGTGCGACTCGACGATCGAGCGGCACAGGCCCAGCCCGATGCCCAGCCCGTCGGACTTCGTCGAGTAGAACGCCTCGTACATGCGCGCGAGCACCTCGGGCTTCATGCCCGGGCCGCTGTCGGTGACGCTGAACTCGACGCCGCCGCCGTCTTCCGGCGTGTGGCGCGGCACGACGCGCAGCTCGATGTGCCGGCGCGACGGCGGCAGCTGCGCGAGGTCGATCGCCTCGGCGGCGTTCTTCAGCAAGTTGAGCAGCACCTGCTCGATCAGGATCGGGTCGACCAGCAGCGCCGGCAGATGCTGCGCGACATAGGTCTGCAGCTGCACGCGCCGGCGGCGCAGCTCGATGCCGGCGAGCTCGACGACGTTGTCGACGATCGAGCGCGCCTGCGCGCTCTGCCGCTGCGGCTCGCTGCGTTTCACGAAGGCGCGGATGCGGTGGATGATCTGCCCGGCGCGGCGCGCCTGGTGCGCCGTCTTCTCGAGCGCGGCGACGAGGTCGTCGTTGCCGATCGTGCCCGACTTCACGCGCGAGACCATGCCGTTGCAGTAGTTGGTGATCGCCGTCAGCGGCTGGTTCAGCTCGTGCGCCACCGACGACGCCATCTCGCCCATCGTCACGAGCCGGCTCGTGACCTCGGCCTTCTGCGCCTGCTGCTGCGCGAGTTCCTCGGCGCGCCGGCGCGCCGTGATGTCGGTGGCGATCAGCATCTGCGCGAGCCGCCCGTCGGTCCACTGCAGGTAGCGCGAGCGCACGTCGAACCACTTGCCCGGCGCCTCGACGAAGACCTCGCGCGGGTCGGAGCCGGTGTCGGTGAACTCCTGCGTCGGGATGCCCGCGAGGCCGTCCTCGTCGTCGGCCTGCGGATCCGGCAGGCGGAACTGCGTGCCGGCCAGCAGCGCGTGGCCGCGCGCGTCGGCGCCGAACCACATGCGGTACGAGCGGTTGGCGAACAGCAGCTCGCTCTGCTGCACCGACAGCACCGACACCGCCGCGTCGAGCCCCTCGAGCACCGTCGTGAAGCGCTCGTGCGACGCCGAGAGCTGGTCGCGGATGCGCTTGGCCTCGGTGATGTTCGTCATCGACGTCATCCAGCCGGTCTGGTCGCCGTGCGCGTCGACCAGCGGCGAGACGTACATCCGCGCGTCGAACACGGTGCCGTCCTTGCGCATCACCTTGACCTCGATGCCGCCGGCCGGGCTGCGGCCGGCCAGTTCCTGGCGCAGCAGCCGCGCGTTCTCCTCGATGCGGTCGGGCGGCCAGTACGGGAACGGCTGCAGGCGCCCGATCAGCTCGGTCTCGGAGAAGCCCGTCATCGCGCAGAACGCCGGGTTCACGTACGTGATGCGGCCCTCCAGGTCCATCGCGCGCATGCCGGTGAGCATCGAGTTCTCCATCGCGCGGCGGAAGTTCGTCTCGGCGACGAGCGCGTCCTGGATCTGCGTGCGCCGCTGCATGTGGCGCCAGCTGCCGAACAGCATCCACACCGTCAGCGCCGACAGCAGCACCACCATCCAGAACAGCGTGGTGCTGACCAGCCCGGCCGAGGTGCGCCAGCCGTGCCCGCGCAGCAGCAGGTGGTCGGTCGCCGGCGTCAGCGGCAGCTGGTAGACGATCTCGGCGTGCCGCGGCGGCTGGCCGGGCATGGCGGTGACGGTGCCCACCAGTTCGCGCCCGCTGGCGATGTCGATCACGGACATCGCGTGCCGCTGCACGATCTCGTTGGGCACCGCCAGGCGCAGCAGGACCTCGATCGTGTACTGCGCCACGAGCATGCCGGCGACGCGTCCGCGCTGCATCAGCGGCACGTAGACCTGGAACACCGGCGCACCGGTGGTGTCGTTGAACGCCTCCGAGTACACCGGCTGGCGCTGCGCGAGCGCGGCCTCGAAGGCGCGTGCGGGCGCGGTGTCCGGGCGCTGCCCGTCGAAGTCGAGCCCGGGCGCCTCGCCCTGCGGGTTGGCCTCGTAGTGGAACGGGGTGGCCGACCATCCCGCCACGCGCTGGCGGTCGCGGCCGATCCACAGCAGGTGACCGATCTCCGGGCGCTCGCTGCCGATCGCGAGCGCCTGCGTCTCGAACTCGCTGCGTCCCGGTTCGCGCGCCACCAGGTCGCGCGCCAGACGCAGCAGCAGGTCCTGGTTCTCGACGAGGCGCATCCGCAACTGCTGCTGCGCGATCTCGGTGTCGCGCTTGACGGCTTCCGTCTCGCGGCCGATCTCCTCCTGGCGCAGGTACCAGAACGCCGAGATGATGGCGGCGAGGAAGAGCAGCACCGACACCAGCGGGCCGATCGTCGCGAAGCGGTCCTGGCGCACCGGCGACTGGCGCTTCCACCAGCGCCCGATCAGGCGCTGGGTGCGCGACAGGGCGGGTGTCGGAGCGCGCACGTCGAGGGGCTGCATCGCGCGATTATGGGCATGTGGCCTCGGGCCCCCGACGCGTCTGGCGCCACGCAGACAAGCGGTATGGCGTGTCTGGTTCCATTATGTGAAATAACCTCGCACCATTTGGAATTCCGCGGTCCCTGTGCCAGAATCCGCCCCGCCCACCCGGCCGCCCAACGAAGGAGACACGCATGTCGGCCCAGCCTCAATCGATCCTCCCTCTCGCCGCCAACGACCCCGACGCGCAAGAGACGCGCGAGTGGCTCGACGCGCCGGTGGCGGACGTGGCAGCGCGCGCCGCCGCCCGACCAGTGCGGTTCTGCCCCGGACTGCACTACGCCTACTCGAATCCCGGCTACAGCCAGGCCGCTGCCGCGATCGAGGCCACCTGGGCAGAACCATTCGACGCGGTGATGCGCCGCGAGGTGTTCGAGCCGCTGGGCATGACCTCGGCCTCGCTGGCGACTCAGCCCCATCCCGCCTGCCTCGCCGAAAGCGTCGATGCGGCCGGTCGTCCGGTGGCTCGATGGGCCCTGGCCGACCGC
>JBBION010000098.1:0-9664 GCA_037443345.1 Rubrivivax sp. | reverse complement strand
GCGGTCTTGCCGGTCTGGCGGTCGCCGATGATCAGCTCGCGCTGGCCGCGGCCGATCGGCACCATCGAGTCGATCGACTTCAGGCCGGTCTGCACCGGCTGGCTGACCGACTGGCGCGCGATCACGCCCGGCGCGACCTTCTCGATGACGTCGGTCATCTTGGCGTTGATCGGGCCCTTGCCGTCGATCGGCTGGCCGAGCGCGTTGACGACGCGGCCGATCAGCTCGGGGCCGACCGGCACTTCCAGGATGCGGCCCGTGCACTTGACGGTGTCGCCTTCCGAGATGTGCTCGTACTCGCCCAGGATCACCGCGCCGACCGAGTCGCGCTCGAGGTTCAGCGCGAGGCCGAACGTCGGCGTGCCGTCCTTCGTCGGCGGGAACTCGAGCATCTCGCCCTGCATCGCCTCCGACAGGCCGTGGATGCGGCAGATGCCGTCGGTCACCGAGACGACGGTGCCCTGGTTGCGGATGTCCGTCGTGGCGCCAAGGCCCTCGATGCGGCTCTTGATCAGTTCCGAGATCTCTGCGGGATTCAGTTGCATGGGGTGCTCCGTGGGGGACCGACGCGCGAGGCGATGCCTCAGGCCGTCAGAGCCACCTTCATTTGTTCCAGACGGGCCTTGACCGAGGTGTCGAGCACCTCGTCGCCGACCACGACGCGGATGCCGCCGATCAGCGACGGGTCGAGCTCGACCTTCGGGTTGAGCTTGCGGCCGAAGCGCTTCTCGAGCGTCGCGACGACGTCGCCGAGCTGCGCGGGCTCGATCGGGTAGGCGCTGAAGATCAGCGCGTCCGACACGCCGCTGCGCGCGTTGACGAGGGCGCGGAACTGCGCGGCGATCTCGCCCATCGCGGCCAGTCGGCCGTTGTCGACGACGGTGCGCAGCAGGTTCTTCGCCGCATCGCCGAGCCAGGGCTCCTTGACGAGCGAGACGACGACGTCGAACACCTGGTCGGCGCGCACCTTCGGGTCGTCGGCGAACTCGCGCAGGCGCGGGTGCGCGGCGACGGCGGCGATGGCCGACACCTGGTCGGCGACCGCCGCGGCGTCGGCCGCCGCGACGGCCTTGAACAGCGCCTCGGCGTAGGGGCGGGCGATGGTCGCGAGCTCGGCCATGATCAGAGTTCCGCCTTCAGGCGTCCCAGCAGATCGGCATGCACGCCGGCGCTGATCTCGCGCTTGAGGATCTGCTCGGCGCCCTTGACGGCGAGCGTCGCGACGTCCTCGCGCAGCGCCTCGCGCGCCTTGACGGCTTCCTGCTCGGCCTCGGCCTTGGCGGCGGCGATGATCTTCGCCGCCTCGGTGGCCGCGCGACCCTTGGCCTCCTCGATCATCGACTGCGCCAGACGCTCGGCGTCGGCCAGGCGCTTCGCGGCGTCATCGCGGGCCGCGGCGAGCTGCTCCTCGACGCGCTTGTTGGCGATCGCCAGCTCGGACTTCGCCTTGTCGGCCGCGGACAGGCCTTCGGCGACTTTCTGCGCCCGCTCGTCGAGCGCCTTGACGATCGGCGGCCAGACGAACTTCATCGTGAACCCGACCAGGATCAGGAACACGATCATCTGGGCGATGAGGGTAGCGTTGATGCTCACTTCAGGGCCTCAATCGGTGATGACGGTGGCGGCGCGGCACGACGGGCGCGCCGGATCGCGGTCGCGGCTTACTTCGGCAGGTTGGCGATCTGGCCGAGGAACGGGTTGGCGGTGGCGAACCACAGCGCGATGCCGGTGCCGATGATGAACGCCGCGTCGATCAGGCCGGCGAGCAGGAACATCTTGGTCTGCAGTTCGCCCATCAGCTCGGGCTGGCGCGCCGCCGATTCGAGGTACTTGCTGCCCATGATGCCGATGCCGATGCAGGCACCGACGGCGCCCAGACCGATGATCAGGCCGGCGGCGATGGCAACGAAGCTGATGACTTCCATGATGACTCCTAGTCAGTAGGTTTCGGGTTGGAGAGGGAACGGAAAGCGGGACGACTCAGTGCGCGTCGTGGGCCTGGCCGATGTAGACCAGCGTCAGCATCATGAACACGAACGCCTGCAGCGTGATGATCAGGATGTGGAAGATGGCCCACACGGTGCCGGCGATCAGGTGGCCGATCATCAGGCCGATGCCGGTGCCAGACAGCGACCACGCGCCGCCCATCAGCGCGATCAGGATGAAGATCAGCTCGCCGGCGTACAGGTTGCCGAACAGTCGCATGCCGTGCGAGACCGTCTTGGCGACGAACTCGATGATCTGCATCGCAAAGTTGACCGGCCACAGCAGGAAGTGGTTGCCGAAGGGCGCCGTGAACAGCTCGTGGACCCAGCCACCGATGCCCTTGATCTTGACGTTGTAGTACAGGCAGATCAGCAGCACGGTGACCGACAGGCCCATCGTGATCGACAGGTCGGCGGTGGGCACCACGCGCATGTAGTCCTTCATGCCCAGCGCCGGGCCGGCGGCGTGCCAGATCTGCGGGATCAGGTCCACCGGGATCAGGTCCATGAAGTTCATCATGAACACCCACAGGAACACCGTCAGCGCCAGCGGGCCGACGAACTTGCGGCTGGTGGCGTTGTGCACGATGCCCTTGGCCTGCGAGTCGACCATCTCGACAAGGAACTCGACGGCGGCCTGGAAGCGCCCCGGCACGCCCGACGTCACCTTGCGCGCGGCCAGCCACAGCACCAGGCACACGAGCACACCCAGCGTGACCGAGAAGAACACCGAGTCGAGGTTGACGTAGGAAAAGTCGACCGGCGTCGACTGCGACGGGTACTTGTTCTGCAGGTGCACCAGGTGGTGCTGAACGTATTCGCCCGGGGTGGGCGCGTTTGCGCTGGCTGCCATGTTCTAAGCCCGTTGCGTCGCGTCGTCGTCAGCGGCGGCGCCACAGCAGCGCCACCCAGTACACCTTGATGCACACCACCAGGCCCACCAGCAACGCCGGCCAGCTCAGTGGCTGCACGATCCGAGAAGCCAGCATCAGCATGGCCACCGAGACCCCGATTTTCACGAACTCCCACAACATGAAGCTGACGGCACTGCCGCCGGGCGACATGCTGGAAAGCCGGCTGGTCATGCCGCGCGCCATCAAGGCCCCCGGCACCACCACGACGGCCGCGCCGTACAGCGCGGACCAGCCGATCGCCGCTTCGCCGGTGACCGCGGCACACAGCGCCGCCACCACCAGCCCGGCCGCGATCTGCACCACGACCACCCGCCACGGCGATACCGGCGGGTCCTTCTGCCTCAGCGCTGCCGCCTGCTCGCGCGTCAAGGGCACGAAGCCGCGATCCGCCGCCTCGTGATCGTCGTCGGCCCAGACGTCCCGCCGATCTGGCCGCATTTCCGATGGCCGCCCGGACATCCGTTCCTCTTTCGATCGACCCTTGCGCCCGTTCGTGGACAGCAAAGCCGATCGATTATAGGGGCAAACCCGGCGCGTTCCGACGCACCGGCGTGTGCGCGGGCCTTTGCCGCAGCGTCGGACGGCCCTCGCCGTCGGCTGCCGATAATCGCCGCGTTCCCAGGAACCCGCGGCGCCCGGCGCCTTCGAAGCCGCATGCCCTTGTTGCGTCACCTGCTGCTCGTCGCCGCCTGCGCGTTCTCGCTGCCGACGCCGGCGACGGCCCTCACGCCGTCGAGCGCCGTCGTCACCACCGACCAGGTGCGCGCGGAGTTGCTCGCGCACGCGCCCGAAGGCGTCGCCCCGGGCAAGCCGCTGTGGCTCGGCCTGGCGATCGACCACGCGCCGCACTGGCACACCTACTGGAAGAACCCGGGCGACTCGGGGCTGCCGACGACGCTCGAGTGGTCGCTGCCGCCGGGCTTCGTCGCCGGCGACATCGAGTGGCCGACGCCGCGCAAGCTGCCGGTGGGACCGCTGATGAACTTCGGCCACGAGGGCCGCCTGCTGCTGCCGGTGCGCGTGACGGTGCCCGAGGGCTTCGCCGGCACAGCGTTGCCCGTGCGCCTGCGCGCCGACTGGCTGGTGTGCAAGGACGTGTGCATTCCCGAGGGCGGCGACCTCGCGCTCGACGTCCCCGTGCAGGCGGCGACGTCGGTGCACGCGGCGCGCTTCGACGCCGCGCTGGCGCAGCGCCCACGGCCCGTCGAGGCGCAGGCGAGCGCGCGCGTCGACGGCGGCGCGCTCGTCGTCACCGCCGCCGCGCTCCCTGAGTCGCTGCGCGGCCGCGACCTCAGCTTCTTCCCCGAACTGACCGGCGTGATCGACAACGCCGCGCGCACGCCGCAGCGCTGGGACGGCGGGGCGTGGGAGGTGCGCGTGCCGCTGTCGGCGCAACGCAGCGAGAGCCCGGCTCGCATGGTCGCCGTGCTCGCGACGCCGGACGGCGGCGCCGGGGTGCAAGTGTCGTTCGCCGTGGCGGGCCCCTGGCCGGCGCCGGGCAGCCTGCCATCGGCCGCGGTGGCGGAGCCGGGGGTGCCCGCGACCGCCGCGGTGCCGGCCTCGGCGGCGCCGCCCGGCTTCGCGTTGGCGCTCCTGCTCGCACTGGTGGGCGGTGCGCTGCTCAACCTGATGCCTTGCGTGTTCCCGGTGTTGTCGCTGAAGGTGATCGGCTTCGCCGGGCACGCGCACGAGCGCCGCGCGCTGCTCGCCGGCGGCCTGGCCTACACCGCCGGCGTCGTGCTCTCGTTCGTCGCGCTCGCCGCGCTGCTGCTCGCGCTGCGCGCCGGCGGCGAGCAGCTCGGCTGGGGCTTCCAGCTGCAGTCGCCGGTCTTCGTCACGGCGCTGGCGGTGCTGTTCACCCTGATCGGGCTGAACCTGGCCGGCGTGTTCGAGTTCGGCTCGGTGCTGCCGGGCAACCTGGCCGCGCTGCGCGCGCGCCACCCGATCGCCGACTCGGCGCTGACCGGCGTGCTTGCGGTGGCGGTCGCCTCGCCGTGCACGGCACCGTTCATGGGGGCGTCGCTCGGCGTCGCGGCGACGCTGCCGGCCGCGCAGGCGCTGGCGATCTTCGCCGCGCTCGGCTTCGGCATGGCGCTGCCGTACCTCGCGGCCAGCGCGTGGCCGGCACTGGCGCGCGCACTGCCGCGCCCGGGCCCGTGGATGGCGCGCTTCAAGACGCTGATGGCGTTCCCGATGTTCGCCACCGTCGTGTGGCTGCTGTGGGTGCTCGGACAGCAGGTCGGCATCGACGGCGCGGCGGGCGTGCTCGGGCTGCTGGTGGCGGTGGCCTTCGCCGCGTGGGCGCTCGGCACACCGAGCTTCGGGCGTGGCGCGCGCGCGGGCTTCGGCACGCTGGCGGTGGCGGTGCTCGCGCTGACGCTGGCGTGGGCGCTGCCGGCGCTGCGCGAGGCGCCCGCGCCAAGCGCATCGGCGCCGGCTGGCGAGCGCTGGCAGCCTTGGAGCGCGCAGCGCGTGGCCGAGCTCAACGCGCAGGGCCGCACCGTGTTCGTCGACTTCACCGCCGCGTGGTGCGTCACGTGCCAGTTCAACAAGCGCACCGTGCTCAGCGACCCGGTCGTGCTCGCCGACTTCGAGATCAACCAGGTCGCGCTGATGCGCGCCGACTGGACGCGCCGTGACGCCGAGATCACCGCCGAGCTGGCGCGACTGGGGCGCAACGGCGTCCCGGTCTACGCGGTCTACCGGCCGGGCGCGGCAGCGCCGCAGCTGCTCAGCGAGCTGCTGTCGGTGCAGGAGGTGCGTTCGGCCATCGGTGTCACGCGGGCCGCGGCACGCTAGCCGGGCTCGATTCCGCAGGCCCGCGCCGGGCCGTGTCCCACGACCGTCATCAAGGAGTTGTCGATGATCGCGAGATCGCTACGCACGTCCGCCGTTGCCGCCGCCGTCGCACTGAGCGGTTCGGCCTGGGCCGCCGCGTCGGTTGGCCAGCCGGCCCCGGCGTTCACGGCACAGGACGCGACGGGCAAGACCGTGTCGCTGGCCGACTTCAAGGGCAAGCCGGTGGTGCTCGAGTGGGTCAACCCGGGCTGCCCGTTCGTGCGCAAGCACTACGACAGCGCCAACATGCAGGGCACGCAGAAGGAGGCGCTGGCCAAGGGGGCCGTGTGGCTGGCGATCAATTCCACCGCGACCGGCTCGCGCGACCACCTGTCGCCCGCGGCGATGGCGCAGTGGATGCGGCAGCAGGGTGCGGCCGCGACGGCCACGCTGATGGACACCGACGGGCGCATCGGCCGCGCCTACGGCGCGCGCGTGACGCCGCACATGTACGTCATCGACGCGCAGGGCGTGCTGGCCTACGCCGGCGCGATCGACAGCATCCCCTCGTCGCGCGCGGCCGACGTCGACAAGGCGACGAACCACGTCAAGCAGGCGCTGGCCGAGGTCGTCGCCGGCAAGCCGGTGTCGACGCCGACGACGCGCGCGTACGGCTGCACAATCAAGTACGCCGACGGCTGAGGTCGCCAGCGCCTGCGCGCTCCCGAGCGCAGGCCGTCGCCAACGGACCGGCACACCCGGATCCGCGGCGACCGCCGGATCCCCCGTCGGTTCGTCGGTCGGGCGGGCCGACCGTGGTCGAGGCGCGCTCGAGACCGGGCGGCTGGGTCGCCCCGGGGGTGCTCAGCGCCCGAACGGCGCCACGCCGATCCACGCCGCGTGCAGCCAGAACGCGAACAGCGCCCACGCCGCGACGCCGACCGCCACCGTCGCCGCCGTGCCGGCCAGCGTGCCGGCGGGGTAGACGGTGCCGGCCGCGCGGTCGCGCTGGCGCGCCGCGCGGTAGTCGAGCACGGCCCACGCGAGGAAGCCGCCGAACAGCAGCACGTCGGCCAGCGTGCCGTTGGACAGCAGGTGCGCGAAGGCCCACACCTTGACCGACAGCACCATCGGGTGCTTCAGCCGCGCCTTCAGGCCGTTGCGCGGCACGTACGCGGCGAACAGCATCACGAACGCGACCAGCGTCAGCAGGCTCGCGACGTGGCGCGTGGCCACCGGCGGCGTCCACAGCACGACGGGCGCCTGCCGCGCCAGCCCGTAACCCCACACGATCAGCACGAAGCCGGCCAGCGCGACCAGCGAGTACGCGCCTTTCCAGACCCCGGGGCCGACGCGCGCGATCGTCGCGTCACGCCAGCCCTCGGCGACGATGCGCGCCGAGTGCGTGCCGAGGAAGAGCACGAGGCCGAGGATCAGGATCGTCATGGGGTCGCCAGGTCGCCGAGGACGGGCACGATTCTCGCCGCGAACGCGCCCGCGCGGCGCGCAACGGCTATGCTCGCCGCACACCGCGCCACGGCCGGCACAGGAGCCCCGCTTGACCCCGACGACCGCGCACCAAGTGCACCACTGGTGGGAGGACTTCCCGGTCGGCCGCGTGCGCGAGTTCGGCGGCTTCGCGGTCACGCGCGAGGCGGTGCTCGCGTTCGCGCGCGACTTCGACCCGCAACCGTTCCACCTCGACGACGAGGCCGCCGCCGCGTCGCTGTTCGGCCGCCTGTCGGCCAGCGGCTGACACACCTGCGCGCTGACGATGCGCATGATGTGCGACGCCTACCTGCTCGACTCGGCCAGCCTCGGCTCGCCGGGCATCGACGCGCTGCGCTGGCTCAAGCCGGTCTACCCCGGCGACACGCTGCACGTGCGTATGGAGGTGCTCGAGGCGCGGCCGATGGCGAGCCGCCCCGACGTGGGCCTCGTGCGCTGCCGCTGGGAGACGCTCAACCAGGCCGGCGACCTGGTGCTGACGATGGAAGGCTGGGGCATGTTCCGCCGCCGCCCCGCGGACGCGGCGGGTGGGGCGCACGCCGCCTGAACCCTCAGCGCACGTAGAGCACGCGCGAGCCGAGCACGGCGCCACCCGGCGCGTCGGTCACGCGCACCGTGACCTGCTGCGGCGCGAAGCCCGACGGCAGCGGCGCCTCGCCGCTGACGCTGTGGTGCGTGCCGATCGACACCGCCACCAGGGGCAGCGCCACCGTCGTCTCGGCGCCGCGGTCGTTGCGCCCGGCCACGACGAGCTGCATCTGCCCGGCCAGCGCCCGGCCGCCGGCCGCGTCGCGCGTCAGCAGCACCTCGTAGGCCAGCGTGCCGCTGCCGGCGCGAAAGCGCCCGGCACGCACCGCCACCGCGCCGCCGCGCGGGTCGGGCGGCAGCGCCGCCACCAGCGCCGCGACGTCGGCACGCAGCTGCTCGACGCTCTTGCGGCTGTCGGCCAGCTGGTCCGCCAGCGTCTTGCGCTCGGCCTGAAGCGCGTCGCGCTGGCGCTGCGTCTCGGCCAGCTCGCCGGCCAGCCGCCGGCGTTCGGCGTCGGCCTGCTCGTAGGCTTGGCGCAGGCGCGTCGAGGCGTCGTACGACAGCCGCGGCGGCAGCAGCTGCTCCTGCACGTAGATCACGCCGGCCACGCCGATCGCCAGCCCGAGCAGCAGCAGCACCAGCCAGCGCGGCAGGCCGCGCCGGCGGCGCCGGCCGTAACGGTCGAACTCGACCGGCTTGAACTCCCCCAGCATCGGCGTCGGTCTCCTTGCGGACAGAGGGCGAGGTTACCCCCGGATACGCCCGCCGATGCAACACGATGCTTCCGCCGGCCAGCGATCGCCGCGCCGTGGCCCCGGAACCGGGGCCCGGGGCCACGGATCGGAGCACCCATGCAGCGACGCGACTGGCTCCTGGCTTGCGCGGCGGCGGCGACGCCGGCATGGGCGACCGGCACACCGGACGCCACCTGGCGCAAGGCGATCCCGTCGAGCGGCGAGACGGTGCCCGCCGTCGGCCTGGGCACGTGACTGACCTTCGACGTCGGCGACGAGGTCATCGAGCGCGGTCGCGTGCAGCAGGTGCTCGCGCGCTTCCTCGCCGCCGGCGGCGGCGTGATCGACTCGTCGCCGATGTACGGCAGCGCCGAGCGCGTCGTCGGCGACCTGCTCGCGTCGCCGGCGCTGGCACCGCAGGCCGCACGCGTGTTCGCCGCGAGCAAGATCTGGACACCGTTCGAGGTCACGGGGCGCACCCAGCTCGCCGACTCGCTGCGGCTGTGGCGCGTCGCGCGGATGGACCTGATGCAGGTGCACAACCTGCTCGCCACCGACGCGCACCTGAGGACGCTGCGCGCGGCGCGCGACGCCGGACGCGTGCGGCTCGTCGGCGTCACGACGTCGCACGGGCGGCGCCACGACGAGGTCGCGCGGCTGCTGCGCACCGAACCGCTCGACGTGCTGCAGATCACCTACAACCCGGCCGACCGCAGCGCCGAGCCGCTGCTCGCGCTGGCCGCCGACCGCGACGTGGCCGTGATCGTCAACCGCCCGTTCGACGGCGGCGACGCGCTGCGCCGCCTGGCCGGGCGGCCGCTGCCGGCGTGGGCGCGCGAGGAACTCGGCGTGCAAACCTGGGCCGCGTTCGTGCTGAAGTGGGAGGTCTCGCACCCGGCCGTGACCTGCGCGATCCCCGCGACGCGCGACCCGGCGCACTGCGACGAGAACATGGCCGCGCTGAGCGGCCCGCGCCCGACGCCGGCGCAGCGCCGGCGCATGGGCGACGTGCTGGCGCAGGCATGATTCCGCCATGAACGACGTCCTCGACCCGCGCGCTTGGCAGCTCGTCGTCGACGGCGTCATGGGCGGGATGTCGGGCGCGCGCGGGGCCGCGGCGGGCGACGCGCTGCGCTTCGACGGGGTGCTGCGGCTCGAGCACGGTGGCGGCTTCGCGTCGACGCGGCGCAACGCCCCGCCGCTGCCGGCCGGCGCC
>JBBION010000097.1:0-9772 GCA_037443345.1 Rubrivivax sp. | reverse complement strand
GTCAGCCGCATCGAGGGCCTCGACGACGAGCCCGGCGCCACGACGCCGCCCGCGGCGCGCGTGCGCGCGGTGGCCGTCGTGCCCAGCGCGGACCTGCGCCTGGGCGCCGAGCAGCGCTACCTGATGGTCGTGCAGGCGGTACCGCCCGCGCTGGCGGCGCAGGCGCTCGCGGTGCAGTTGGCGTACCGCGAGTACCAGCTGCGCATGCTCGAGCGCGACGGGCTGCGCAAGATGTACATCGGCACGCTGACGCTGGCGCTGGTGCTGGCCGTGTTCGGCGCCGTGCTGCTGGCGGCGGTGCTCGGCAACCAGCTCGCGCGGCCGCTGCTGCTGCTGGCCGAAGGCGTGCGCCAGGTCGCGCGCGGCGACCTGACGGCCAAGCCGGTGTTCGCGTCGACCGACGAACTCGGCGGCCTGACGCGCTCGTTCGCCGACATGACGCAGCAGCTCGCCGACGCGCGCGCGCAGGTGCAGCGCAGCGTCGCCGAGCTCGAGAACGCGCGCACCCACCTGCAGACCATCCTCGACAACATGACGGCCGGCGTCATTGTGTTCGACCGCGAGCGCCGCATCGACACCGTGAACCCCGGCGCGACGCGCATCCTGAAGATCCCGCTGTCGGCGCACCGCGGCCAGCGGCTCGAGGACGTGCCCGGCCTGCAGACGCTGGCCGAGGCGGTGGCACAGCGCTTCGACGCGTACCACGCCAGCCCCGAGCCCGGCGAGCGCGACCAGTGGCAGGACGCGTTCGAGCTGCCGCTCGCCGCCGCCGGGCGCGAGGGCGACGCGCTGACGCTGCTCGTGCGCGGCGCGACGCTGCCCGGCGAGATGCGGCTGATGGTGTTCGACGACATCAGCGAGGTCGTCAGCGCGCAGCGCACCGCGGCGTGGAGCGAGGTCGCGCGGCGCCTGGCGCACGAGATCAAGAACCCGCTGACCCCGATCCAGCTGTCCGCCGAGCGCCTGCAGCACAAGCTCGAAGCCAAGCTCGACGACGCCGGGCAGGCGCTGCTGCAGCGCTCGGTGGCCACCATCGTCGCGCAGGTGCAGGCGATGAAGCAGCTCGTCAACGAGTTCCGCGACTACGCCCGCCTGCCCGCCGCGCAGCTGCACCCGCTGGACCTGAACCGCCTGGTGGGCGAAGTGCTCGTGCTGTACGGCCAGGCGCTCGAGAGCGGGCGCCTGCGCGTGAGCTACGCCGCCACGCCGCCGGCGATCGTCGGCGACGCGACGCAGCTGCGCCAGGTCGTGCACAACCTGGTGCAAAACGCCCTCGACGCGGTCGCCGACCGCGCCGACGGCTGCGTGCAGGTGGCCACCGAGGTCGCGCGCCACGACGACGGGCGCGTGCGCGCGGTGCGCCTCGTCGTCGGCGACAACGGCCCGGGCTTCGCCGAGAAGGTGCTCAAGCGCGCGTTCGAGCCCTACGTGACGACCAAGAGCAAGGGCACCGGGCTGGGGCTCGCGGTGGTCAAGAAGATCGCCGACGAGCACGGCGCGCGCGTGCGCATCGGCAACCGCCCGGGGCCGCACGGCGTGGCCGGCGCGCAAGTTTCGCTATCATTTTCGAAGCTCGTCGAGACGCCCGCGGCGACACCCCACGACACCGCCGCCTCCGCGAGCTGAGCGGCCCGCACCGAATCCATGGCAACGATTCTTGTAGTCGACGACGAACTCGGCATTCGCGGGCTGCTGTCGGAGATCCTCAGCGACGAGGGGCACGCGGTCGAGCTGGCCGAGAACGCGGCGCAGGCGCGCGCGGTGCGCGAGCGGCTTCGCCCCGACCTCGTGCTGCTCGACATCTGGATGCCCGACGTCGACGGCGTCACGCTGCTCAAGGAATGGGGCAGCAGTGGCCAGCTGACGATGCCCGTCATCATGATGAGCGGCCACGGCACGATCGACACCGCCGTCGAGGCGACCAAGTTCGGCGCGATGGCCTTCCTCGAGAAGCCGATCACGCTGCAGAAGCTGCTGCGCGCCGTCGAGCAGGCGCTGGCCAAGCCCGCGGCGCGCACCGCGGCGCCCGCGGGTGCCGCGGTGCGCCACGACGCGCCAAACGGCAGCTTGCCCGGGGTCGCGCTAGGCGCCCCCGCGTCGCTGCTGCCGGTGGCGCCGCAGCTGCTGGGCCCGCAGTCGGAGCAGGTCTTCGAGCTCGACCGCCCGCTGCGCGAGGCGCGCGACGCGTTCGAGAAGAGCTACTTCGAGTTCCACCTCGCGAAGGAGAACGGTTCGATGACGCGCGTGGCCGAGAAGACAGGGCTCGAGCGCACGCACCTGTACCGCAAGCTCAAGCAGCTCGGCGTCGACCTGACGCGCAACAAGCGCAGCGGCCCGTGAGGCCGCGCCGCTATAATCGCGCGCTTTCCGGCCAAGTAGCTCAGTTGGTAGAGCAGCGGATTGAAAATCCGCGTGTCGGTGGTTCGATTCCGCCCTTGGCCACCAGTCCCCGAGACGGCCCGAATGGCGACGCCCGGGCCGTCTGTCTTTGGGGCTCACGGGCCGGCCGCATCGCGTGGCCGCCGGCGGGGGTGCGGTCGATGAACGTCCTTCGCTGGCTTGCCGCGCCGCGCCCGTCGGCCCGGGTCGCTTCGCTGTGCGCTTGCGCTGCCCTGCTGACCGCCTGCGCGCAGCCGCCCGCGTCGGCCCCGGCCCCCGAGATGCGCGCACTCGAGCAGCGGCTGCAGGCGCTGGAGTGGCGCGTCGAGTCGCTCGAGCGCTTCGTCACCGCGCTGCCGGCCGTGCCGCTGCGCGAGCGCGCGCAGATCGAGCAGCACATCGCGTCGCTCGAGGCTCAGCGCAAGCTGCTGCTCGAGCGCTACACCGCCGCGCACCCGCAGGTGCGCGAGGTCGACCTGAGTCTGCGCCTGCTGCGTCTGCAGCTCGAGTTCCTCGACCGCGCCGAGAAGACGCCGCGCTGAGCGTGCGGCGCGCGGCCGGCCGGGGTCAGCGCGCGGCGGCCGTCGCCGGGCGCCGGCGGTTGACCAGCCACACCAGCGACAGCATCAGCGGCACCTCGACGAGCACGCCGACCACGGTGGCCAGCGCGGCGCCGGAGTGCAGCCCGAACAGCGAGATCGCCACCGCCACCGCGAGCTCGAAGAAGTTGGACGTGCCGATCAGGCACGCCGGCCCGGCGATCTCGTGCGGTAGCCGCAGCAGCCGCGCGCCGGCCCAGCCGAGCGCGAAGACGCCGTAGGTCTGCAGCGCCAGCGGCAGCGCGATCATCGCGATGACCAGCGGCTGCGCGACGAGCGTGCCGGCCTGCAGGCCGAACAGCAGCACGACGGTGGCAATCAGCCCCGCGACCGAGGCGGGCTTCAGCCGCGCGACGAAGTCGGCCAGCGCGCGCGGCGAGCGGCGCAGCAGCGCATGGCGCGTCGCCACGCCGGCGGCCAGCGGCAGCACGACGTACAGCACCGTCGACAGCACCAGCGTCGGCCAGGGCACGCGGATGTCCGTCACGCCGAGCAGGAACGCGGCGATCGGCGCGAACGCGAACACCATGACGATGTCGTTGACCGACACCTGCACCAGCGTGTAGTTCGGGTCGCCCTTCACCAACTGGCTCCACACGAACACCATGGCCGTGCACGGCGCGACGCCGAGCAGGATCATGCCGGCGATGTAGTCGCGTGCCGACGCCGGGTCGACCCAGGGCGCGAACACGTGCTCGAAGAACAGCACGCCCAGCGCCGCCATCGTGAACGGCTTGACGAGCCAGTTGACGACGAGCGTCAGCGCGAGCCCGCGGGGCCGACGGCCGACGTCCTTCACCGCCGACCAGTCGATCTGGACCATCATCGGGTAGATCATGATCCAGATGAAGGCCGCGACGACGAGGTTGACGTGCGCGACCTCGAACGCCGCGACGGCCTGGAACGCGCCGGGCAGCGCGAGCCCGAGGGCCACGCCGCCGGCGATGGCCAGCGCGACCCACAGCGTGAGCAGGCGCTCGAACGTGCCCAGCGGCGACGCGCCGCGCGACGGCGCGCGCCCGGCCTGCGGTGCGGCCGCGGCCATGCTCAGCGCCGGCCGATGTCGTCGATCTCGCGCTGCAGCGCCAGCCGGTCGAGCGCGGCCAGCGGCAGCGCCAGCATCAGCTCGATGCGCCGCTTGAGCACGACGGCGGTGTCTCGGAACGCCCGTGCCTTCTGCTCGTCGCTGCCCTCGAACGCCGCCGGGTCGGCCACGCCCCAGTGCGCCGTCATCGGCTGGCCGGGCCACACCGGGCACGCCTCGCCGGCGGCCTTGTCGCAGACCGTGAAGACGAAGTCCAGCGCCGGCGCGCCGGGCTGCGCGAACTCCGCCCAGTCCTTGCTGCGGAAGCCGTCGGTCGGGATGCGCATCGCCGCCAGCGTTTCCAGCGCGAGGGGGTTGACGGCGCCGGCCGGGTGGCTGCCGGCCGAGTGGGCGCGAAAGCGGCCGCCGGCGAGGTGGTTCAGGATGCCCTCGGCCATGATCGAGCGTGCCGAGTTGTGGCTGCAGACGAACAGCACCTGGTAGACCTTGTCGCTCACGGCGGTCTCCTCTCAAGTCGTTGCCGGGCCGCCCCAAGACGACTTGGCCCCCGCGGGGGGCAGGGCGGGCTCAGCCCGCCCCTGGGGGGTCTGGCAGCAGGACCCGGCGGCCCTGACCGCGACACCCGCCGGCGTGCCGCCCGGTGTCCGCGGCGCGCAACAGGCGCCGGCGGCCGGCGCACCCTCGCGGAACACCGGGATGTCGGCCAGCGTGTGGAAGTGCTTCCACGCGATGCCCTGCGGGTCCGTGACCCAGTGCTTGTCGCTGCGCGCGTAGCAGCAGGTCGTCTCGCCCTCGTCGAGCAGCGTCGTCTCGGCGGCCTCGGCGCGCGCCCTCAGCGCCGAGAGTTCGGCCGGGTCGTCGACCCGCAGGCCCAGGTGGTCGACACCGGGCGTCTGGCCCCGCGCGGAGATCGCGAAGTTCAGCCGCGGGTCATCGAGCATCCACTTCGCGTAGTCGGCCTCGACCCGCGCCGGCTCGGCGCCGAACAGCCGCGTGTAGAAGGCGATGCTTGCCGGCAGGTCGGCGACGTGGACGTGGACATGGAAGCGCTTCATGGCGTTCTCCGTAAAGGTCAGCCGGTGGAGCAGCCGGACCGCGGCGCCGGCAGTCCGCAGTCGGCCCCGTGGCAGCAGTGGGCGGTGAGATAGCCGAGCAGCGCGTTCATGCGCTCGATGTCGGGCCGGTAGATCAGGTGCCGGCCGTCGCGCTGCTGCGTGACGAGCCCGGCGCGCGTCAGCTCCTTCAGGTGGAACGACAGCGTCGACGCCGGCACGCCGAGCGTCGCGGCCAGCGTGCCCGGCGTCAGGCCGGTCTGCGCGGCGCCGACCAGCGCACGGAAGATGCGCAGTCGCATGGCCTGGGCCAGCGCGGCGAGCACAGCGACGGCGACGGGCTCGTCGATCGGGGCGAGGGTGGCGGTGTTCATGGGCGTGGCGGCACGGCGGAAGGGCTGGCGGTGGCGGCACCGGCGGCGTCGGCAGCGGGGCGGTGCAGCGGCAGCGCGAGGGTCACCAGCCAGCACGCGACGAGCATCGCCGCCGAGCCGGCCAGCGACCACGCGAGGCCGCCCCACTGGTACAGCAGCCCCGACATCAGCGTGCCGAAGAAGCGTCCGAGCGCGTTGGCGGCGTAGTAGAAGCCGACGTCCTCGGCCGCCTTCTCGCTGCCGGCGTAGGCGAGCACGAGGTACGAGTGCACCGACGAGTTGACGGCGAACGCGAAGCCGAACACGCCCAGCCCGGCGACGACGATCCACTCCAGCGGCTCCACGGCGACGACGACGAGCGCGGCGAGCACGACCGGCACCGCGGCCAGCGCCGCCGACCACCGGCGTGCGGCCGGCACCTCGCGGCTGAGGCCGTCGTCGCTGCGCCGCACGATGGCCGGCGCCAGCGCCTGCACCGCCCCATAGCCGATGGTCCACGCGGCGAGGAAGGCGCCGACCATCGTGAACGTCCAGCCCGCCGAGTACAGGAACACCGGCACGCCGACGACGAACCACACGTCGCGCGCGCCGAACAGCAGCACGCGTGCCGCCGCCAGCGCGTTGATGCCCGGGTTCTTCGCGAACAGCTCGCGCGCCGACCGCGACGCCTTGCTCTTGCCCATCAGCGGCGGCACGAAGCCGACGACGCCGGCGAGCACCAGCGCCAGCAGCGCGGCCATCGTCCACAGCGACGCCTGGAAGCCCAGCGTCTGCAGCAGCACGCCGCCGAGGAAGAAGCCGACGCCCTTCATCGCGTTCTTGCTGCCGGTGAAGAACGCGACCCACTTGAACAGCCGCCCGGACGCGGCGCCGGCGGTGAGCTTGATCGCCGACTTGCTCGCCGTCTTCGTCAGGTCCTTGGCGACGCCGCAGATGCCCTGCGCGACGACGACCCACGCCACCGACAGCGCCGCCGTCCACGCGGGCGACAGCGCCGACAGCAGCAGGAAGCCGGTGATCTGCGTGGCGAGCCCGACGGCGAGCATGCGCGCGATGCCGAAGCGCGTCGCGAGCCAGCCGCCGATCAGGTTGGCCAGCACGCCGGCCGCCTCGTACAGCAGGAACAGGAACGCGAGCGTGAACGGCGAGTAGCCCAGCTGGTAGAAGTGCAGCAGCACCAGCATGCGCAGCGCGCCGTCGGTGAGCGTGAAACCCCAGTACGCCGCGGTGACGACGGCGTAGTCCCTTGCCCCTCGACCGGCGGGTACGCCGGTCGATCCCCCGTGGGGAACGTAGGCTGCGGCTCCATGCCCGCCTGCGCGGGCATGGACGGCCGGAGTGCCAGCTGCCTCTGGCCGCTGGCGCGGGCCGGCTTGGGACGGCCCGGCGCTCGGCCCGCGTGTGCCTTCGCTGTCCACGTTCAGAGGCCCTGGTGCTTCAGGTGGCACGTCAGGTCGACCATGCGGCAGGCGTAGCCCATCTCGTTGTCGTACCAGGCGTAGACCTTCAGCAGCGTGCCGTCGGTGACCATCGTCGACGGCGCGTCGACGATCGCGCTGCGCGTGTCGCGTGCGTAGTCGGCGCTGACCAGCGGGCGCTCCTCGTAGCCGAGGATGCCGGCCAGCGGGCCCGCCGCCGCGGCAGCGAAGAGGGCGTTGACCTCCTCGGCGGTGGTGGCGCGCTGCAGCTCGAACACGCAGTCCGTCAGCGACGCGTTGAGCACCGGCGCGCGCACCGCGTGGCCGTTGAGCTTGCCCTCGAGCTCGGGGTAGATCAGCGCGATCGCGGTGGCGCTGCCGGTCGTCGTCGGCGCCAGGCTCAGCATCGCGCTGCGCGCGCGGCGCAGGTCCTTGTGCGGCGCGTCGACGACGACGTTGGTGTTGGTCGGGTCGTGGATCGTCGTGATCTGGCCATGGCGGATGCCGATGCCCTCGTGCACGACCTTGACCACCGGCGCGAGGCAGTTGGTGGTGCAGCTCGCCGCGGTGACGATGCGGTGCCGCGCCGGCTCGTACAGGTGCTCGTTGACGCCGACGACGACGTTGAGCACGTCGCCCGTCTTGACCGGCGCGGCGACGACGACGCGCTTCGCGCCGCGGTCGAGGTGCCCCTGCAACGCCTCGGGCGTCAGGAACTTGCCGGTGCACTCGAGCACGACGTCGACGCCGAGTTCGCCCCAGGGGATCTCGGCCGGGCTGGCGTGCGCCGAGAACGTCAGCCGCCGCGTGCCGATGCGCACGGCCGCGTCGCCTTCGGGCGCGATCGCGTCGCGCCAGCGGCCCTGCACGCTGTCGAACTCCAGCAGGTGCGCCGTCGCGGCCGCGCCGCCCTTGATCTCGTTGAGGTGCACGACGTCGAGGCGGTGGCCCGCGCGCGGGTCGTCGGCGGGCCGCTCGGCGGCGCCGAAGGCGGCGCGCAGCGCCAGACGGCCGATGCGGCCCATGCCGTTGATGCCTACGCGCATGATCGATTCGACTCCTTCGGGTGTGCGCCACGCTCGTGGACGGACGAGGTGACTGACGATTCCATGATCGTCGAAGTATAGAAAAGAACTGTGACGGCCCGATGACAGGTCACGCTCAGCGTTGCGGCGCCGACGTCAGGCGATGCCGAGTGCCGTCTCGGGCTGGAGCCACGATAGGCCCTGCGCCTTGCCGACCGCAGCGCAGGTGAGCCGGTGGCGGTGCACGTTCAGGCCGCGGCGCAGGTGGGGGTCGTCGACGAGCGCGCGCTCGCCGTGCGCCGCCAGCGCGAGCCCGAACGGCAGCGTGGCGTGGTTCAGCGCGTGGCTCGACGTCATCGGCACCGCGCCCGGCATGTTGGCCACGGCGTAGTGCACGATGCCGTCGACCAGGTAAGTGGGCGCGTCGTGCGTCGTCGGGTACGAGGTCTCGAAGCAGCCGCCCTGGTCGATCGAGACGTCGACCAGCACCGCCAGCGGCTTCATCGTCGCCAGCATCGCGCGCGTGACGAGCTGCGGCGCGCGTGCGCCGGGCACCAGCGCGGCGCCGACGACGACGTCGGCCGCGCGCAGCTCGTCGGCGATCGCCTCGCGCGTGGCCACGCGCGTGCGCACGCGCCCGCCGAACATCTCGTCGAGCGCGCGCAGCCGCGGCAGCGTTCGGTTGACCACCGTGACTTCGCAGCCGAGGCCCACCGCCATGCGCGCCGCGTGCGTGCCGACGACGCCGGCGCCGAGCACGACGACGCGCGCCGGCGGCACGCCCGGCACGCCGCCGAGCAGCAGCCCCATGCCGCCGGCGGGCTTGCGCAGTGCGAAGGCGGCGGCCTCGATCGCCAGCCGGCCGGCGACCTCGCTCATCGGGGCCAGCAGCGGCAGGCCGCCCTGTGTGTCGGTGACGGTCTCGTAGGCCACCGCGATGCAGCCGCTGTCCAGCAGCGCGCGCGTGAGCTCGGCATCGGGCGCGAGGTGCAGGTAGGTGAACAGGAGCTGCCCCTCGCGCAGCCGGCGGCGCTCGTCGCCCAGAGGTTCCTTGACCTTGACGATCAGCCCGCAGCCGGCCCAGACCTCCTCGGCGTCGGGCACGACGCGCGCGCCGGCGGCGGCGTACGCGTCGTCGCCGGCGCCGATGCCGGCCCCGGCGCCGGCCTGCACCCACACCTCGTGGCCGGCCGCCACGTACTCGCGCACCGCGGCCGGCGTCAGGCCGACCCGGTGTTCCTGCGCCTTGATCTCCTTGGGCACGCCGACGCGCATCGCGGGTCTCCTCGTCGTGGCGGGACGCGGCGGCGGGCGCGCGCCCCGGGGTGGTCCGACGGTGGCGAGTATGCTGCGCGCAGCCCACCGCCCGAGCCCCACGCCGAGTTCCACGATGCGCCTGTTCGATGCCGACGCGACGCGTGCCGCCCTGCCGTTCGAGCGCCTCGTGCCGGCGCTGCGCGAGCGCTTCGCGGCCGGCTGCGTGGTGCCGCCACGGCACGTGCACACCCTGGCCGGCGCCGACGGCACGGCGGTGACCTCGCTGCTGATGCCGGCGTGGACGGCCGACCGCTACGGCGTCAAGGTCGTCAACGTCGCGCCGCACAACGCCGCGCGCGGCCTGCCCGGCGTGCACGCCACCTACACGCTGTTCGACGCCGCCACCGGCGCGCCGCGCGCGCTGATCGACGGCGACGTGATCACGACGCGCCGCACGGCCGCCGCGTCGGCGCTCGCGGCGTCGTACCTCGCGCGCGACGATGCGCGCCACCTGCTCGTCGTCGGTGCGGGGCGCGTCGCGCGCCTGCTGCCGGCAGCCTACCGGGTCGTGCGCCCGATCGAGCGCGTGACGGCGTGGGCGCGCCGGCACGACGCCGCGGCCG
>JBBION010000096.1:0-9773 GCA_037443345.1 Rubrivivax sp. | reverse complement strand
GGGAGGGGTACGCGGTCGGCGCCGCTCAATCGCCCCCGAACATCAAGCCGGGCATCCACAGCGAGATCGACGGAAAGGCGATCAGCGCCCCGAGGGCCAACAGGATGGCCACCATCAGCGGGATCGACGCGCGCGTGTACTCGGCCACCGTGCAGCGCAGGATGGAGCACACCGCGTACATCGCCGCGCCCACCGGCGGCGTGTAGTTGCTCAGCGTCGCCGCGATCACGAAGACGACGCCGAAGTGCACGGGGTCGATGCCGGCCTGCCGCGCCACCGGCAGCAGGATCGGCGTGAGCATGATGATGAGGATCGAACCGTCGACCGCCATGCCCGCCACCACCAGCAGCACGACCACCAGCACCATGATGGCCACGGGATCGCTGGTCAGCCCGAGCATCGCCGAGGCCGCCGCGTCGGGCACCCGCTCGAAGACGATGCCGTAGCCGAGGATGGCCGACATCGCGATCAGGAACATCACCGCGCCGACGTCGGAGATGCTGCTCTGCAGCGCCTCGCCGGCATTGCGCCTGTTGAGCTGGCGATGCGCCAGCACGCCCACCGCGACCGCGTAGACGACCGCGAACGCGCCGATCTCCGACGGCGTGAAGATGCCGAAGCGCAGGCCGACCAACAGGATGATCGGGAACAGGAGGGCCCAGCCGCTGCTCCAGAACGCGCCGGCGACCTCGCGCGGTTTCGGCCGCTCGGCCAACTCAGGCTGGTAGCCGAGGCGCCGCGCGATCAGGCTGACGGCAACGGCCAGCACCAGCCACAGCAGCAGCGCCGGCAGCACGCCGGCGGCGAACAGGCGCCCGATCGACACCTGGCCGATCGAGCCGTAGAGGATGAAGCCGATGCCGGGTGGGATGATCGGCGTCAGCAGCGAACTCCACGAGATGATGGCGGCGGTGAAGCCGCGCGGAAAGCCGCGACGGGTCATCTCGCCGCCGAGCATGCGGCTCTGCATGGCGGCGTCGGCGATGCTCGACCCCGACACGCCGCCCATCAGCGTCGACAGCGCGATCGTCACCTGCGCGAGGCCGCCGCGCAGGCGCCCGGTGATGACGGTCGCCAGCCACAGCAGCCGCTCGGTGATGCCGCTGTGGTTGAGCAGGTTGCCCGCGATGATGAACAGCGGCACCGCCAGCAGCGCGAAGTTCTGCGTCTGCGTGACGGTCAGCTGGATCGGCGTGGTCATCGGCAGGAACGGGTTCTGCAGGAAGAACAGCATGCCGGAGATGCCGATGGCGAAGGCCACGGGCATGCCCAGCAGCACGAGCACGACGAAGGCGATGGCGACGAGCAGCATGGGCGGGCGGCGCGGCGTTCAGCGCCTGGGGATCGGCGCGTCGGCGCCACCGTCGGGAGGTGTGGGCATCGGTGGCAGCGGCCGTTGCCGCCGCGTGCGCCACTCGGCGCGGAACTTCAGCGCGGTGGTCAGCAGCAGCAGGGCTGCACCGACCGGCATGCTCATCGTCACCCACGAGTAGCTGATCTCGGGGATGCCCTGGAAGCTGCGCGCGCGGCTGACCCAGGCCAGCCAGCAGCCCATGACGACGGCGAAGACGAGGAAGGTCGCGATGAGCGCGTAGTTGGTCCAGCGCACGGCGTCCTGCAGCCACGGCGGCAGCCGGTTGGTGAGCCAGACGATGGACATCAGCTGGTCGCGTCGCCACGCGACGTCGGCGCAGAGGAAGCACGCCCAGGCGAACAGTGCGGTGGCGGCGTCGGTGGTCCACACCAGCGGGTGGTGAAACGCGCGCGCCAGCGCGCCGACGAACAGCAGCAGCACCATCGCGACGAGGAAGCTGCCGGCGATGCCGATCTCGGCGGCGCACAGCCCGCGGTACAGCGGCGATGTCGACAAGGGCAGCGCGTCGGTGGCGCGGCCGTTGTCCATCACATGCCCATCGCGAGGAAGCCGCCATCGACCGGCAGCGTGATGCCGGTCACGTAGGCGGCGGCGGGCGAGGCCAGGTACACGGCCGCGCCGGCGAGCTCGTCGACATGGCCGAAGCGGCCCATCGGCGTGCGCGCCAGCGCGCGCGCCTTGCGCTCCTCGCTCATCGCGTCGCGGTTGAGGTCGGTCAGGAAGAAGCCCGGCGCGATCGCATTGACGCGCACGCCGCGCGTCGCCCACTCGGCGGCCAGCGTCTCGGTCAGCCCACGCACGCCGTGCTTGCTCATGCAGTAGATGCCGTTGCCGGGAAAGCCGCGGAACGAGGCCAGCGACGCGATGTTGATGATGCAGCCGCTGCCGCGCGCGAGCATGTGCCGCCCGAACTCGGTGCAGGCGAACCACACGCTCTTGAGGTTCGTGTCCATGATGCGGTCGTAGTCGGCCTCGGCGTAATCCTCGGCCTTGCCGAGCGCCATCACGCCCTGCGCGTTGACCAGCACGTCGGGCAACCCGACCTCGCGCTCGATGGTCGCGACGACCTCCGGCAACGCATCGATGCGGGTGGCGTCGAGCGTGAAGGCCCGGCTGTGCCGACCGTGCGCGCGCAGCTCGGCGCAGGTGGCCTCCAGCACCGATGCGCGGCGGCCGCCGACGTGCACGTCGGCGTCTGCCCGCGCCAGTCCAAGGGCGATCGCGCGGCCGATGCCGCTGCCGCCACCGATGACCAGCGCGCTCGTGCCGGCCAGTGGGGTTGCTGCCTGTGTCATGCCTTCCTCGCCAGAGTGTCCGAATGGCTGGTTGCCGGCTCGAAGCCGAGTTGCTCCGACAGCCCGCGCGCCAGCCGGCTCAGGACCGGACGCACGAGCACGAGCTTGTCGCGCGTGATCTGCTGGCGCGGTCCGACGACGCACATCGACGCGAGCACCTGCCCGCGCGCGCCGAAGACCGGCATCGCGATGCAGCGCAGGCCCTCGTACATCTCTTCGTCGTCCATGGCGTGGCCGGCGGCGCGCACGCGCTTGAGCTCAGCGGCCAGCGCCTGCCGCGTGGTGATGGTCTTGGCGGTGTAGCGCTCGAAGCGCACGCCCTGCAGCGCGCGCTCGAGCACGTCGCCGGGCAGCCACGCCGCGATGGCCTTGCCGACGGCCGTGCAGTGCAGCGGGCGCAACGCGCCGACGTCCTGCGCGACGCGCACCGGACCGTCGCTCTCGCGCTTGGCGACGATGCGCACCTTGCCTTGGGCCCAGGCGGCAACGCTGCTGCCGGCGCCGGTGAGGCGCGACAGCTCCTCGAGCCAGGGCTGCGCCATCTCGCCGATGCGCTCCGGGTCCCAGTCGCGGTCGAGCAGGCGGTGCAGGCGATCGGTCAACGTCCAGGCTCGCGTGGCCGCGTCCTGGCGCACGTGCCCGAGCTGGGCCAGCGTGCGCAGCAGCTGGTGCGTCGTGCTGCGGGGCAGCGCAGCGCGCGCAGCCACCGCGGCCAACGACATCGCCTCGCGTGCACCCGCGACGATCTCCAGCACCACCAGGCCGCGCACCAGCGAGCGGTGCGTGGCGGCGGCGTCAGGGGCCGCCGCATCGCCGTCGTTCGGGAGGGAGAGTTGTGCCAATCGTTCCATTCTATAGAACACGTTGTCGTCAAGCGTCCTGTAGTGTTACATTGCGCCCGCCTTCGAGCAAGCCCTCGCGTGCCGTCGTCACGGCGCTGGCACAGGTGCTTGCAAGGCACGGCGGCCGGTCGTAGCGGCTCACTGGCGAGCGGCCTGTCAACCGTCACCAACAGGAGACAGCGATGAAGAACTTGCGACGCCGCGACTGCCTGCGGCTGGGCGCGGCAGCTGCCGCAGGGCTGGGGGTGGGGACCGCCCTGGCGCAAACCCGCTACACGATCCGCTACAACCACGTGCTCGGGCCCGCCGAGCCTTATCACGAGGGTTTCCAGACGTGGGCGCGCCGCGTCGACGAGCGCACGCGCGGCGCGCTGCGCATCGAGGTCTTCCACAGCGCCCAGCTGGGCCGCGAAGAGGACATCATCGAGCAGCTGCGCCAGGGGGCACCGCTGGGCCAGAACACCGATGCGGCGCGGCTGGGCAACTTCGTGCCGGGCATCGCGGTGCTCAACGCGCCGTACTTGGTCGACAGTCTCGACGACGTGGCCAAGCTGCGCGAGTCGGCGACGGTGCGGCAGTGGAACGAGGAGCTGGCGCAGCGCCACGGCCTGCGGGTGCTGTCCTTCGCCTGGGTCCAGGGCCACCGCCACTTCTTCACCAACCGGCCGGTGCGCAAGCCCGAGGACCTCAAGGGCCTGCGCATCCGCACCCCTCCGGCGCCGGTGTGGCAGGAGTCGATCCGCGCCGTCGGCGCGACGCCCGTGTCGATGGCCTTCGGCGAGATGTATCCGGCCCTGCAGCAGCGCGCCATCGACGGCGTCGAGCTGGTCTACAACAACATCCCGGCCGGCCGCTTCTGGGAGGTGCTGCGCTACGCCAACGAGACGCGCCACATCACGCTGCTCAATTTCCAGGTGATCAGCGCGCGCGTCTACGACGGCCTGCCGCGCGAGCTGCAGCAGGCGCTGGTCGAGGAGGCCGACCGCGCCGGCCTGGAGACCAGCCGCCGCATCCAGCAGCTCGAAGGCGAGGTCCGCCAGCAGCTGCGCACGCGCGGCATGACCATCGTGGAGGACGTCGACCTCGCTGCCTCCCGCCGTGCCGGCGAGCGCGCCTACGAGGTGCTCAACCTGGTCGAGCAGCGTCGCGCCGTGCAGCGCGAACTGGGGCGTTCATGAGTGCAGCGCCCCAGGCCGGCGGCGCGGCGCGCGTCGCCCGGCAGCACCTGCGGTCGTTCTGCGCCGACGCGCTGCAGGCCGCCGGCGCGGCCACGGCCGCGGCGCAGACCTGCGCACAGTCGCTCGTGGCCGCCGACGAACGCGGCGTGCACTCGCACGGCAGCCTGCGGCTGGGGGTCTACGTCGACCGGCTGCGTGCTGGCTCGATCGACGGGCGGTCCCAGCCGGTCGCAGAGCGCGACCTGGGCGCGGTGGTGGTGCTGGACGGCCGCGCCGGGCTGGGCATCGCGGTGGCCGCGGCGGCGCTCGACCTCGCGGTCGAGCGTGCCGCGCGCCACGGCGTCGGCGTCGTCGGCGTGCGCAACAGCCACCACTGCGGCATGCTGGCGTGGCTGGTGCAACGCGCGGCGGATCGCGGCTGCGCGGCGTTGGCCATGAGCAACGCCGACGCGCAGGTGGCCCCGTGGGGTGCGCGCGCCAAGTTCATGGGCACGAATCCGATGGCGCTCGGCGTGCCGACGGCCGAGGCGCCGTTCATCGTCGATTTCGCCACCAGCGTCGCTGCGCACGCCAAGATCAAGGCGGCCGCCGAGCGCGGTGAGCCCATTCCCGAAGGCTGGGCGCTGGACGCCCAGGGTCGCCCAACCACCGACCCGCGTCTGGCCTTGGCCGGCGCGCTGCTGCCGTTCGGCGGGCCCAAGGGGGCGGGGCTGTCGATCGCCATCGAACTGCTGGCTGGCCTGCTGCCCGGCGGGCAGGTCGGCCCGGACATCGTGCCGCTGTACGAGCGGCTGTCGCAACCGCAGCAGGTCGGCCACTTCTTCGTCGTCTTCGACGTGGCGGCCTTCGGCGACCGCGAGCACTTCCTGCAACGCGCGGCGCAGACGCTGCAGCGCATCCGCGAGTTGCCGGCCGCCCACGGCGTCGATCGCGTCTGGGTGCCCGGCGAGATCGAGCAACGGCGCGCCGCGGCCGCCAGCGACGACGCGCTGGCGCTGCCCGACGTCACGATGGGCGAGCTCAGGCGCACGGCCGCGCTGCTGGGTCTGGCATTGCAGGAGGCCCCCGCCCGTGGTGCGTAGCGAGTCCGACGCGGCGGCTGCGGCGACCGCGTTCGACGTGGTCGCCATCGGCGAGCCGCTGATCGAGTTCAACCAGCGGCGTGCCGGCGACGAAGACTATCGCTTCGGGTTCGGCGGCGACACGTCCAACGTCGTGATCGCCGCGGCACGCAGCGGCGCGCGCGCGGCGTACGTCTCGCGCGTCGGGGCCGACCCGTTCGGGCGTGCACTGCTGGCGCTGTGGGCGCGCGAAGGCGTCGACGCCAGCCACGTGCGGGTCGACGACGATGCACCCACGGGGGTGTACTTCGTGAGCCACGGACCGCAGGGCCACGAGTTCAGCTACCTGCGCGCCGGCTCGGCGGCGAGTCGCCTGCGCGGTGCCGATGTGCCGGCCCACGTGCTGGCCAGCGCTCGATTCGTGCACGCCTCGGGCATCAGCCTGGCGATCTCGACGGCGGCAGCCGATGCGGTGCTCGCGGCGCTCGACGGCGCCCGTCACGACGGCACCCGCGTGGTCTTCGACCTGAACCTGCGTCTGCGGCTGTGGCCGCTCGCCCGCGCGCGCGGACTGCTGCGCGAGGCGCTGGCGATGGCGCACCTCGCCTTCGCCACCGAGGAGGAGATGGCGCTGCTGTTCGGCTGTGCCGACGCCGATGCGGCTTGCGCCTTCCTGCACGACCTGGGTGTGCAGGTTGCCGTCGTCAAGCGCGGCGCGCAGGGCCTGCGGGTTCACGACGGACGGCAACGCATCGACCTCGGCGGCCACGCCGTCGAGGCGATCGACGCCACCGGCGCCGGCGACGCGCTGTGCGGCGCGATGCTGGCGCGTTTGGCGGCAGGCGACGACCTGGCCGCCGCCGCGCGCTACGCCAATGCGGCGGCCGCACTGTCGACGACCGGCTTCGGTGCCGTGGAGCCGTTGCCGACGCCCGACCGCGTTTGGGCGCTTCTGGCCACGCAGCCCCGTTGAACGTCCACGGATCCCTCGCTCTCGTTCGATCGTCACTGTCGACTTGCTGGAGCCTTGCCGGATCACGCGGCCGATGCCGTGCGCCTCGTTGACGGTGCGACCGCCGACGCGCTCGAGCCGCGCGCACACGCGACGGTCGGCAAGGCGGGCTCTCAGGAGTCGCCTACACGGGCACCGAGTGCTCGCATCACCATGACCTGCAGGCGGGCGGAGCACTTGCGGCACGCCGTGCCGTCAGGCGACAGGCAGTGCGTCGCCAAGAAGGGCCTCGATGTTCAGCAGCACGATCGTCTTCGATGCCCGGGCATCGTCGATGCGGGCCAGCCCGGTCATGCAGCCGTCGTTCACCGCGCTGCCCAGCGGCGGCGGTTCCTTGAGCTCGTCGTCGGTCACTTCGACCACCTCGGCCACGGCGTCGACGATCGCCCCGATCACCCGATCACGCAAACCCAGCACGATGACAACGGTCATCGCGCCCGGCTCGGTCGCGGGCATGCCCAGACGCGTCCGCAGGTCGACGACCGGCACGATCACTCCGCGCAGGTTCACGACGCCCTTGACACGGGGTGGGGCGCCGGCGATCCGAGTCGGCGCCTCGTACGAGCGGATCTCCTGGACCCGCAGGATCTCGATCGCGCAGTGCTCCGCGCCCAGGCGGAATGCGAGGTACTCACCGCACTGCGCGCGCAACTTCGGGGGCGACACGAGGGTAGTGTCGTCGGCGATCCGCTCCATCTCGGCTACGGCATTCATCGCGAGTTCCTCTCTTCGTCGACGTGCGGTCAGAAGTGCGTCCAGTCGTCGGTCGTCGATGGCGCGATCAAGGTGGGGTCGGTGAAGGGTGCGTCGTATCCGACGTTCGTTGCGAAGATCAGATGCGCGCCTCGGCGCCGTCCATCTTCTCGAGCGGCAAGCACACCAGTCGCTCCGAGCGCTGCACGTACATCCCGACCATCGATGTCCTGTGCGGCCTGCGCAAGGAGGGCTTCGAGCCCTTCAGGGTGGCGCAGGGCGCCAGCCGCGTGTAGGGCAAGGCGGAGTTCACCAGGCACCTGATCCGCATGCGCCATGTCCGTGATCGTTCGGGGCAGGGACAGTCCCGGCCGGAGGCGAACGAGATCATCCTGATCAACTGCCACGACGGCGCCAACTCGAACCTGATGCTTGCGGGTCTGTTCCGCTTCGTCTGCTGCAACGGTCTCGTGGTGGGCGAGGTGGTGGACGACATCCGCATCCCGCACGAGGGCAACATCCAGGGCGAGGTGATCGAAGGCGCGTTCCGCGTGCTCGAAGAGTTCGAAAAGGTGGAGGAGCACACCGAGGCGATGAAGGCGCTGCCGCTCGAGCCGCCGGACGAGATCGCCTTCGCGACCGCCGACCTGGCGTTGTGCTTCGGCGAGCCCGGCGTGGAGGAGACCGGGGCCACAAGCCCGCACCGATCACGGCCGAGCAACTCGTCGAGGCGCGCCTGTCCGAGGACATCGGGCACCGCCTCTGGACGACGTTTCAGCGCGTGCAGGAGAACGTGATCCGCGGCGGGCAGCCGGGCCGCAGCGTGCAGGGCCGCCGTGTGCAGACCCGCCCCGTGGGCAGCCTCGAGCGCGGCGTGAGCCTCGACTGCGCGCCGTGGATGCTGGCCGAGGCGACGCGCGAACTGAAGACATGAGGCGGGCGAATGCAGATCGGCCGCGCGGCCTGCAAGGGTGATCACAGACCCGGCGCGCCCCAGATTCAGCTCCGAGTCTGGCGTGCTCGCAGTGCCTTTTCGGGCCGAGCTGAGGGTCCGTGATTGCGAGGCACCGGATCGTCGCCACCTCGAGTTCCGCAGATGCAGCGGCGCGGGAGGGGTTGCACGGCCACGCGTGGCCCGGCGGCACCCCGTCGAGGGGTGCGGCGCCAGGCAGACGGCAGCGTTCGTGGCGTCGAGGCGGCTGCTCGCCTCTGGGGATGGGCGGACGGTCCGGGTGGAAATGCATCGCAACTGCAACGCACTGCCTGACCATCATGAGATCCGCCACCCTGCCTTCGCTGCGTGTCGAGCCCGAGCTGCGCGAGCCGCCGAGAGTGTGCTCCAGGAGGGCGAGACGCTGCCGGCCTTCATCGAGGCCTCGGTGCGAGCGACGATCCAGCGGCGCCGCGTCCGTGCCGAGTTCATCGCGCGGGGCCTGGCCTCCCGCGAGGAGGCGAAGCGCACGGGGGGTGACGATCGACGCCGACGTGGTCCACGCCGAACTGGGCAAGAAGCTGGCCATGGCCCGGGCGAGGCAGCAGAAGAAGGCTCGTGCGTGAGCTTTGCCGTCCGGTACAGCGCCTCGGCCCCGGGATGATATGGTGCGGCTGTACGAGTACCTGCTCGATCGCGCCCGACGACGGCCGAGGAGCTCGATCTCGCCGAGGGGGCGCTGCGTGCGATCACCGAGGCGGTCGAGAGCCTGAAGCGCTCGCCGTTCTCTACCGCAAGGCCGACGACGCCCCGTTCCTGCGCCAGCTGCTCGTTCCGTTCGGAAGCAGCGGCTGCGTGGCGCTCTTCGAGATCGGGGACGTGGCGACGGTGACCATCCTGGCCGTGCGCCACCAGCTCGAGGACGACTGCCACCGACGCCGGCAGCCGTGCGGCGGTTCGCCTTGGCGCCGGTGACGCTCGTCCGGCATGTCCCGCCTCGCGGCTCGAGCGCGCTCAACGCGCCCACAGCATGATGGCCGCCGTCCAGGTGACGGCGGATGCCGTCGCGGCAGCCGCTGCAGCGACGCGCCGAGTTCGGCGCCCAGCGCCACCCGCGCGGCGTCGACCATCGCTCGCGCCGGCCGCTCGACCGAGCGCCTGGCGCGACGGGTCCAGCGCCGGCGCCTCGACCTGTCGCAGCAACTTGGCCACGTCGTCGAGGACCTCGGCGACAAGCGCCTCCCCCGTCGTGCTGGGATGGGTCATGCCGCTGGCATCGCCTGCTGGCACGACGGCAGGGGATGCAGCTCCAGCGCTTCGAAGCAGGCGTCGAGTTCGGGGATGACGCCGAGGGCGAGGCGGCGCGTTGCCAGGCGCTGCGCGAGC
>JBBION010000095.1:0-9799 GCA_037443345.1 Rubrivivax sp. | reverse complement strand
GCGACTTCAACCGCAAGGGCTCGAGCGCGTTCAGCGGCCGCATCGGCCAGCGCGTGGCGGCCAAGGGCGTCACGGTGCTCGACGACGGCACGATCCCCGACCGCCGCGGCAGCCTCAACGTCGACGACGAGGGGCACGCGACGCAGCGCACCGTGCTGATCGAAGACGGCATCCTCAAGGGCTACATCCAGGACGCGATGAACGCGAGGCTGATGGGCGTCAAGCCCACCGGCAACGGCCGGCGCGAGAGCTACGCGCACGTGCCGATGCCGCGCATGACCAACACCTACATGCTCGCCGGCGACCGGCCGCGCGAGGAGATCGTCGCCAGCGTCAAGAAGGGCCTGTACGCGACGAACTTCGGCGGCGGGCAGGTCGACATCACGAGCGGCAAGTTCGTGTTCTCGGCCAGCGAGGCGTTCTGGGTCGAGAACGGGCGCATCCAGTACCCGGTCAAGGGCGCGACGATCATCGGCAACGGCCCCGACGCGCTGACGCGCGTGGCGATGATCGGCAACGACCTGCAGCTCGACACCGGCGTGGGCACCTGCGGCAAGGAGGGCCAGAGCGTGCCGGTGGGTGTCGGCCAGCCGACGCTGCGCATCGACGGACTGACCGTCGGGGGCACCGCCTGAACCTCGCGCTGCCGAGCGCCGACGACGTCGCCGCCGCGGCGCGGCGCATCGCCGCACAGGTGCTGGACACGCCCTGCCTCGAGAGCTGCACGCTCGGGCAGCTGCTCGGCTGCCGCGTGTTCCTGAAGTTCGAGAACCTGCAGTTCACCGCGTCGTTCAAGGAGCGCGGCGCGCTGAACAAGCTCGCGGCGCTGCTCGAGTCGGGTGCGGCACCGAAGGGCGTGATCGCCGCGTCGGCCGGCAACCACGCGCAGGGCGTGGCCTACCACGCGCAGCGCCTGGGCCTGGCGGCGACGATCGTGATGCCGACCTTCACGCCGGGCGTCAAGGTCGAGCGCACGCGCGGCTTCGATGCCGAGATCGTGCTGCACGGCGACAGCTTCGACGCCGCGCGCGAGCACGCGCTGCGGCTGGCCGCCGAGCGCGGGCTCGAGTTCGTGCACGCCTTCGACGACCCGCTGGTGATCGCCGGCCAGGGCACGATCGGCCTCGAGATGCTGCGCGCGCAGCCCGAGATCGACACCCTCGTCGTCGCGATCGGCGGCGGCGGGCTGATCGGCGGCATCGCGACCGCGGTGAAGGCCGAGCGCCCCGACGTGCGCATCGTCGGCGTGCAGTCGGTGCGCTTCCCGGGCATGTACAACGCGATCAAGGGCACGGCGCTGCCGATCGGGCCCGGCACGATCGCCGAGGGCATCGCGGTCGGCGAGCCGGGGCGGCTGACGCGCGCGATCGTCGAGCGGCTCGTCGACGACGTCGTGCTTGTCGACGAGGGCGACATCGAGCAGGCCGTCGTGATGCTGCTCGAGATCGAGAAGACCGTCGTCGAGGGCGCCGGCGCTGCCGGGCTCGCCGCGGTGCTGAAGGAGCCGCAGCGCTACGCGGGACGCCACGTCGGCCTCGTGCTGTGCGGCGGCAACATCGACCCGCTGCTGCTGGCGGCCATCATCGAGCGCGGCATGGTGCGCGCCGGGCGGCTCGCGCGCATCCGCGTCGGCGCGCGCGACCTGCCGGGGCACCTGGCGCGCATCGCGGCGATCGTCGCCGAGGCCGGCGCCAACGTCGACGAGGTGCACCACCAGCGCGCGTTCTCGGCGCTGGCCGGGCAGAGCGTCGAGATCGAGCTGGTGCTGCAGACGCGCCACCACGCGCACGTCGACGCCGTGCTGGCGGCGCTGCGCGCCGGCGGCTTCGACGCGCAGCGGTATTGAGCACACGCCCGCGCCGGCGAGCGTCGCGTCCGCGCCGCGGCGCGCTTGACGCAGCGCAGCACCGTCGTGCTACATTCGCGGCCATGTCTCGCGACACGTTCTTCTTTGCGTACTTTTGGTTCTCGCGGCGCCCCGGCGCAGGAGAGGACAGCGCGTAACCGAACGAGCCGACCGAATCCTGAAACCGCCGGGTGACCCCGGCGGTTTTTTTTCGCCCCGACCCCATCGACCGCTGCAGGAGAAGCTCCCATGACCGCCAAGGCCGCCCCCGTCGCCGAGCCGCGCCACTCGCCGCCGGACCGCACGAGCCAGACCGACGACGAGCGCATCCACGACATCACGCCGCTGCCGCCGCCGGAGCACCTGATCCGCTTCTTCCCGATCCGCGGCACGCCGATGGAGCACCTCGTCGTGCGCACGCGCCAGCACATCCGCAAGATCCTGAACGGCCACGACGACCGCCTGCTCGTCGTCATCGGCCCGTGCTCGATCCACGACCCGGTGGCGGCGATGGACTACGCGCGGCGGCTCAAGGCGCAGCGCGACAAGTACGCCGACACGCTCGAGATCGTGATGCGCGTGTACTTCGAGAAGCCGCGCACGACGGTGGGCTGGAAGGGGCTGATCAACGACCCCTACCTCGACGAGAGCTTCCGCATCGACGAGGGGCTGCGCATCGCGCGCCAGCTGCTGCTCGACATCAACCGCCTGGGGCTGCCCGCCGGCAGCGAGTTCCTCGACGTGATCAGCCCGCAGTACATCGGCGACCTGATCAGCTGGGGCGCGATCGGCGCGCGCACGACGGAGAGCCAGGTGCACCGCGAGCTCGCGTCGGGGCTGAGCGCGCCGATCGGCTTCAAGAACGGCACCGACGGCAACGTGCGCATCGCGATCGACGCGATCCAGGCCGCGATGCGCCCGCACCACTTCCTGTCGGTGCACAAGAACGGGCAGGTCGCCATCGTCGAGACCAAGGGCAACAAGGACTGCCACGTGATCCTGCGCGGCGGCAAGGCGCCGAACCACGACGCCGGGCACGTGGCCGCCGCGTGCCGCGAGATCGAGGCCGCCAAGCTGCCGTGCCGGCTGATGATCGACTGCAGCCACGCCAACAGCCTGAAGCAGCACGCGCGGCAGGTCGACGTCGCGCGCGACGTGGCCCAGCAGCTCGCCGCCGGCAGCCGCTGCATCTTCGGCGTGATGGTCGAGAGCCACCTGCACGAGGGCACCCAGAAGTTCAGCGCCGGCAAGGACGACCCGGCCGCGCTCGAGTACGGCAAGAGCATCACCGACGCCTGCCTGGGCTGGGACGACTCGCTCGACGTGCTGGAGACCCTGCACGGCGCCGTGACGGCGCGGCGCGCGCACGCGGGCTGATCCCGGTCAGCCCCGCGCGCGGCGGTGACGCTACGATCGGCGCATTCCGACCCGACCTGGAGGCTTCCCGATGCGCCGCTACGTGCTGGTCCGTTTCTCGGAGCGCGACGAGTTCGACATCCCGCTCGACGGCCTCGAGCCGATGCCGCCGCAGGCCGCGCGCGGCTGGCTCGACGCGCAGTTCGAGGCCAATGGCTGCACGATCTCGCAGGCCAGCGGCAAGGTGCTGACGGCCGACAAGCTGCTCGCGATCGCGGCCGCCGTGGGGCCCGCCGGCTTCGCCGACGCTGCGTTCGCACGCGACTACGCACGCGCCGCCGCCGGTGCCACCGACCGGCCGGTGATCAGCGTCGACGTCGAGTCGGACACGACGGGGTACTGACCGGGCCCGGGGGACGGGCCGCCGGCTGGCGCGCGTCAGTCCCCGGTGCGTGCCAGGCGCTCGGAGCGCCAGTACACGTCGTCGCCGCCGAGCCCGTCGAGGTTGGCGCGATTGAGCACGCGCGCGAGCACGAACAGCAGGTCCGACAGCCGGTTCAGGTACTGGCGGGGCGCGGGGTTGACGCCCTCGTGAGCCGCCAGCGCGACCACCGCGCGCTCGGCACGGCGCGCGACGGTGCGGCTGACGTGCGCCAGCGCCGCGCTGCGCGTGCCGCCGGGCAGGATGAACTCCTTCAGCCGAGGCAGCTGCGCGTTGTGGTGCTCGAGCGCGTCGTCGAGGCGCGACACGGCCTCGGGCTTGAGCAGCTCGTAGCCGGGGATCGACAGCTCGCCGCCGAGGTTGAACAGCTCGTGCTGCACCGCGACGAGCAGCGCGCGCACGTCGTCGGGCAGCGGCTCGGTCAGCAGCACGCCGAGCGTCGAGTTGAGCTCGTCGACGTCGCCCATCGCCTGCACGCGCAGCGCGTCCTTGCGCGTGCGCGTGCCGTCGCCCAGCCCGGTGGTGCCGTCGTCGCCGGTGCGCGTGGCGATCTGCGTCAGGCGGTTGCTCATGCGGGCATGCTAGCAGTGCGGCGCGGCAGCCGCCCCCCGCCGGCCACGTCCCTAGAATGGGCCGCAACGCCGCGCGCGAGGAGACCCGACGATGAACGCACCGCTGCCGCACGCCGTGCTGCCCGCCGCCGAGCGCCGCGCGCCACCGCCGGCGATGCTCGACGCGCTGAAGGCACGCTTCGGCGAGCGCTGCTCGACCGCCGCCGCGGTGCGCGAGCAGCACGGCCGCGACGAGAGCCCGTACCCGGTCACGCCGCCCGACGCCGTCGTGTTCTGCGAGTCGACCGACGAGGTCGGGGCCGTCGTCGCGCTCGCCGCCGAGCACGGCGTGCCGGTGATCCCGTACGGCATCGGCTCCTCGCTCGAGGGCCACCTGCTCGCGGTGCAGGGCGGCATCAGCGTCGACGTCTCGCGCATGAACCGCATCGTCCGCCTGAACCCCGAGGACCTGACCGTCACCGTCGAAGCAGGCGTCACGCGCGAGCAGCTCAACCGCGAAATCAAGGACACCGGCCTGTTCTTCCCGATCGACCCCGGCGCCAACGCGACGCTCGGCGGCATGGCCGCCACGCGCGCCAGCGGCACGAACGCGGTGCGCTACGGCACGATGCGCGAGAACGTGCTCGGGCTGACGGTCGTGACTGCCCGCGGCGACGTGATCCGCACCGGCACGCGCGCGAAGAAGTCCAGTGCCGGTTACGACCTGACGCGCCTGTTCGTCGGCAGCGAGGGGACACTGGGCGTGATGACCGAGGTCACGCTGAAGCTGTACCCGCTGCCCGAGGCGGTCAGCGCGGCGATCTGCCACTTCCCGAGCATCGCCGCCGCGGTCGACGCGACGATCCAGGTCATCCAGATGGGCGTGCCGATCGCGCGCTGCGAGCTGCTCGACGCCAACTCGGTGCGCGCCGTCAACCGCTACGAGAAGCTGGCCCTGCGCGAGGAGCCGATGCTGCTGATGGAGTTCCACGGCAGCGAGGCGGGCGTGCGCGAGCAGGCCGAGGTCGTGCAGGCCATCGCGAAGGAGCACGGCGGCGAGGACTTCCAGTGGGCCACGACGCCCGAGGAGCGCACGCGACTGTGGACGGCGCGCCACCGCGCCTACTTCGCGGCGCTGCAGACCAAGCCCGGCTGCCGCTGCGTGACGACCGACACCTGCGTGCCGATCTCGCGCCTGGCCGAGAGCATCAACGAGAGCCAGAAGGAAGCCGATGCCGCCGGGCTGCCGTACTTCATCGTCGGCCACGTCGGCGACGGCAACTTCCACCTCGGCTACCTGATCGACCCCGACAAGCCCGACGAGCGCGACACCGCCGAGCGGCTGAGCCTGCAGATGGTGCAGCGCGCGCTGCGGCTCGAAGGCACCTGCAGCGGCGAGCACGGCGTCGGGCTTCACAAGATGGGCTTCCTCGTCGACGAGGCCGGTGCCGGCGCCGTCGACCTGATGCGCCAGGTCAAGCTCGCGCTCGACCCGGAGAACATCATGAACCCGGGGAAGATCTTTGCCCTCTGAGCCCGGCGGCGCGCCGCGCCCCGACGACGTCGACACCTTGTCGCGGTTCAGGCGCACCCGGCCCTGGCGCGCGGCACGGGCACGCGCCCGCGCCACCGCAAGACGCACGCGCAGCGCCGGCGCCTTCGTCGTGCGCGCGCTCGCGCAGCCGTCGCTGGTGGGCGCCGTCGTGCCCTCGTCGCGGCGGCTGGCCAATGCGATGGCCGCCGCCAGCGACGGCGCTCAGTGGCTGATCGAGCTCGGCGCCGGCACCGGCGTCGTCACCGACGCGCTGCGCCGCCGCCACCCGGCCGTGCCGCTCGTCGCCGTCGAGATCGACGCGCAGTGGGCGCAGCGGCTGCAGCAGCGCCACCCGCGCGCCGACGTGCGCTGCGCGCCGGCGCACGAGGTGGTCGAGGCGCTGCAGTCGCTGCGCGGCGACGTCGTCATCGCCTCGTCGCTGCCGTTTCGCTCGCTGCCGCCGACGTGGCACGACGTCACGCGGCGCGCGATCGAGCAGTTCCTGCGTGCCGACCCGCGCCGCCGCCTCGTGCAGTACACCTACCAGCCGCGCGCGCCGTTCACGGTCGACGCGGCCAGCGGCCTCGTGTGGCGACGCCGCGGCGTCGTGTGGGGCAACCTGCCGCCGGCGTGGATCTGGCAGCTCGGCGCCGCGGCGCCGAGCTGACGCGATGGCGTTCGCCGACACGCCCACAGCACCGCCGGCGGACGGGACCGGCGCGCACGACGAGCCGTTGTCGCGCCGCCTGCGCGTCGCGACGCACCAGTTGCACGTCCAGGTCGAGCGCTGCGCGTTCATGCGTGCGCTGCTGCGCGGCGAGCTGCCGCGCGAGGGGCACGCGCTGCTGCTGCGCAACCTGCACGCGCTGTACGCGGCGCTGGAGGCCGGCCTGCAGCGCCTGGCCGAGCGGCCGGCGCTGGCGCCGTTCGCGCGGCCGGCGCTGCGGCGCGAGGCGGCGCTCGCGGCCGACCTGCGCGTCGTCCACGGCGAGCGCTGGAGCAACGAGCTCGCGCTGACGGCGTCGATGACCGACTATGTCGAGCACTTGCGGCGCTTGTCGCAGGCCGCCGACCGGCGCCTGGTCGCGCACGCCTACGTGCGCTACCTCGGCGACCTCAGCGGCGGCCAGCGGCTGCGCGCGCTCGTCGCGCGTGCGCTGGCCCTGCCGCCCGGTCAGGGCGTGGCGTTCCACGACTTCGGCGGCGTGACCGAGGTCGCGGCGCTGGCGCACGCGCTGCGCGAGGCCCTCGACGCGCTCGGCGCCGGCGACGACGTCGTCGACGAGGCCTGCGCCGCGTTCGGCCGTCACGCCGTGCTGTTCGCGGAGCTCGCCGAACTCGCCGACCTCGACGCCGCCGCCGACGCGGTCTGAGCGCCGCGGCTCAGGCGCCGCGGCCGAAGTCGCGGATGCGCGCGACGAGCGTCGTCGCACGCTGCATCGACGACTCCAGCTCGGACAGCAGGCCGGCCACCGGCGACGCCGCGTCGCCGTCGGCGATGTCCATCGCCGCCAGGCTCGCGTTGGCGAGGATCGCCTGCGTCAGCGCGTCGCGCGCCGGCGCCGCGGGGCCCGCGGCGCCGAAACCGGCGCGCACCAGTTCCTCCTCGAGGTGGGCGTGCGCGTCGGCCGCGTGGCGCGTGCCGCTGCGGTCGTCGAACACGAGGATGAAGCCCAGCGGGCGCCCGTCGCGGGTGGGCACGACCTCGGCGCGCACCTCGACCGGCAGCCCGCCCGCGTCGCCGCCGTCCGGCCCGCACAGCCGCAGCGTCAGCTCGCCGCGCCACGGGGCGTGGCCGTGGCACACCGAGTCGAGCATGCGGGCGGCCGCCTGTGCATCGACGAACCAGCCGGCGATCGCCGCCAGCGGCGTGCCGGGGGCGACGTCGCGCCGCGCGAGGCCGCGCAGGCTGTCGTTGGCGAACAGCACGCGGCGGTGGGCGTCGGCCACCAGCACCGGCTCGACGGCACTGGCCACCGTGGCCAGCACCTGCTCGCGCTGGTGCTCGACGATCAGCAGCCGCACCGCGTTGACCTGCGCGATGATGTCGGCCAGCGCGGCGCCGAAGGCGCGCGCCATCGCGATCTCGCTGCGCGTCCACGGCTGCGCGGTGCCGCGCACGATCTCGGACCAGGCGGCGAACGAGCGCCGCGGCGACAGCTGCAGCGGGTCGTTGGCGACCATCGGCTTCGAAGGATCGCCGGCCCACGTGACGTTGTGCAGCTGCTCTTTGCGCAGCCACAGCAGGTAGTCGGGACGCGTCGTCGACAGCTTGACGGCGAGCACGCCGCTCGCGGTCGGTGTCAGCGCCTCGAGCGCCGGCTGCGCGCGCGCGACCGACGCACACGCGAACGGCTCGGCCTGCGGCTGCGCGCCGACCTGTTCGTCGATCCACTGCAGCAGCGCGCGCAGCTCGGGCGTCGACGGCGACTCGCCGGCGGTCAGCAGCTCGCCCTCGTAGCACAGCACGGCGCCGGTGGCGTCGAGCGGCTGCAGCAACGCCTGCGGGGTGCGGAACAGCGCGAGCCGCCAGTCGCCCTCGGTCGACGTCGCCTCGACGAGGCGCTGCTCGAGACGGCGCACCTGGATCGCGACCTGCGCGTGCGCGTAGTTCTCGATCGCCGCGATGCGCGTCGACGCGACCTCGGCGAGCAGGTCGCACGCCGCGCGCACCGGCAGGCGCAGGTTGCGCGCGCGGTAGTGGTGGCACGCGATCAGGCCCCACAGCGCGCCCTCGCGCACGAGCGAGGCGACCAGCGTCGCCGTGACCCCCATGTTCTTCAGGTATTGCAGGTGCAGCGGCGACATGCTGCGCAGCTGGCACATCGACATGTCGAGGTCGGCACCGCTGTCGGGGTCGCGCGCGGGCACCAGCGGCGACGCCGTGTAGTGCACGTCGGCGAGCACGCGCAGGCGGTTGCGCAGGTACAGCTCGCGCGCGCGCTGCGGGATGTCGGTGGCCGGGTAGTGGTGGCCGAGCAGCGGCTCGAGCTTCGCGTCGCGCGCCTCGGCGATGATCTGGCCGTGCCCGTCGGGGTCGAATTTGTAGACCATCACGCGGTCGTAGCCGGTGAGCGCGCGCACGCTGCGCACGACGGCGTCGGCCAGCGTGCCGATCGTGGTGGCCGTGCTGAAGCGCTGCACGGCGCGCGTCAGGTGCTCGCCGATGCGCGTGGCCGGCACGTCGACGACGTCGTCGCCGGCGTCGCGGTCGGCCGGCTCGAACTCCGCCACCAGCACCGAGCCGCGCGCGTCGGCGACGCGGTGGACCGCGACCTCGAAGCGGCGCTCGCGGCCGTCGGGCGCGAGGCGGCAGCCCCGCGGCACCGGTTCGTCCAGCGCCGCACCGGCGAGCGAGCGCAGCACGGCGTCGAAATCGCCGCCGAGTTCGCTGGGCGGCCGCCCGAGCAGGCCCGCGGCGCCGAGCCCCAGGTGCTGCTCGACGTTCGCGCTGGCCTGCACGATGCGCAGCCCCGGCTCGCGCATCACGAGCAGGAAGCCGTGCGGCTGCACCGACCCGGCGAGGTGGATGAGTTCCCGCTCGCAGTTGGTGAGATCGGCCTGGCCGAACGCGGGACTCGTGGTCACGGCGTCGTGTCGTCGGTGGCGTCGGGCGCCTCGGCGGCATCGGCGGCCCGGGCCGGCGCGCGCGCCAGCCGCCGCTGGCGACGGCGCAGGCTCGCGCGGCTGATGCCCAGCCGGCTCGCAGCCGCACCGGCATCCCCGCCGGCGTGCTGCAGCGCCAGCGCGATGAAGTGGCGCTGGGCCAGGTCGCCCGCCTCGCGCATCAGCGCCGGCAGGGCGGCGTGGCCCATCTGCGTCATCAGCCGCCCGAGCGCCTCGCGCAGGCCGTCAGCGGGCCAGGCGTCGAATACCTGCTGCGTGCCACGGGTGTTCAGCACGACGCCGATGCACTCGCGGTCGCCCTCGGTCAGCAGCACGGCCGAGACCTCGACCGGCACCGCGCCGTGGGCCGAGCGCAACTCGGCGGCGTCGCGGCGGGCGACGCCCTTTGCCCGCGCGACCGGCAGCGCGTCGGTGCCCACGCCGCCGGCGCCGGCCAGCCACTG
>JBBION010000094.1:0-9846 GCA_037443345.1 Rubrivivax sp. | reverse complement strand
GCGCTGCCCTGCGCGGCGCAGAGCGCCTTCACCGTCTACGGCGGTGCGCGCGCCGGCGGCGCGTTCACCGAAGAGGCCGACGGCGGCACGCTGACGCTCGACGGCGGCGGGGCCTGGGCCGCGAGCCTGGACTGGCCGCTGGGCGACGGGCGGCAGATGCAGCTGTTCGTCTCGCGCCAGCGCAGCGGCCTGCCCGGCTCGGCGTTCGGCGGGACGGGCACCGTCGGCATCGACGTGACGCACGTCCACGTCGGCGGGCGCGTCTTCGTCGACGGCGACGCGGTGCGCGGCGGCAGTTACGCCGTCGGCGGGCTCGGCGTCACGCACTTCTCGCCGGGGCTCGACGGGCTGACGAGCGAGACGCGGCCATCGATGAACCTCGGCCTCGGCCTGCAGTGGCCGCTGGCGCCGGCGGTGGCGCTGCGCGCCGAGGTGCGCGGCTACGTGACGGTCATCAACAGCCAGGGCGGCTTCTTCTGCTCGGGCGGCTGCGTCGTGTCGATCAAGGGCGACACGCTGACACAGGCCGAGGCGCTGCTCGGCCTGTCGGTCGGGTTCTGACGCGGCACGCGCCGGATCCCGGCGCGCCGCCGCCGCAGCTCAGGCCTTCTTGACCCAGGCGGTGCACCAGCCCTTGGCGGCGACGACCTTGCCCGGGAAGATGCCGCAGGCGGCGGTCGCGTCGGAGGTGCCGCCCTTCCACTGCATGCAGCTGTTGCACTGGCGGCCGGGGGCGTAGGTGGCGTACTTGGCCTTGTCGACCTTGGTCGCGTCGGCCTTGTAGCCCAGCGCCGTGGCGGCGGGGTCGGTCTCCTGCAGCGGCACGGCCTGCGCGGTGGCCAGCCGGCTCGCCGCCAGCAGCGCGCCGCTGGCGGCGACTTGCATCATGAACACACGACGGTCCTTCGAGCGCATCGCGACCTCCTTGGGAATGCGGGACTGCTGACCGCAGCGAGGGTACACCCGGCCGGATCCGTGACGGTGAGGCGAAGATGAAGGCGCGCCGCGCCGGCCGCGGCGTCAGCCCAGCCCGAGCAGGCGCACCGCGTTGTCCTTCAGGATCAGCGGCTTGACCTCGGGCTTGAAGCCGGCCTCGTCGAAGTCCTTCATCCACCGGTCGGGCGTGATGAGCGGGAAGTCGCTGCCGAACAGCATGCGGTCCTTCAGCAGCGTGTTGGCGTACTGCACGAGCTGCGGCGGGAAGTACTTCGGGCTCCAGCCCGACAGGTCGATCCAGATGTTGGGCTTGTGCAGCGCCAGGCTCAGCGCCTCGTCCTGCCACGGCCAGCTGGGGTGCGCGATGACGATCTGCATGTCGGGGAAGTCGATCGCGACGTCCTCGAGCAGCATCGGGTTGCTGTTCTGCAGCCGCAGGCCGCCGCCGCAGCGCATGCCGCTGCCGATGCCCGAGTGGCCGCTGTGGAAGATCGCGGGCAGCTTGTGCTCGGCGATCACCTCGTACAGCGGCCAGGCCATCTTGTCGTACGGCAGGAAGCCCTGGACGGTGGGGTGGAACTTGAAGCCCTTGATGCCGTGCTCGGCGATCAGCCGCCTCGCCTCGCGCGCGCCCATCTTGCCCTTGTGCGGGTCGATGCTGCCGAAGGCGATCATCATGTCGGCGTTGGCCTGCGCCGCCTCGGCGATCTCCTCGTTCGGGATGCGGCGCCGGCCGAGCTGCGCCTCGGAGTCGACGGTGAACATCACGAGGCCGATGCGGCGCTCGCGGTAGTAGGCCACCGTCTCGGCGATCGTTGGGCGGCGGTTCGAGCGGAAGTACTTGTCGGCGGCGCGGTCGTACTCCTCGCCGTAGGCGTCGAACGGGTTCCAGCACGAGACCTCGGCGTGCGTGTGCACGTCGATCGCGACGAGATCGGCGACGTTCATGATGCAAGGCTCCCGGCGACAGCCGCCATGAAGTTCAGAATCGCAAGTAAATCGAGCGGGCGGCGCGCACGGCGGCGGCGTCGGCCCGTCGGCGACGATCATCACGCAGCTTCGGGGCGCGGCCATGCGGGTAATCCCGGTGCCGGTCGACACCCCGGTAGTTTCTACTCTGAATTATCGTCCGCGAGCCGACCATGACCCTGTCCTTCACCCCCGCCGGCGGCGTGCTCGCCGCGCTCGACCTGCTGCGCATCGAGATCGCCGGCGCGGTCGCGCACGTTCGCCTGATGCGCCCCGACAAGCGCAACGCGATCAACGACACGCTCGTCACGCAGCTGCACACCGCGTTCCTGCACTGGCCCGCCGAGGTGCGCGCCGTCGTGATCAGCGGCGAGGGCCAGCACTTCTGCGCCGGGCTCGACCTGTCGGAGATGAGCGAGCGCAGCACGTTCGAAGGCGTCGCGCACTCGCGCATGTGGCACGCGACGATGGACGCGATCCAGTTCGGCCGCGTGCCGGTCGTCGCGGTGCTGCACGGCGCGGTGGTCGGCGGCGGGCTCGAGCTGGCGAGCGCCTGCCACCTGCGCGTGGCCGAGGCGAGCACGTTCTACGGCCTGCCCGAAGGGCAGCGCGGGCTGTTCGTCGGCGGCGGCGGCTCGGCGCGCGTGCCGCGGCTGGTCGGCGTCGCGCGCATGACCGACATGATGCTCACCGGCCGCGTGCTCGACGCCGACGAGGGTCAGGCCGCGGGGTTGTCGCACTACCGCGTCGGCGACGGCGAGGGTCTGGCCAAGGCGATCGCGCTGGCGCAGAAGGTGGCGGCCAACTCGCCGCTGTCGAACTTCGCCGTGATGCAGGCGCTGCCGCGCATCGCGGACCTGTCGCAGTCCGATGGCCTGTTCGTCGAGTCGCTGATGGCCGCGATCGCGCAGGGCGACGCGTCGGCCAAGCAGCGCATGCGCGACTTCCTCGAAGGTCGCGCCGGCAAGGTGGCCAAGTCGTGAGCGACTGCCGCGCGACGCCGCGCTACCGCGCCGCGCACATCGGCGGCTGCCTGTCCGCCGTCGTCGAGCGGCGCGCCGACGGCTGCACGCTGCTGCGCTCGACGGAGGCGCTGCAGCCGTACCCGCGCCGGCTGACCGACCGCCTCGAGCACTGGGCGCGCGAGGCGCCGCAGCGCACGTTCGCCGCGCGGCGCGGCGCCGACGGGCAGTGGGTGCGCATCGACTTCGCGCAGATGCTCGAGCGCGCACGCGCGGTGGGCCAGGCGCTGGCCGCGCGCGGCCTGTCGGCCGAGCGGCCGCTGGCGATCCTGTCGGGCAACGACCTCGAGCACCTGACGCTGTACCTCGGCGCGATGTGGGTCGGCGTGCCGGTGGTGCCGGTGTCGCCGGCGTATTCGCTGATCTCGCAGGACTTCGGCAAGCTTCGCCACGTGCTGGCGACGACGACGCCGGGCCTCGTCTACGCCGCCGACGCGAGCTACGCGAAGTCGATCGCGGCCACGGTGGGCGCCGACGTCGAGGTCGTGCTCGGCGCGGGCACGCTGCCCGAGCGCGCGACGACGCCGCTGGCGTCGCTGCTGGCCACCGCGCCCGGCGCCGAGGGCGACGCCGCGCACGAGCGCGTCGGCCCCGACACGATCGTCAAGTTCCTGTTCACGTCGGGCTCGACGAAGCAGCCCAAGGCGGTGGTCAACACGCAGCGCATGCTGTGCGCGAACCTGCAGATGATCCGCCAGGCGTTCGCGTTCCTCGCCGACGAGCCGCCGGTGCTCGTCGACTGGCTGCCGTGGAACCACACCTTCGGCGGCAACCACAACACCGGCATCGCGCTGTACAACGGCGGCACGCTGTACATCGACGACGGCAAGCCCACGCCGCAGGGAATCGCGCAGACGCTGGCCAACCTGCGCGAGATCGCGCCGACGGTGTACTTCAACGTGCCCAAGGGCTTCGAGGAGATCGCCGCGGCGATGGAGCACGACGCGGCCTTGCGCGAGCGCCTGTTCAGCCGCGTGCAGGCCTTCATGTTCGCCGGCGCGGGGCTCAGCCAGGCGGTGTGGGACCACCTCGACGAACTCGCCGAGCGCACCGTCGGCGAGCGCATCCCGATGTACACCGGGCTGGGCATGACGGAGACGGCGCCGGCGTGCACGTTCGCGATCGGCAACGCGGTGCGCTCGGGCCACATCGGGCTGCCTTGCCCAGGCGTCGACGTCAAGCTCGTGCCGATGGGCGCCGCGGCCGACGACAAGGTCGAGATCCGCTTCCGCGGCCCGAACGTGATGCCCGGCTACTGGCGCGCGCCCGAACAGACTGCCGAGGCCTTCGACGACGAGGGCTTCTACCGCACCGGCGACGCCGTCAAGTGGGTCGACGCGGCCGACCCGCAGACGGGGCTGCTGTTCGACGGCCGCGTCGCCGAGGACTTCAAGCTCGCCACCGGCACCTTCGTCAGCGTCGGCCCCTTGCGTGCGCGCATCATCATGGCCGGCGCGCCGTGCGTGCAGGACGCCGTCATCACCGGCCTGAACCGCGACGACGTCGGCATGCTCGTGTTCCCGCGCGTCGACGAGTGCCGCAGGCTGTCGGGCCTGCCGCCCGAGGCGCCGGCGCCCGAGGTGCTGCACCACCCGGCGGTGCGCGCCTTCTTCCAGCGCCTGCTGGACCGCCTGTGGGCCGAGGGCACCGGCAGCGCGACGCGCGTCGCGCGCGCGCACGTGCTCGTCGAGCCGCCGTCGATCGACAAGGGCGAGGTCACCGACAAGGGCTCGATCAACCAGCGCGCCGTGCTGCAGCACCGCGCGGCGCTCGTCGAGGCTCTGTACGACGGCGGCGACCCGTACTGCCTGCTGCCCACCGCGTCTTCCCCTGCGCCCGCGGGCGCGCCGCCCGTGCGCTGAACCGGCGCACGTCCCTGTCCCGACCGACCCACCCTCAGGAGACACGAACCATGTCCATCCAGCGCCGAGAGTTCATCGTCGCCACCGGTGCCGCCGCGCTCGGCGGCTGGTCGACCGTCGCCCACGCGCAGACCGTCGACACGCTGAAGGTGATCTGCGGCTTCCCGCCCGGCGGCACGACCGACGCCGTCTCGCGTCGCGTCGCCGACAAGCTGCGCGGCACCTACGCGAAGAACGCGATCGTCGAGAACAAGCCCGGCGCCGGCGGGCGCCTGGGCGTCGAGGAACTGCGTCGCAGCCCGGCCGACGGCAGCGCGATGCTGCTGACCCCGGCCGGCATGATCACGCTGTACCCGCACATCTACCGCTCGCTGAGCTACGGGCCGAACGACGTCACGCCGGTGAGCATCGGCGGGCGCATCGAGTTCGGCTTCGGCGTCGGCCCCGCGGTGCCCGACAGCGTCAAGGACGTCAAGGGCTTCCTCGAGTGGGCCAAGGCCAACCCGGCCAACGCCAATTACGGCTCGCCGGGCGCCGGCTCGCCGCCGCACTTCCTCGCCGCGCTGCTGGCCAAGGACAGCGGCGTCGACCTGCGCCACGTGCCGTACCGTGGCTCGGCGCCCGGCATCCAGGACCTGCTCGGCGGCCAGGTGACGGCGTTCTCGTCGCCGGTGGGCGACTACCTTCCGCACGTCAAGAGCGGCAAGCTGCGCCTGCTCGCGACCTCGGGCGGCGCGCGCTCGCGCTTCGCGCCCGACGTCGCGACCTATGCCGAGCAGGGCTTCAAGGAACTCGTGATGGGCGAGTGGTACGGCTTCTTCATGCCCGCGGGCACGCCGGCCAACGTCGTCGCGGCCGCGGCGCAGGCGATTCGCGCGGCCGTCGCGCAGCCCGACGTGATCGAGGGCTTCGCGCAGCTCGGCGTCGAGGCGGCGGCGAACACGCCGGCCGAGATGGCGGCCGCGGTGCGCAACGAGAACTCGCAGTGGGGCCCGATCGTCAAGAAGGTCGGCTTCACCCCCGAGGCCTGAGGCTCGGGCGGGCGCGGGAGGAGGGCCGGTGGCGCTCGACGAGTCGGACACGGCCGCGGCCGTCGAGGCGCCGCCGCGCGCGCGCGGCGCGGCGCCGCTCGACGCGTCGGTGGTGTCGCACCTGGTCGGCTACCGGCTGTCGCGTGCCGCGGTGCCGGCGCGGCGCGTGTTCCAGCGCCACGTCGGCGCGCCGCTGGCGCTGCGCCCGGTCGAGTTCTCGCTGCTGATGCTGCTGCTGGCCAACGACCGCGCGTCGCCGACGCAGCTCGCGCTCACGCTCGACGTGACGCCGCCGAAGATCACCGCGCTCGTCGACCGGCTGGCCGAGCGCGGCCTCGTGCGCCGCCAGCGCAGCGTCGCCGACGGGCGCGCCTTCGACGTGCTGCTGACGCCCGAGGGCCGTGCGCTCGTGCTGCGCGCGCGGCGCGTCGCGCAGACGATGGAAGACGACTGGCTCGCCGACGTGCTGTCGCCGGCCGAGCGCGCGATGCTGCTCGAACTGCTGGGCAAGCTCGCGCGCACCTGAGCGCGCGTCGGCGCGAGGCTCAGGCCGACTTGGCCAGCAGCGTGAAGTGCTCGACCTGCGGCGGCGCCGCGAAGAACGGGCCGACGATGGCGCGCCACTGCGCGAACAGCGGACCGCCGCGGAAGTGCACCGTGTGGTCCTCGAGCGTGTCCCAGAAGATCATCAGCAGGTAGCGCTCGGGGCTCTCGACGCCGCGGTTGACCTTGAAGCCGCGAAAGCCCTGCGCCTGGGCCACGACCTCGGTCAGCCCGCGCTGGATCGCGGCGTCGAACTCGGCCTGGCGGCCCGGCTGGATGCGGATGTCGGCCACTTCGAGGATCACGTTCGGCTCCGGTCCATGGGGCTACACGCCCAGCCGCTGGCTGAGCTGGTCGATGTCGAGCCGCGCCGAGTCGCCCTGCATCACGACCTGGCCCTTCTCGAGCACGACGGCGCGGTCGGTCTGCGCCAGCACGGTGCGCCAGTTGCGGTCGACGATCAGCGTCGCGATGCCGCTGGCGCGGATCTCGCCGATCACGCGCCAGATCTCGGCGACGATCAGCGGCGCCAGCCCCTCGGTGGCCTCGTCGAGGATCATCAGCTGCGGGTTCGTCATCAGCGCGCGGCCGATCGCGAGCATCTGCTGCTCGCCGCCCGACAGCTGCTGGCCGCCGTGGCCCAGACGCTCGGCCAGCCGCGGAAAGGTGGCCATCACGCGCTCGAAGGTCCAGTCGCGCCGGCCGCCGGGGCCGGGGCGCGCCGTCATCACGAGGTTCTCGCGCACCGACAGGTTCGGGAAGATGCCGCGCCCCTCGGGCACGTAGCCGATGCCGCGGCGCGCCATCTTCTCGGGCGGCTGGTTCGTCGCGTCGGCGCCCTGCCACTGCACGCGGCCCTGGCGCGCGCGCACGTAGCCCATCAGCGTGCGGATCAGCGTCGTCTTGCCCATGCCGTTGCGCCCGAGCAGGCCCACCGCCTCGCCGGCCGACAGCGTCAGGTCGACGCCGCGCAGGATGTGGCTGTCGCCGTAGTAGGCGTGTAGCCCTGTGGCGTGCAGAAGCGGCATCATTGATGGCAGGCGACGTCAAGCGGCCGCCGCGGAGCCGGCTCTGCCGGTCCGCTGGCGGCGCCCCCCGGGGGGACGCGCCATTGGCGCTTCGGGGGGGTCATTCAATGATCCCCGAGGTAGGCGATGCGCACCTGCGCGTTGTCGCGGATGCGCGCCGGCGTGTCGCTGGCGATCACCTCGCCGTTGACCATCACCGTGATGCGGTCGGCGACGCGGAACACGGCGTCCATGTCGTGCTCGACGAGCAGCACCGCGTGCTTGGCCTTCAGCCCTTCGAGCAGCCCGAGCATGCGGTCCGTCTCCTCGGCGCCCATGCCGGCGAGCGGCTCGTCGAGCAGCAGCACCTGCGGCTGCGTGGCCAGGCACATCGCGATCTCGAGCTGGCGCTTGCCGCCGTGGCTCAGACTGCCGGCGGGGCGGTCGGCGAGCTCGGCCAGTCCGGCGCTGGCCAGCGCGTCGCGCGCGACGGCGCTCGCGTGCGGGCAGGTGCGCGCCGGCTCCCACAGCGCCCACGGGCGCGGCCGTGCGGCCTGCGCGGTCAGGCGCGCGTTCTCGAACACGCTGAACTCGGGGAAGATCGTCGTGCGCTGGTAGCTGCGGCCGATGCCGGCGCGCGCGCGCTTCGGCTGCGACCAGCGCGTGACGTCGTCGCCGCGCAGCACGATGCGCCCGTCGCTGGCGGCGATCTCGCCCGACAGCATGTTGATCAGCGTGCTCTTGCCGGCACCGTTGGTGCCGATCACGGCGTGGATCTCGCCCTGGCGCCACTCGAGCGACACGTCGCTGACGGCGACCAGCCCGCCGAAGCGGCGCGTCAGCCGTTCGCAGGCCAGCACGACGTCGCTCACCGCCGCGTCCCCCGCAGGCGCTCGCCGAGCCCGATCAGGCCCTTTGGCAGGAACGCGACGAACACGATGATCGTCACGCCCAGCGTCAGCTGCCAGTGGTCGGCCAGCCCGCCGACCAGCGAATAGGTCGAGAACAGCTCCTTGAGCAGCATGAACGCGGCCGCGCCGATCACCGCGCCGCGCAGGTGGCCGATGCCGCCGAGGATCACCATCAGCATCACGGCACCGCTCTCGTGCCAGCTCAGCAGCTCGGGGTTGACGGCGGCGTCCTTGGCCGCGAGCAGGAAGCCCGCGACGCCGGCCAGCGCACCGGCGAGCACGAAGGCGGCGAGCTTGTAGGCGTAGGTCGGGAACCCCGCGGCGCGCATGCGCTGCTCGTTGACGCGGATGCCCGCCAGCGCGCGGCCGAAGCGCGAGCGCAGCACCAGCGCGAGCAGCGCGTAGGTGCCCGCCAGCAGCGCGAGCGCGACGTAGTACAGCGCGCGCTTGTCGTCGAAGTCGAGCGTGACGCCCGGCAGCGGCAACACCGGGCGCACGTTGAGGAAGATGCCGTCGCTGCCGCCGCCGAGCTTGGTGTCGTGGAACACGAAGTACGCCATCTGCGCGAACGCCAGCGTGACCATGATGAAGTACACGCCCTTCGTGCGCAGGCTCAAGGCGCCGACGACGACGGCATAGGCCGCCGCCGCGAGGACCGCCAGCGGCAGCAGCAGCCACGCCGATCCGGGGTCGTACTCGGGCGACGCGAGCACCGTGACGTAGGCGCCGATGCCGAAGAACGCCGCATGGCCGAGGCTGACCAGCCCGGTCTGGCCGATCAGCAGCTCGAGGCTGAGCGCGAAGATCGCGAACACCATGATCTTGACGACCAGGTCCTGCTGGTACGGCGTGACGACCAGCGGCAGCAGCGCGAGCACGAGCGCGGCCGCGGCGGGCACCAGCCAGCCACGCGAGGCGGGGGCAACGGCCTCAGGCACGGCGCGTCAGCAGCCCCTCGGGCCGCCAGATCAGGATGATCGCCATCAGCAGGTACACCCCGATGCCGCTGTACTCGGCGAAGAACACCTTGCCGAAGGTGTCGACGAAGCCCACCAGCAGCGACGCCACCAGCGCGCCGGTGATCGAGCCGATGCCGCCGATCACCACCACCACGAAGCAGATGATCAGCACGCTGCCGCCCATGCCCGGGTAGACGCTGGCCATCGGCGCGGCGATCATGCCGGCGAGCGCGGCGAGCGCGACACCGGCGGCGAACACGATGCGGTACAGCGTCTTGATGTCCACGCCGAGCCCGCGCACCATGTCGCGGTTGCTCGCGCCCGCGCGGATCATCATGCCCAGCCGCGTGCGGTTGACGACGAAGTACATCGCCACCGCGAGCACGATGCACGCGCCCGAGGCGAACAGCCGGTACACCGGGTACGTCATCAGCTCGCCGAGCGGAATGCTGCCCGAGAGCCAGCCCGGCACCGGCACGCCGTGGACGTCGTTGCCGACCAGCAGCGAGCGCGCCTCTTCGAACACCAGGATCAGCGCGTAGGTCATCAGCACCTGCTGCAGGTGCTCGCGCTCGTAGAGGAAGCTGAAGAAGGCCCACTCGAGCA
>JBBION010000093.1:0-9853 GCA_037443345.1 Rubrivivax sp. | reverse complement strand
GCTGCCGTACGGCACCCTCGTCGCGCCGATGCAGGCGGCGTGGTTCGCCGCCGCGCAGCGCGAGCCGCGGCGGCTGGCGACGCGCTTCGGCGCGCCGGTGGGCGCGATCAAGCCGCTCGATGCCGCGGCCGGCGGCGGCGTCGAGGTCGACGCCGGCATCGCCGAGCGCTTCGACGCCGCCGTCGTCGCCGAAGGCGGCGTGTTCGCGCAGCAGGCGCGCAAGGCCATCGCGCACGACTACCGGCAGACGGCGTGGGTCGGCACCGCAACGATGGACGGCGCGCCCGAGGGCGTCGCCTTCGAGCGCTTCACGCGCGCCGGTCCGCTGGCACTGCTGCCGCTGCCGCCGGGCGCCGACCGCGCGCGCCGCGTCGCGCTCGTGTGGTGCGTCGGCAGCGACGACGACCCGGTGCGTGAACTCACCGACGCGCAGCGCGTCGCCGTCGTCAACAGCCTGCTGCCGGCCGCTGCCGGCCACCTCGTCGCGCTGTCGCCGCTGAAGGCCTTCCCGCTCGGCCTGAACGCCGAGCGCACGCTGGTCGACGGGCGTACCGTGCGCATCGGCAACGCGGCGCAGACGCTGCACCCGGTCGCGGGCCAGGGGCTGAACCTCGGGCTGCGCGACGCGTACACGCTGGTGCAGGCGCTGCGCGACGTGGTGGCCGACGCCGGTGCGCTCGACCGCGCGCTCGCGCGCGTCGAGTGGGCGCGCGCGCCCGACCGCTGGAGCACGATCGCCGTCACCGACTTCCTGGCGCGCAGCTTCACGTGGACGTGGCCGGGCGTCGCCGCCGCGCGCGGCGCGGCACTGGCGGCGCTGCAAGCGGCCACGCCGGTCAAGTCGCTGCTCGCGCGGCAGATGATGTTCGGCCGCCGCTGAGCGCCGAGACGCGCACCCCGGTCCCGATACCCCTGCCCCTCGGGGTGCCGATCGGTGCGGCATTGACCGCGATCAAGGTCGCCGGCCGGGCCGAGGCCGATCATCGAACCGGAGGCGGCACGTACCCGCCGCGTTCGCGACGCACCCGGAAGCCCCCCGATGAGCCCTGCCGACCTGCTGGCCGCCCTGATGGGGCGCGCCGGCGATATGTGGACCATCACGATCGCCGGCGTCGCCATCGGCGTTCTGTTCGGCTTCTTCGCGCAGAAGTCGCGCTTCTGCCTGCGCTCGGCGGTGATCGAGTTCTCGCGCAACACCACCGGCGGCAAGCTCACGGTGTGGCTGTTCGCGTTCGCGACCGCGGTCGGGCTGACGCAGGCGTTCATCCTGCTCGGCTGGCTCGACGTGTCGACGGCGCGCCAGCTCGCCGGGCGCGGCAGCATCTCGGGCGCGCTGATCGGCGGCGCGATGTTCGGCGCCGGCATGATCCTCGCGCGCGGCTGCTCGAGCCGGCTGCTCGTGCTCGCCGCCAACGGCAACCTGCGCTCGCTGCTGTCGGGGCTGATCTTCGCCGTCGTCGCCACCGCGTCGCTCGGCGGCATCCTGTCGCCGCTGCGGCTGTGGGTGGCCGAGCTGTGGACCGTCGAGGGCGGCGCGTCGCGCGACCTGATCGCGATCACCGGCATCGGCCACGGCGGCGCGCTGGCGTTCGCCGGCGTGTGGCTCGCGGCGGCGGTCTTCTGGGCGCACCGGCAGAAGGTGCCGTTCTGGGGCTGGGCCGGCGGCATCGGCGTCGGCGCGATGGTCGCGCTAGCGTGGCTGGCCACCTACGCGATCTCGCGCCAGGCCTTCGACATGATCATCGGCGTGCAGAGCCTGAGCTTCACCGGGCCGGCCTCCGACGTGCTGATGCTCGTGCTGTCGCCGCCGGGGCAGCCGCTGAAGTTCGACATCGGCCTCGTGCCGGGCGTGTTCCTCGGCTCGTTCGTCGCCGCCGCGCTGGCGCGCGAGCTCAAGCTCGAGGGCTTCCAGGGCGGCCCGGCGATGCGCCGCTACATCGCCGGCGCCGTGCTGATGGGCTTCGGCGGCATGCTCGCCGGCGGCTGCGCGGTGGGCGCGGGCGTCTCGGGCGCCGCGGTGTTCACGCTCACGGCGTGGGTCACGCTGTTCTCGATGTGGGGCGCGGCGATGTTCACCGACTGGTGGATGGACCGCCGCCACGAGCCGACGCCGCAGGCGCCGGCCGAGCCCGTCGTGCCGCCGGGCCACGCGCCGGCCTGACGCGCCGCGCCCGCGGCGCCACGGGCTGCGGGCGTGCACCCGGCGCAGACCGCCGCGTCAGGCGAACCCGACGATGACGATGATCGCGACGCCGATCGCGAGGTTGACGCCGACCCAGGTGCGGATCGCCGCCAGCGCGGTGGCGCCGGCCGGCCAGTCCTTCGCGGCCACCGCGCGCCGCAGGCGCTTGTACAGCGCGAAGCGGATGTGACCGAAGATGGCCATCATCACGAGGCCGAGCACCGTCATCGCGGTCCAGGTCCACGGCATGTGGCCGCCCGCGCCATGCGCCATGCCGATCAGCGCCAACCCGCTGGCCAGCACGACGACGACGACGACGAGCACGGCGGCGAAGAAGCGCCCGAGCACGTCGTGCATCAGCGCGACGCGCACCGGCGGCTCGAGCGCGGCCACCGCGGGCCGCAGGAAGAAGTGCGCGAAGGCCATGCCGCCGATCCACAGCACGACGGCAAGCACGTGCAGCGTCTTCAGCGCGATGGCGGCGTAGGCGAAGGAGATCAGCATCGCAGGACCGGTCGACAGGGACTGCCGGTGACTGTAGCGCCGCGTGGCAACATCCGCGCTGCGGCGCACGCCGTCGCCCACGCCACGACCAGAACCCGAACCAGGAGACGCCCCGATGACCGCACGCACGTTCCGCCGCCCGCCCCCCTTGCGCCGCGCCCTGCTCGGCGCCGCGCTGCTCGTCGTCGCCGCGCCGTGGGTGGCGGCACCGGCACAGGCGCAAGGCTGGCCGACCAAGCCGGTGACGATCGTCGTGCCGTTCCCACCCGGCGGCGGCACCGACGCGTTCGCGCGCCCGCTGTTCGCGGCGATGACGAAGAACGTCGGCCGCCAGTTCGTCATCGACAACAAGGGCGGCGCCGGCGGCACGCTGGGCGCGTCGCTCGCCGCCAAGGCGGCGCCCGACGGCTACACCTTCTTCATGGGCGCTGTGCACCACGCGATCGCGCCGAGCATGTACCCCAAGCTCGACTACGACATCCTGACCGACTTCGTGCCCGTGGGCCTGGTGTCGAGCGTGCCGCAGGTCATCGTGGTCAACCCGCAGAAGGTCGCGGCCAGCACGCTGCCGCAGCTGCTCGAGTTCGTCCGCAGGAACCCCGGCCGCCTGAACTACGGCTCGGCCGGCAACGGCACCTCGCACCACCTGGCCGGCGAACTTTTCAAGCTGCAGACCAGCACCTTCATCACGCACATCCCGTACCGCGGCGCCGGGCCGGCGCTGCAGGACCTGATCGCCGGGCAGGTCGACATGATGTTCGACGGCCTGGGCTCGAGCGCGGCGCACATCAAGGCCGGGCGCATCAAGGCCATCGCGGTGGCCGCCGACAAGCGCGCGCCGGGCTTCCCCGACGTGCCCACCGCCGCCGAGGCCGGCGTGCCGACGTACAAGGTCGCCACGTGGTACGGCATCTGGGCGCCCAAGGGCACGCCGCGCGAGACCGTCGAGCGCATGCAGGCCGAGATGCGCAAGGCGCTCGAGTCCGACGAGCTGAAGGCGCAGTGGACCCAGCTCGGCACCGAGACGCCGAACCTGTGGGGCGAGCCGTTCGGCGCCTTCGTCGCGAGCGAGGTCAAGCGCTGGGCCGAGGTCGTGAAGGCGTCGGGCGCGAAGCTGGAATGACCCGAGCGGCGCGATGACCGGCCATGTCCGCTACCACGGCCCCGACACGCACGGCGTCGCGTGCGTCGAGATCGCGCACCCGGGCAAGCTCAACGCGCTGTCGGTCGCGATGTGGGGCGAGCTGCGCGCGGTGTTCGACGCGCTGCAGACCGGGCAGCCGGCACCGCGCGCCGTGATCGTGCACGGCGCCGGCGGTGCGTTCGTCGCCGGTGCCGACATCGAGGAGTTCCCGCGCTTCCGCTTCGACGAGGAATCGCTGCGCAGCTACCACGACAGCCTGGTGGCACCGGCGCTGCGCGCGATGCTCGACGTCGACATGCCGCTCGTCGCCGCCATCGAAGGCCCGTGCGTCGGCGGCGGGCTCGAGATCGCGGCGTGCTGCGACCTGCGCGTGGCCGGGCGCAGTGCACGCCTGGGCATCCCGGTGGCCCGGCTCGGCTTTCCCGTCGCGCCGCGCGAGGTCGAGATCCTCGCCGAGCGGCTGGGCGTGCCGTTCGTGCGCGAGCTTCTGCTCGAGGCGCGCCTGCTCGACGCCGCCGAGGCGCAGCAGCGCGGCGCCGTGCAGCACGTCGTCGACGACGACGCCGTGCTCGCGCAGGCGCAGCGGCTGGCGCAGCGCATCGCCGCGCTGTCGCCGCAGGCGCTCGCGCTGAACAAGCAGGTGCTGCGACAGGTCGCGCAAGGCGGCACCCACGCCGAGCTGCGCGACCGCTTCTTCGCGTTCGCCGACAGCCGCGAGCACCGCGAAGGGCTCGCGGCCTTCCTCGAGAAGCGCGAACCCCGCTTCTGATCCCGTTGCGATGAAGAACGACAACCTGTTCGTCACGCTGCGCGCCGCGTTCCCGGCCGACCTCGACACGATCGCGGTCGAGACGGCCGACACGCCGCAGCCGCTGCACTACACGTGGCGCGACCTCGAGCGCGGCACCGCGATGCTCGCCAACCTGCTCGCGTCGCTCGGCCTGCCGCCGGGCAGCCGCATCGCCGCGCAGGTCGACAAGAGCGTCGAGGCGCTGATGCTGTACCTCGCGGTGCTGCGCGCCGGGCACGTGTACCTGCCGCTGAACACCGCGTACCAGGCCGGCGAGATCGAGTACTTCGTCGGCAACGCCGAGCCAGCCGTCGTCGTGTGTGCGAAGCGCAACTTCGGCTGGGTCAGCCGCATCGCGTTCAACGCCGGCGTCAAGCACGTCTACACGCTCGACGACGACCGCAGCGGCACGCTGCTCGACCGCGCCGCGTTCCAGAGCGACGCGCACGAGCCGGCCGTCGCGCAGCCCGACGACCTCGCGGTCATCATCTACACCAGCGGCACCACCGGGCGCAGCAAGGGCGCGATGCTGACGCACGAGAACCTGCGCAGCAACGCGCGCGTGCTCAAGGACTACTGGGGCTGGAGGACGCCGCACGACGGTGGTGACGTGCTGATCCACGCGCTGCCGATCTTCCACGTGCACGGCCTGTTCGTCGCGATCCACGGCGCGCTGCTCAACGGCAGCAAGATGATCTGGTTCGCCCGCTTCGACCCGCAGGCGGTGGTCGCTCGCCTGCCCGATGCGACCGTGTTCATGGGCGTGCCGACGCTGTACGTGCGCATGCTCGCCGAGCCGGCGCTCACGCGCGCGCAGTGCGCGCACATGCGCCTGTTCGTCTCGGGCTCGGCGCCGCTGCTGATCGAGACCTTCGGCGCCTGGCGCGAACGCACCGGCCACACGATCCTCGAGCGCTACGGCATGAGCGAGACCGTGATGCTCACCTCCAACCCGTACCGCCCCGAGTCGGGGCGCCGCGGCGGCACGGTGGGCTTGCCGCTGCCCGGCGTGCAGCTGCGCATCCGCGACGACAAGGGTCATGCCGCGCCCCCCGGCGAGGTCGGCCACATCCAGGTCAAGGGGCCGAACGTGTTCAAGGGCTACTGGCGCATGCCCGAGAAGACGGCCGACGAGTTCACCGACGACCTGTGGTTCAAGACCGGCGACGTCGGCAAGGTCGACGCCGACGGCTACGTGACGATCGTCGGGCGCAGCAAGGACCTCGTGATCACCGGCGGCTACAACGTCTATCCGGCCGAGGTCGAGTCGCTGATCAACGAGCTGCCCGGCGTGTCCGAGAGCGCCGTCGTCGGCGTGCCGCACCCCGACTTCGGCGAAGGCGTGGTCGCCGTCGTCGTGCCGCGGCCCGGCGCCACGCTCGACGAGGCCGCGATCGTCGCCGCGCTGAAGACGCGCATCGCCGGCTACAAGGTGCCCAAGCGTGTCGTCGTCTTGCCCGAGTTGCCGCGCAACCAGATGGGCAAGGTGCAGAAGAACCTGCTGCGCGACGCGCACCAGGGCCTGTTCAGGACAGCGTGACGGACGACACCGACACCGACCGCTGCCCGCGCTGCGGCGGGAGCTTCCACTGCGGCGCGCGCGGTGCGACGCCGTGCGCCTGCACGACGGTGCAGTTCGACGACGCGATGCTGATGCAGCTGCGCGTGCGCTTCAGCGGCTGCCTGTGCCTGCGCTGCCTGTCGGCGCTCGCCGGCGGCGAGGCGATGGAGCCCGGTGCACCGACGCCGGCACCCGCAGGCGGCACGGCGCACTGACCACACCGGCAGTCACTCGCGGTAGTAGACGATCTGGTGGCTGACCGCCAGCAGCTCGCCGCCCGCGCCCCACAGCTGCGCCGCCTGGTCGAAGTAGCCATTGCGGAACTGGTGCGCGCGCGCGTGGCCGAGCACGTGCGCGTCGCCGATGGCGGCCAGCGTCGCGGCGTCGGCATGGAAGTACACCGTCATCGACACGGTGCCGATCGGCACCCATGCCGGGCGGCGCACGAAGATGCGCGGGAAGAACACGTCGGCGAGCCCGGTCAGCGACAGGAAGTCCAGCGCGCGCGGCGGCGCGTCGCGCACCCACAGCAGGCTTTCGGAGTCGGGATCGGCCGGCGGACGGTCGAGCTCGAGCGCGCCCTTGACGAAGCGCATCTCGTAGCCCGCCGTCCAGCGCGCGCGCTCCAGCGGCGGCATGCGCGGCACCGATGCCGGCGGCGGCGCGGCCGGAAAGCCCGCCTCGACGGCCGACCAGGTCTCGCGCCGCGTCGCGAACACGGCCGTCGCGGTGGCGGCCACGTCGCCGCCCTGGCGCAGCTGCACGACCCAGTGCTGCGTCGAGCGGTTGGTGCGCACCGGCTCGGCGGTCACCTCGAACGCGCCGTCGGCGACCGGGCCCGCATAGTTGACGGTCAGCGACAGCGGCTCGCCCTGGCGCGCCGGGTGACGCCACGCGGCACCGAGTATCGCCGCCGCGGTGATGCCGCCGAACGGGCCGACCATGTTGGCGTAGGCCGGCGACGTGTGGCCGCGCCAGCGGCCGTCGCCGGCAGGCTCGAGCGCGATGGCGGCATCGAAGGGGTGCAGGGCGTGCGGCGCGTTCATCGCCGCATGCTAGCCGGCGAGCGACGCGGGCGGGCTACGTGCGTGCCGGGCGCCGCTGCTCGGCGCGCACCGGCGGCGAGAGCAGCGCCTCGGCCGTGTCGGGGTCGACCGCCCTGCCCGCCGCGTCGACGAGCGGCAGCTCGGCGTCGTTCCAGCCGCGCACGCCCGTCTTCAGCGACACCACGTGCGTGAAGCCCATCGCCTGCATCACGTCGACGGCCAGCACGGAGCGGTGACCCGAGCGGCACACGACGACGATCTCGCGCTCGCGCCCGCCGGCCAGCGCGGGCTCGGTGGTGTCGTAGTCCCACTCGCAGGCCTGCTCGAGCACGCCGCGCGGCACGTTGACCGCGCCGGCGATGCGCAGCACCTCGAACTCGGCCGGCTCGCGCACGTCGAGCACGAGCGGCGGCGGGTCCTGCGCCAGCCGTGCCTGCAGCTCCCAAGGCATGCACTCGCGCACGCGCGCGAGCGCGTCGGCGACGAGGTCCTGGTAGCGCTTCACGGCGCGTCAGTGCGGCTCGACGATCGTGCGCAGCAGCCGCTGCGCACGGCGCCACAGTCGCCAACCCCACCACAGGCGACCCGTCCAGCGCAACGCGCGGCGCGGGCGCAGCAGCACCAGCACCGCCAGCGCGCCGAGCGGCCACTCGGGGTGCGCGCGCAGCCACGCGACGCCGCCACGCACCTGGTCGGCCAGCGCCAGCGGCGGTTCGAGCACGCGCGCGCGCTCGCCGATCGCCACGCGCAGTTCGGTGCTGCGCAGCCGCAGCCGTTCGCGCCTGCGCTGCAGGTCGAGCTGCTGGCGTGCGAACAGCATCAGGAGGACGCGCCGGAGTCGCGCCCGGCCAGCGCCTCGCGGTCGCGCCGCAGCTCGGCCCTCGTCGCCTCGAACGGCGTGCCCTCGGCGAGCCGGGCGCGCGCCGCGCGCAGCAGCAGCCCCGCGGCGAGCGCATAGACGAGCACGACGACGCCCAGCGCCGCGACGCGATACGGCTCGGCGAACAGCATCACGACGAACAGCGACAGCAGCACCAGCGCGACGCCAGCCGCCAGCAGCGCCACCGCGAGCAGCGCGAGCGCGTCGAGCGCGCGCAGCTTCTCCTGCTGCAGCTCGGTCGCGAACAACGCGAGCCGCACCTCGACCAACTCGGCCGCGCTGCCGAGCAGCCGGCGCAGCGACGCGAACAACCCGGGCGGCGGCGGCTTCGCGTCGCTCGTGGCCACGCGCGGCCTCAGCGGCGGCCGATCAGCACGCCCAGCAGCAGCCCGAGGCCGGCGGCCACGCCGATCGACTGCCACGGGTGCTCGTGCACGTAGTCGTCGGCCTGGTGGCCGGCGGCCTTGGCGCGCTCGATCGCCGACTCCTGCAGCCGGTGCAGGCTGTCCTTGGCCTGCAGCAGGCGCAGTCGCATGCGGTCGCGCAGCTCGACGGCCTCGGCGCCGGCCTCGCCGGCGGACATCTTGAGCAGTTCCTCGGCGTCGTGGATCGCGTGCTTCAGGTCGGCGACGATCTTGTCGCGCTGGGCATCGGTCAGGGCAGTCATGCAGTCCTCCTGGGTGTGCGTGCGATGGTGCGACCTTAGCGTCGGGGTCCGGGTTCCACAAGTGACATGGCTCAAGCCCCGTCGCGCCGATCTGCACCGCGCCGGGGTCAACCTCGGCCGACGAACGGCATCTTGGTGGCCATCACGGTCATGAACAGCACGTTGGCCTCGAGCGGCAGCCGCGCCATGTGCACGACGGCGTCGGCGGCATGCTGCACGTCCATCACGGCCTCGGGCTTGAGCGTGCCGTCGGCCTGGCGCACGCCCTGCTGCATCGCGACCGTCATGTCGGTGGCGGCGTTGCCGATGTCGATCTGGCCCACCGCGATGTCGTGGGCGCGCCCGTCGAGCGCCGCCGTCTTCGTGAGGCCGGTGATCGCGTGCTTGGTCGCGGTGTAGGCCACCGAGCCGGGGCGCGGCGCGTGCGCCGAGATGGAGCCGTTGTTGATGATGCGCCCGCCGCGCGGCGTCTGCGCCTTCATCACGCGAAACGCGTGCTTCGTGCACAGGAACGCGCCGGTGAGGTTGGTGTCGACCGCGGCCTGCCACTGCTCGAGCGGCAGCTCCTCGAGCGACGCGCCGCGCGGGAAGATGCCGGCGTTGTTGAACAGCAGGTCCACGCGCCCGAAGCGCGCGACGGCAGCGTCGAACAGCGCGGCGACCGACGCGGGCTGCGTGACGTCGGTGGGCACCGCGAGCGTGCGCTCGGCGATGTCGTCCCACGGGTCGCCGGCGGCGGCGATCGCACGCTGCAGTGCGTCCAGCCGCCGGCCCGCGTAGACGACGCGCCAGCCGTCGGCCACGAGCGCGGCGGCCGTGGCCGCGCCGATGCCGCTGCCGGCGCCGGTGACGATGGCGATGCGGTCGTGGTGGGCTTTCATCATGGCGGGGTCTCCGGCGTCTGTCAGGCGCGCCAGTCTGCCACCGCCGCGCGGCCGCCTCGGCTCAGGCCGGCAGCGGCTGCCCCGGGCGCAGCAGGCGCTCGACAAGCTCGCGCACGCTGCGGATCTGGTCGCCGAACGGTAGCCGCCCGGCGCCGCGGAAGAACAGGCCGCGCGCGACGTCGCCCTTCAGCGCCG
>JBBION010000092.1:0-9876 GCA_037443345.1 Rubrivivax sp. | reverse complement strand
TCCCACACCGGCTGCTGGAAGTAGCGCACGTGGCGCAGGATCACGAGCAGCAGCGAGACGTGGAACAGCCAGCCGAAGGCCCAGGTCCATTTGCTGGACTTGAACAGGCTTTCGAAGAACGCCACTTCGCGCGCCATGCGCAGCACGGCACCGCCGCCGGTCGTCGGCGCCGGCGTCGTCGGAATCTTCAGCGGCGCGGGCGTGGCGGCGTAGCGCCGGATCTTCAGCGCCAAGCCGACGACGAACAGCGCCGTCGCCGCGTAGAAGACGACCGCGTAGGCCCAGCCGAGCGCCGTCATGGCCGTCATCCTGAGGGCGGCGGCGCTCGTCGCGTCGTCAGACGCAGCCGGTGGGCTTGGGCAGGCCGGCGATCTTGCACGCCTGCTTGGCCGGGCCGTACGGGAACAGCTCGTACAGGTACTTGCTGTTGCCCTTCTCCTCGCCGAGCTGCTTGCCGATCGCCTTCGTCAGCACGCGCACCGCGGGTGCGATCTGGTACTCGTCGTAGTACTGGCGCAGGAAGTTGACGACCTCCCAGTGGTTGGAGGACATCTCGACGTTCTCCTGCTGCGCGATGACGGCGGCCACGTCCTCGTTCCAGTCGGACAGGTTGACCAGGTAGCCTTCCTCGTCGGTCTCGATGGTCTGGCCTTTGACTTCGATGGGCATCTCGTTCTCCTCGTGCGTCGGGTGATGGGCAGGCTCGCGCTCAGAGCCAGGACTGGTTGGTGGAATGCTCGGCGACGAGGTCGACGAAGCCGGCGTAGTCCACGGCGGACACGCCGTCGATCAGGCGGGCGGCGACGCCGCGCGCCTCCAGGTCGGGCTTCAGCGCGACGACCTTCAGGCGCTTGACCGCCGCGGCGAGGCCGCTGGACGCGGCCATGCCGGCAGTGGCGGCGTAGACGCCGTCCTCGATCAGCAGCAGCGTCTGGCCGTCCTTGGCCAGCCGCAGGCAGCTCGCGAGGCTCGTCGTCTGCGCGGGGGACTTGTTGACGATGTGCAGCATCGGTGTTCCTCCGTCAGAACGACAGCACGACGTCCTGCGCGGCCATCAGGTCGGCCATCTCGGCGCTCGACAGCACGGTGACGTCGACGAGCAGGTCGTCCTCGGTCAGGCCGCGCGCGTCCATCGACTCGCGCTCGACGTACAGCTTCTCGATGTCGTAACCCTCGAGCGCGCGGTACGTCTTGCTGTGGTTCTTGATGCCGATGCCCTTGGTGTCCTGGCCCTTGACGAGTTCGTAGACGCCGTCGTCGACGAACACCAGGCTGACGTCCTGATCGAACGTGGCGGTGATCAGCACGACCTCGAGGCTCTCGAGCGCGTAGATCGTCCCGTACGGGGCCTTGCGGTTGACGAACATGAACTTCTTCATCGTGCGCCCCCCCGTCAGTCGCCGAACGTGACCGTGCGGTCGCTCTTGATGCCGCCGTCGACGAGCTGGCCCAGCCCCGAGATGCGGAACCCCGGCGCGAGCACCTCGTTCTTGATGCCGCGGCGCAGCGCCGCGGCGACGCAGACGACGAGGTCGACGCCGTGCTGCTCCTTCAGCGCCGACCAGCGGTTGACGATGTGGCGATCGTCCTGCGGCGGCTCGGTCAGCTTCGTCGCGTTGTAGACGCCGTCGTGATAGAAGAAGACGCGCATCACCTCGTGCCCCTTGGCGATCGCGGCGGCCGCGAACTGGTACGCGGTGTCGCTCGCCTGGTGCGTGTACGGGCCTTCGCTGACCAGCAGGGTGAACTTCATGGATCGATCCGGCGAACTCGTCTTTCAAGCGGCCGCCGCGGAACCGGCTTTGCCGGTCCGCTGGTGGCGCCCCCTCGAGGGGGAGGCGCCGAAGGCGCTGCGGGGGTGGGTCATCAGAACCGGATGTGGGTCGACGCGTTCAGGCTGGAGCGCGAGCCGCGCCAATCGTCGATCAGGTACTTTGTGAACGGCAGGTCGCACTTCTCGAAGAAGCGCGGCCAGCCGATGCGCTCGACCCAGTCGGACAGGCGCTCCCACGAGCGCGCGTCCTGCTTGTAGGTGTAGAGGATCTTCTTGACCATCGCCGACACCTCGGGCCAGCGCGGGGGGTTGTTCGGCAGCCCGGAGGCGACCATCTTCATGAAGGTCGGCTTGCCGCGCGCGTTGGAGTTCTTGCCGCCGACCCAGATCGCCAGCTTGGAGTGCTCGGGGTCGTTGATCTGCATCGGCGGGCACGGGGGGTAGCAGGCGCCGCAGCAGATGCACTTCTTCTCGTCGACCTCGAGGCTGGGCTTGCCGTTGACCAGCGCCGGGCGGATCGCCGCCACCGGGCAGCGCGCCACCACCGCCGGACGCTCGCAGACGTTGGCCACGAGGTCGTGGTTGATCTTCGGCGGCTTGGTGTGCTGCACGATGATCGCGATGTCGGCCTGGCCGCCGCAGTTGATCTCGCAGCACGAGGTCGACAGGTGCACGCGGTTGGGCATCTCCTCGCGCTTGAACTCGACGATCAGCTCGTCCATCAGCGCCTTGACCGCGCCCGACGCGTCGGTGCCCGGGATGTCGCAGTGCAGCCAGCCCTGCGTGTGCGCGATCATCGACACCGAGTTGCCGGTGCCGCCGACCGGGAAGCCGCTCTCCTCGAGCGCGTGGATCAACGGCGCGACCTTGTTCGGGTCGGCGACCATGAACTCGATGTTCGAGCGGATCGTGAAGCGCACGTGGCCGTCGGCGTAGGTGTCGGCGATGTCGCACAGCTTGCGGATCGTGTAGACGTCCATCTGCCGCTGCGTGCCGGCGCGCACCGTCCACACCTCGTCGCCGCTGTGCGAGACGTGGTGCAGCACGCCCGGGCGCGGGCGGTCGTGGTACTTCCAGTTGCCGTAGTTCTTCAGCAACGTGGGGTGCATGTACTGCTTGTTGTCGGGAGCGCCGCTCTCGATCGGGGTGCGATGGGCCATGATGGGGTCTTCCGCGAAGGGGTCAGCAGGGAGCGCGGCGGACGGCGTCCGCCGCGCGGTGCGGCCAGCTCAGGCCGCCGCCTTCTTCTTGGCGTTGATCTTCGCCACTTCCTCGTCCCACCCGTCGGTGCGCACGTAGGGATTCGTGCGCGGGTTGGAGACCATGTTCGGGTCGATGTCGACGCCGATGCCCTCGAGGAAGTTGACGAGGCCGATGCGCTCGATCATCTCGCCGGTGCGCTCGTGCTCGAGCGCGTTCTCGGCGAAGAAGTCGATCACGCGCTGCGCGAGGTCGACGAGGTTGTCGAAGTCCTCGTCGCTCTTCATCGGCATGAACGGCACGACCACGGTGCCCATCAGGTCGCCGATCTTCAGCGTGCGCTTGCCACCCACCAGCACCGTGACGCCGGTGTCGGTGCCGCGCGCGAGCGCGCCGGTCATCACGTTGACGCAGTGCATGCAGCGCACGCAGTCGCCGTTGTCGATCTCGAGCGCGTGCGTGTCGCTGACCTTGACGCTGGAGATCTTCCCGCCCTGGCGAACGTCCTTGACTTCCTTGAGCTGGATCGCCTTCGTCGGGCAGCGGGCGACGACGTCGTTGACGAGTTCGTTCATGCCGTGCTTGGCGAACCACGTCCGCGCCATGCCCTCGTCGGTGCGCATGTTGTCGCGCCAGGTGCCGATGACGGCCATGTCGGCGCGCTGGATCGAGTTCATGCAGTCGTTCGGGCAGCCGCTGAACTTGAACTTGAACTTGTACGGCAGCGCCGGGCGGTGGATGTCGTCGACGAAGGTGTTGATCACCGTGCGGTGCGCCCGGCCCTCGTCGTAGCAGCTTTGCTCGCAGCGCGCCGCGCCGACGCAGCTCATCGACGTGCGCACCGCGGGGCCGGCGCCGCCGAGGTCGAAGCCGAGCTCGTTCAGTTCGTCGAACGCGGCCTGCACGTTGGACGTCGTCGCGCCCTGGAACATGATGTCGCCCGACTGGCCGTGGAAGGCGATCAGGCCGGTGCCGTGCTTCTCCCAGATGTCGCACATCTTGCGCAGCACGTCGCTCGTGTAGTGCATACCCGGCGGCGGCTGCACGCGCAGCGTGTGCAGTTCGGCGGCGTCGGGGAACACGGGCTCGCCCTTGTCGTTCTTCAGCTCGGTGAAGCGCGGGATCACGCCGCCACCGTAGCCGAACACGCCGACCGTGCCACCCTTCCAGTAGCCCTTCTTCGTGCGGTACGACGTCTCGAGCGTGCCGAGCAGGTCGACGACGTAGTCCTTGTCCTTCGCCAGCCGCTTCAGGCCGGTGACGAAACTCGGCCACGGGCCGCTCTCGAGCTCGTCGAGCATCGGCGTGTCGTGCATCTTCTTGGCCATGCGCTTGTCTCCTTGGGTGGCCGGCGTCGGTCGTCGCGACGCGCCGTGCCGCCTCGCCGGGCGGTCGATCAAAGGTCGGCGAATGCTACGGGTGCCTGCCTGCGCCGCGCTATCACCCGCGTCGGGTAGCCACGATAGACCCGAATGGGCAGACCGACACTACCCGGATGGGCTATGCGGCGATCCCCCGTGCCGGGTATGGACGATGCCGGGCGCGGCCGCGCTCAATGCACGCTTCGGTTCGACCGCCTGCCACGCCCCGATGACCCGCCTGACCTCGATTGCGAAGCTGCGCGTGCCGCTGGGCGGACAGGAGATCGAGCTGCAGCAGGTCGACCACGACGCCGGGGGCATGAGCCTGCTGCGCACGCGCATCCGGGAGAAGAGCCGCTTCACGATCTTCGACGTCGACCCGCTGACGGCGCGCGTCTGGGGCGAGGCGCTGCTGGCCTGGGCGCGCACGCAGCCCGGCGGGGGCGACGCGTGAGCGCCCGGCGCTGCGCAGCGGCCGGCCTGCGCCGGGCGGGCCGGGAGGTTGCGCGGTGATCGACGACGACGAGCCGCCCGCGGCGACGATGGTCGACGCCGTGTTCCCGCTCGAGGGGCGCAGCCTGCCGCGCGACCATCGCCTGGCGCTGGCCGACGCGCTCGAGTCCGCCGCGCCGTGGCTGCGCGGCCTGCCCGGCGCGGGGCTGCACCCGGTCAACGTCAGCGCGACGGGCGAGGCGGACGTGATGCTGTCGCACCGCGCGCGCCTCGTGCTGCGCGTGCCGCGCACGCACGCCGGCGCACTGCCGGCGCTGGCCGGGCGCGAGCTCGACGTCGAGGGCCACCGCGTGCGCCTGGGGACACCGCACCTGCGCGAGCTGCTGCCGCACAACACGCTGTACGCGCACTTCGTCGCCGTCGACCTCGCCGAAGGCACGGGCAGCGACGACGAAGTGGCGTTCCTCGCGGCCGTCAACGCCGAGCTCGACGCGCTGGGCGCCGCGTGCCGGCGCATCTGCGGCCGGCGCCAGCGCATCCGCGGCGGCGACGGCGCGCTGGTGGGCTTCAGCCTGATGCTGCACGGGCTGGCGGCGGCCGACGCGCTGCGCGTGCTCGAGGCCGGCGTCGGCCGCCACCGGCGCCTCGGCGCGGGGCTGTTCGTGCCGCACCGCTCCGCCGCCGCGGTGGGCACCTGAACCGGGCACGACGCATCCGACCATGAACCACAGGAGACACTCGACATGGGATATGTCGTCAACGGCACCGAGCTGGAGACCGACGAGCAGGGCTACCTGATCGAGCCCGACTTCGGCGACGAGGTCGTGCGCGTGATCGCCGCCGCCGAGGGCATCGCGCTGACCGACGACCACTGGAAGGTCGTCGAGTACCTGCGCAACGAGTACCGCGAGCAGGGGCACACGCCGAACTTCCGCAACATGCTCAAGGGCGTGGCCGAGATCCTGCCCGGATGCGACAGCAAGGCGCTGTACGACCTGTTCCCGATGGGGCCGGCCAAGCAGGGCGCCAAGGTCGCGGGGCTGCCGCAGCCGCTGGGCAAGGGCGGGTATTGATGGCTCCCCCCCGAAGCGCCTTCGGCGCTCCCCCCCGGGGGGGCGCCGCCAGCGGACCGGCGAAGCCGGATCCGCGGCGGCCGCTGGCAGTGCGCTTCGCTTCGCTTGCGACCTGCGCGCGCGCAGGCTTTGTCGGAGGGTGTGCCCCGTGGCGATGCGGCTGAAGACGCACTGGTTCAAGCCGGAGCAACCGAAGTCGGCCGAGCAGCGGGCCAGCGCGATCGCGTTCATCGTCTGGCGCGTCGCGCGGCAGATGCTCGAGCGCATGCGCAAGGCGGGCTTCGACATCGACGTCGGCCCGCCGTACTTCGCGTTCATGCGCGAGGTGCTGGTGTTCCTGATCCAGTGTGCTGACCGCATTGCCTATGCACGCCAGGCCGGCGACGAGCGCGCGGCGTTCACGACCGCGCTCGTGCTGCGCACGGCCGACTTCCTCGAGGAAAACGAGGCCGACCTGCTCGGGCCGGCGCCCGACGGCACGCCGAGCCACCGCGAGCGCTTCGTCGACCTGTTCAACGAGGTCGCGCCGCACTACGCCGAGTTCGGCTACGGCGACGACGGGCCCGACTTTGGCTTTCGCCGCTACCTCGGCAGCCGCATCGAGCCGCTGCTGCCGCCGAAGGACCGCCCGTGGGTGCTCGACCAGGTGATGGACATCGAGGTGCCCGAGGCCGTCGCGCTCGTCGAGCGCGGCATGGCCGGCGTCTACTCGACCGAGAAGCGCGCCCGCCGCGCCTCGGCGCTCGGCGCGGATTGACGATGCACGCCGCCACCACGACACCCGCTGCGGCCAGCCCGTTCGACCTGTCCGACGCGGCGGCCTATCGCCGCTGGCGCGACGCCAAGCTCGCGGCCTGCCCGCGCGACGCGGGCGAGCTGATCGTCGACGTCGCCGACCCGTTCGCACTGACGCCGCGCGAGCGCGACGCGCTGCTCGAGCGCTGCGCGCGCACGAACATGGCCGTCTACCGCGGCCCGGCGAGCGCGGCCGACGCGTCGCTGCCGCGTGCGCTCGGGCGCCAGCTCGGCCTGGAGCGGCTCGACGCCAACTGGCTCGCCGAGGAGGACGGCATCTCGCACATCGCCGTCAGCGACCGCAGCGACGGCGGCGGCCGCGGCGGCTTCATCCCGTACACCGACCGCGCGATCCGCTGGCACACCGACGGCTACTACCACCCGGCCGGGCGGCGCATCCGCGGCATGATCCTGCACTGTGTGCGCCCGGCCGCCGAAGGCGGCGTCAACGCGCTGCTCGACCACGAACTCGCCTACATCGCGCTGCGCGACGCCGACCCGGCGCACGTGGCCGCGCTGATGGCCGACGACGCGATGACGATCCCGGCGCGCGAGGACGAGGACGGCGCCGTCGCGCGCGCGGCGCAGTCGGGGCCGGTGTTCTCGCTCGACGAGGGCGGCGCGCTGCACATGCGCTACACGGCGCGCACGCGCAGCATCGTCTGGAAGGCCGACGCGGCCACGCGCGCCGCGGTGGCCGCGCTCGAGGCCTTCCTGGCCGGCGACGCGGCGCCGGTGCTGCGGCTCAAGCTCGAGGCCGGCATGGGCATCGTCGCCAACAACGTGCTGCACGAGCGCACCGCGTTCGTCGACGACCCGGCGCGCCCACGGCTGCTGTACCGCGCGCGCTACCTCGACCGGGTGGCCGCTTGCGGCGCGCGCGGAGACGCCGCATGGCGCAATGGCTGACCGTCTGGCGCGCGGCGCAGCTCGTCGGCGTCACGCGCGGCGCGCTGCAGCAGCGCGTGCGCGACGGCGAGCTGCAGCTCAGCGACGACGGGCGCGTGCCGACCGACGCGCTGCTGCGGCTGTATCCGCAGGCGCAGCTCGAGGAGTCGGGCCTGCTCGAGCGCGTCGCGCGCATCAAGGACGAGGCGTTCGGCCGCCGCGTGCGCGAGCGGCTGCTGCCGAGCCAGGAGGTGCTGGCGCAGCGGTTGTTCGCGCAGACGCAGGAGCTCGCCGACGTGCGCCGTCACCTCGAGCGCTACCACGCGCTCGTGATGGAGCTGCGCGAGACGGTGCGCGCGGCGGTGCGCGACGGCGACGACGGGCGCTGGCACCGGCTGCAGCAGCAGCTCGACGCCGGGCTGGCGCGCGTGCTGGCCACCGAGTCGGTCGACGTGCTCGACGTGATGGATGACATGCTCAAGGTGATGTCGGCGCAGGTCACGCTCAAGCCCAGCGGGCACGAGTTCACCGTCGAGGGCCGCGACACGCTGCTGCAGGCCGGGCTGCGCGCGGGGCTCAAGCTCAACTACGGCTGCGGCAACGGCAGCTGCGGCATGTGCAAGGTGCGCGTGATCTCCGGCGAGGTCGCGAAGGTGCAGCACTGCGACTACGTGCTGTCGGAGGCCGAGCGCGCGCAGGGCTACACGCTGATGTGCGCGCACACCGCCGCCAGCAGCGACCTCGTGCTCGAGACGCTGGAGGCCAGCGGCCCGCAGGACATCGCGCCCCAGCAGATCACGACCACCGTGCGCGCCGTCACCGCGCTCGCGCCCGACACGCGCCTGCTGCACCTGCAGACGCCGCGCACGAACCGGCTGCGCTTCCTCGCCGGTCAGTCGGTGACGCTCGGCGTCCCCGGCGCCGGCGGCGACGACGTGCACGCGACCTACCCGGTGGCCAGCTGCCCTTGCGACGACCGCAACCTGCACTTCTACGTGGCGCGCGACGACGCCGACGCGTTCGCGCGCGCGCTGTTCGCCGACGGCGTCAGGCCCGGCCAGCCGGTCACGGTGTGGGGGCCGCTGGGCACGTTCGTGCTCGCCGAGAGCCCGCGCCCGCTGGTGTTCGCCGCCTGCGACACCGGCTTCGCGCCGGTCAAGAGCCTGATCGAGCACGCGCTCGCGCTCGACGCGGCGCCGTCGATCTCGCTGTTCTGGCTCGCCACCCGCCCCGACGGCCACTTCATGGCCAACCAGTGCCGCGCGTGGTCCGAGGCGCTCGACGCGTTCGAGGTCACGCTGTCGCGCCACGGCGACGCGCGCGAAGGCGCGCGCGAGATGGCGCATGCGATGCGTGCCGACCTGTTCGACATCGACTGCGACTTCTACCTTGCGGGGCCCGAGCCGTTCGTCGCCGCGCTCGACGCGCAGCTCGCCGCCGCCGGCGTGCCGGACGCCCAGCGCTTCGCGGAGGTGGTGTGAGCGCCCGCGAGCCCACCGCGCGCCACGCCGGCGATTGCGGCGGCGGCGAGTCGTTCGCGCTGCGCGTGATCGGCCACAGCATGGCACCCGAGTTCAACGACGGCGAGATCGTCATCGTCGAGCCCGAGGGCCTCGTGCGCGACGGCTCCTTCGTGCTGGCGCAGCACGACGGCGAGTGGATCTTCCGCCAGCTGCGCGGCGACGGCATGCGCTGGTGGCTGCACGCGCTGGACCCGGCGTGGCCCGACCTGCCGATCGCCGGGCTCGAGGCCGTGCGCGGCGTGATCATCCAGAAGGCGCTGCCCGGGCGGCGGCGCGCCTCGAAACGCTACGTTTGACCCGTCAACAAGCGCACGCACGATGCCCTACTACGTCTACCGCGTCGGCACGCTGGGCGTGCTGACCAAGCTCGCCGAGTTCGCGTCGTTCCGCGACGCGTCGGCGCAGGCGAAGGCGCTGCGCGCCGTCGAACCGGCCGGCGCGCGCATCAAGGTCATGTTCGCCGACAACGAACTGGCCGCCGAGGACCTGCTCGGCCAGGTGCGCGAGCCCGGCCCGAGCATCGCCGACGACGACTGACGCGATGGCGGCCGACGCCGACGACCAGGGCGGCGCCTGCTGCGCCGGGCCGACGGCCTGCGTGTTCACGAAGGCCGTGCTCGCGCGCGAGGCCGGCTGCGAGCTCGCGCGGCGGCAGGCGGTGGGCGAGCGCGACCTCGTGGCCTGCGCGTCGCCGGTGGCGCACACCAACTGCACCACGCTCGCGGCGCTGCTGCGCGAGCGCGCGACGTTCGCGCTGCGGCTGCCACCGCACGGCGCGCCACTCGTGCACGCGAAGGCGCTGCAGCTGC
>JBBION010000091.1:3430-9892 GCA_037443345.1 Rubrivivax sp. | reverse complement strand
GGCGAGGCCGGCGACCATCACCGCCGGCGCCGCGCGCAGCGCGTCGACGACGCCGTGCAGGCCCAGCCGCGTCGCGCCGTCGTGCGTCGCCGGCGCCAGCGGCGGGATCGCCAGACTCCACGCGAAGCCCACCGCCACGAGCGCGATGGCCACCCAGCGCGAGCGCTCGGCCGCGTCGCCCTCGGTGCCCACCGCGGCGAGCAGCGCAGGGCCGAGCACGAAGGTCAGCCCGACCATCGTCTCGAAGAGAGCCACGACGCGCCCGCGCCGGTGCGGCGGCGCGAGTTCGGCCACCGTGGCCTCGGCGACGATCCAGCGCAATGCCGCGGCGAGGCCGGCCACGAAGTACAGCGCCGCCCACAGCGCGAGCGACGTGCTCAGCGTGATGCCCAGCAGCGTCACCAGCGGCACCGCGACGCTGGCGATCAGCGCGTGCCGCCGCCCGAGCCAGCGCACCCAGCGCGCCGCGAACGGCGTCGCGGCGCCGATGCCCACCCACAGCGCCGCGCTGAACAGCCCGGTGGTGGCGGTGTCCAGGCCGCGCGCCTTGAGCGTGAACAGCAGCAGCGGCGCGAACATGAAGAAGCCCGTCAGCTCGAAGAAGGTCGAGCCGAACAGCGCCGCGAGCCCGCGCCGGCGCCGTGCGCGCACCGCCAACTCGTCAAGCGACCGCCGCGCATCCGGCTCGGCCGGTGCGCCGGCGGTGCCCCCTCGAGGGGGAGGCGCCGAAGGCGCTTCGGGGGTGGTCGAACTCACCCGTCCTTGGTGCCGAAGATGCGGTCGCCGGCGTCGCCCAGGCCGGGGATGATGTAGCCCACCTCGTTGAGGTGGCTGTCCACGGCGGCGGTCCAGCAGCGCACGTCGGGGTGCGCGCGCTCGAGCGCGGCGACGCCCTCGGGCGCGGCCACCAGCACGAGGGCGCGCACGTCCTTGCAGCCGCGCGCCTTGAGCAGGTCGACAGTGGCGATCATCGAGCCGGCGGTGGCCAGCATCGGGTCGACGATCAGTGCGGTGCGCTCGTCGAGGTGGCCGACGAACTTCTCGAAGTAGTGCTCGGGTTGCAGCGTGTCGTGGTTGCGGCTCAGCCCCACGACGCTGATCTTCGCGTTAGGCACCATCTGCAGCACGCCGTCGAGCATGCCCAGCCCGGCGCGCAGGATCGGCACCACGGTGACCTTGCGCCCGGCGATCTGCTGCACGTCGATCTCGCCGCTCCAGCACTGGATGCGTCGCGGCTCGAGCGGGAAGTCGGCCGTGGCCTCGTAGGCCAGCAGCGCGGCAAGCTCCCCGGTGATCTCGCGGAACTTCTTGGTGCTGATGTCGGCCTCGCGCAGCAGGCCGATCTTGTGCTTGACGAGGGGGTGCTGGACGTCGATGACGGGCATGGCGGATTCGATGAAGCCTTGTCAACTCGGCGCGAGGACGAAAGCGCCTAGACCGATGATCTGCGGCACTTCCAGCGGCCGCCGCGGATCCGGCTTCGCCGGTCCGCTGGCGGCGCCCCCTCGAGGGGGTGCGCCGCAGGCGCTACGGGGGTGGTCGTTCAAGTGTATCCAGCAGGCGCGGCAGCACGCCGGCGGCCGTGCCGCGCAGCACCCAGTGCGCCTGGTCGTCGATCTCGCTGTCGTCGGGGTTGACGATGGCCACCTGCGCGCCGGAGCGGCGCGCCGTGTGCGCGAGGCCCGCGGCGGGCCACACCGCGCCCGAGGTGCCGACGACGAGCATCAGGTCGCAGGCGCGCGCGGCGCGCTCGGCCGCGTCGATCGCGCGCTCGGGCAGCATCTCGCCGAACCACACGACGCCCGGGCGCACGAGATTGCCGCACTCGGTACAGCGCGGCGGGCGGCCCGCGGCGGCGGTAGCCGGGTCGCAGGCCTTGCCGCGCGGGCAAGGGTTCAGCCAGCGGTCGGCGAGGATGTCGCCGTGCAGGCGGATCGTGTCGGGCCAGCCGGCGCGCTGGTGCAGGTCGTCGACGTTCTGCGTCACCACGGTCAGCACGCCGGGGCGGCGCTGCCCGAACGCGGCGAGCGCGACGTGGCCGGCGTTGGGCTGCGCGGCGCGCATGCCGACGCGCCGCTCGGCGTACCAGTCCCACACGCGCTGCGGGTCGGCGCGAAAGCCCTCCTCGCTCGCCAGCTGCGCCGGATCAAACTTCGACCACAGCCCGGTCGCGGCGTCGCGAAACGTCGCGATGCCGCTTTCGGCGCTCATGCCGGCGCCCGTCAGCACGCACACGCGCCGCGCAGCGCCGACGTGCGCGCGCACGGCAGCCAGCGCGGCCGGGTCGAGCGCGTCGACCGCCACCTCGTCAACCTCTCTGGCGCACGGCCTCGTACAGGCAGATGCCCGCGGCCACCGAGACGTTCAGGCTCTCGACCGCGCCCTTCATCGGGATGCGCACGAGCAGGTCGCAGGTCTTGCGCGTGAGCTGACGCATGCCCGGCCCCTCGGCGCCGAGCACGAGCGCGAGCGGCCCCGACAGGTCGGCCTCGTACAGCGTCGACTCGGCGTCGCCCGACAGGCCGACGACGCGCATCGAGCGCTCCTTCAGCTCGCCCAGCGCGCGCGCGAGGTTGGTCACCATCAGGTACGGCACCGTCTCGGCGGCGCCGCTGGCGACCTTGGCCACCGTCGCGTTCAGGCCCACCGCGTGGTCCTTCGGCGCGACGACGGCGTGCACGCCGGCGCCGTCGGCCACGCGCAGGCAGGCGCCGAGGTTGTGAGGGTCGGTGACGCCGTCGAGCGCGAGCACGAGCGGCGGGCCCTGCACGGCGTCGAGCAGGTCGTCGAGCGAGTGCACCTGTGGCAGCGGCCTGACGCGCGCGGCCACGCCCTGGTGGCGCGGGTTGCCCACCATCTTGGTGAGCCGGGCGTCGTCGCTGTCGACGACCTCGATGCCGGCGTCGAGCGCACGCTGCGCGAACTGGCGCATGCGCGCGTCGCGCCGCGTCGCGTCGACGTGGATCTCGATCACGCTGTCGGGCGCCGTCTTCAGGCGCACGCCGACGGCGTGGAAGCCGTACAGGACTTTGGCGGACATGCGGCGATGGTAGCTGCGACGGGCACCCGGCCCTCGGCGCGCCACCGTGGAACGCATGCTCAAGCGGCCGCCGCGGATCCGGCTTGGCGGTCCGCCGGCGGGCCTTGCAGGCCGCGCCAATCCTTGCGGCCCGGCCGCTCGCCAGGCACGAAAGCTCCACTGGACCTTTCGTGTCCGCGCTCGCCCCCCTCGAGGGGGAAGCGCCGAAGGCGCTACGGGGGTGGTGCCCTCACGCGCGCAGATGCAGCGGCACGGCAGGGGCCTCGTCGGCCGGCGCCGTCGCGAAGCGCGTGCCCGGGGCGTCGTTGGCCAGCGACTTCATCTCGGCGTAGACGTCGGCCAGCCGCGACGCCGGCACGCGCATCAGGTGCAGCGACATCGACAGCGGCGTCACCGGCCGTGTCGGCCGCTCGTCGACGGTGGCCGACCGCGCCGCCGTCACCGGCTCGACCGGAGCGACCGCGGTCACCGCCTTCGACGCCTGGGCGACCGGCGTCAGCGTGAGCCCGGTGGGCGAGGGTGGAGGGATCGACACGTACATGGTGGCACCGTGGTGGGAGACGGCTTGACGAGGCTATCGGCGCCCTGAAGCCGGACTTGAGGGCTTTTCACCCCGCATTTCCGTGACGACGGGCGTGACCGATGTCACGACACGTAACGCCAGCCCAGGATCGCGCCGATCAGCACCGGCTGGTGCAGCATGTAGAAGGACAGCGGCCAGCGTCCCAGCGCCGCCAGCGGCCGAGCGAACCCGGGCACCGCGCCGGCGAGTGCGCCGCGGCGGTGCGCCAGCAGCCAACGCCCGGCCGCCAGCCCCCACAGCATCACGCCGAGCCAGGGCAGCAGCGGCACGAAGTCCTCGGTGATCGGCTTGCGCGTCACGAGGCCGACCCAGTTCGTCCACCGCGTGTCGAAGAACGGGTGCTGCACCCACTGCGGCAGCACGATCGCCACCGCGCCGAGCGGCCACAGCCAGGCGCCGAGCGGCGCGGCGACGCGCGCGACGACGAGCATCAGCGCGATGCCGTGCAGCACGCCGAAGCTGATCCAGCTGGCCGGGAACATCAGCGCCGAGCCGATCGACACCAGCGCCGCGCAACCCGCGATCTGCGCCCAGCGGCGCCAGAAGCGCGCCGCCGGCTGGCCGGCGTCGAGGGCGAGCGCCTGCCCGACGCCGGCGGTGAACAGGAACAGGCTGACGATCGCGGTGCGCTGCCCGGTCCACAACGGGTCGCGGTAGAAGTCCTGCCGCGGATCGAGCAGGCCGAAGTGGTTGAGGTCGAACGCGAAGTGGAACGCCGCCATCCACAGCATCGCGACGCCGCGCAGCACGTCGACGCGGTCGAAGCGCTCTCGGGACACGGCAGCAGCGGTCGGTGCGGTCACGCCACCGACGATACCGCGCCAAGGGGACGACGGGCGCTCAGCCGGCCAGCCGCCGCCCCTCGTCGGCCGCCTTGACGACGATCGCCGCCGGCTCGAAGCGCGCGCCGTGCACCGCCGCGAGTTCGCGCGACCGCGCGACGAAGGCCTTCGGCCCCATCGCGTCGATGAACTGCAGCGCCCCGCCGTGGAACGGCGCGAAGCCCCAGCCGAAGATCGAGCCGATGTTGCCGTCGGCCACCGAGCGCAGCACGCCTTCCTGCAGGCAGCGCGCGGCCTCGTTGGCCTGCACGAAGAGCAGCCGGTCGATCAGCTCGCGCTGCGGCGGCTGCGCATCGGAGGGCAGGTACATCTCGGCCAGGCCCGACCACAGGCGCTTGCCGTCGTCGTCCCAGTCGTAGAAGCCGCGACCGGCCTTCTTGCCGACGCGGCCGATCTCGCACAGCTGGCGGATCACCTCCTCGGCCGGGTGCGGCTGGTAGACCCTGTCCTCGGCGGCGAGGTCCTTCCTCGTCTGCTCCATCACGTGCAGCGACAGGCTCAGGCTCACCTCGTCCTGCAGCGCCAGCGGCGGCATCGGCATGCCGGCCTGCAGCCCGGCCTGCTCGACGTGGCGCGGGTGCACGCCTTCCTTGAGCATCGTGATGCCTTCCATCACGTAGGTCGCGAACACGCGCGAGGTGTAGAAGCCGCGGCTGTCGTTGACGACGATGGGCGTCTTGCCGATCTGCAGCACGTAGTCGAAGCCGCGCGCCAGCGTCTCGTCGGACGTCTGCTCGCCGACGATGATCTCCACCAGCGGCATCTTGTCGACGGGGCTGAAGAAATGCAGCCCGACGAACTGCGCCGGCCGTTGGCTCGCCTGCGCGAGCCCGCTGATCGGCAGTGTCGACGTGTTGCTGGCGAAGACGGCCTCGCGCCCGATCGCGGCCTCGGCCCTCTTCGTCACGTCGGCCTTGATCGCGCGCTCCTCGAACACGGCCTCGATCACGAGGTCGCAGCCGGCCAGGTCGTCGTACGACGCCGTCGGCGTGATGCGTGCGAGCAGCGCGTCGCGCTGCTCGGGCGTCGTGCGGCCCTTCCTGACCGCCTTGTCCAGCAGCCCCTGCGAGTACGCCTTGCCCTTGTCGGCCAGCTCCTGCGTCGTGTCGAGCAGCACGACGTCGATGCCGGCCTTGGCCGACACGTAGGCGATGCCCGCGCCCATCATCCCGGCGCCGAGGATGCCGAGCTTGCGCACCTTGGCCGGCGGCACCTGGGCCGGACGCGACGCGCCCTTCTTGATCGCGTTGAGCTGGTACCACAGCGTGCCGATCATGTTGCGCGATTCCTGGCTCATCGCGCAGGCCGCGAAGTAGCGGCTCTCGACGGCGCTGGCCGCGTCGAAGCCGAGCAGCCCCCCCTCGAACACGCTCGACATGATGTGCGTGACGGCCGGGTAGTTGCCGTAGCTCTTCGCCGCCGCCACCGACGGCCCGATCGACCACATCTGCGCCACCGCCGGCGCGCGCGAGTCGCCGCCGGGGAAGCGGAACTTCGCCTCGTCCCAGGGCTGCTTCGCCTTCGGGTGGGCGAGGCACCAGGCCTTCGCCTTGGCCAGCAGCTCGTCGCGGTCCTTCGCGAGCTCGGTCACGAGCCCCATCCCGAGCGCCTTCGCCGGCGCGATGTCGCTGCCCTCGGCCATGACCTGCAGCGCGGCCTGGATGCCGACCAGGCGCGGCAGCCGCACCGTGCCGCCGCCGCCGGGCAGCAGGCCGAGCTTGACCTCGGGCTGGCCGAGCTTGAGCTTCGGGTCGTCGAGCGCGAGGCGCGCGTGGCACGCGAGCGCGATCTCCAGCCCGCCGCCGAGCGCGTGGCCGCCGATCGCGGCCACCACCGGCTTGCCCATCGTCTCCATCCGGCGCAGCACGGCCTTCATCGCCATCGAGGCCTCGAAGGGCTCGCGCGGCTCCTGCCACTTCGACATGCGGTCGAGGTCGCCGCCGGCGCAGAAGTCGGCCTTGGCCGACGTCAGCACCAGGCCCTTGATCGCGTCGTCG
>JBBION010000091.1:0-3330 GCA_037443345.1 Rubrivivax sp. | reverse complement strand
CCCAGCGGGTGGCCCATCGCGATCGCGCCGCCGTTGACGTTGACGCGGTCCAGCTCGACGCCGAGGTCGCGCGCCGTCTTCATCGGCACCACGGCGAAGGCCTCGTTGATCTCCCACAGGTCGACGTCCTTCGGCGTCATGCGCGCCTTGGCGAGCGCCTTACGCACCGCAGGCGTCGGGCCGGTGAGCATGATCGTCGGCTCCGAGCCGATCACGGCCGCCGCCCTGACGCGCGCGCGCGGCTTCAGCCCCGCCTTCGCGCCGCCGTCCTTCGAGCCGACGAGCATCAGCGCCGCGCCGTCGACGATGCCCGACGAGTTGCCCGCGTGGTGCACGTGCTCGATCCGCTCGACCGTCGTGTACCTGCGCAGCGCGGTGGCGTCGAAGCCCATCTGCCCCATCATCGCGAAGCTGGGCTCGAGCCTGGCCAGCGCCTCCCTCGTCGTGCCGGGGCGGATCGTCTCGTCCTCGGCGAGCATCAGCAGGCCGGCGATGTCGTGTACAGGCACGACGGAGCGCGAGAAGTGCCCGGCCGCGCGCGCCGCCGCCGCGCGCTGGTGCGAGCGCACCGCATAGGCGTCGACATCGCCACGCGTGAAGCCTTCGATCGTCGCGATCAGGTCGGCGCCGACGCCCTGCGGCACGAAGCCGAGCTTCTGGTTGATGCGCGGGTCCATGAACCACGCGCCGCCGTCGCTGCCCATCGTCCAGCGGCTCATGCTCTCGATGCCACCGGCGACCACCAGGTCTTCCCAGCCGCTCATCACCTTCGCCGCGGCCAGGTTCACCGACTCCAGGCCCGAGGCGCAGAAGCGCGACTGCGTCACGCCCGCCACCGTCTGCGCCCACTCGGCATCGAGCACCGCGGTGCGCGCGATGTCGGCACCCTGCTCGCCCACCGGCGTCACGCAGCCGAGCACGACGTCGTCGACGAGCGCCGTGTCGAGCTCGTGGCGCGACTGCAGCGCCTGAAGCAGCGTGCGCAGCAGCCACACCGGCGAGGCCTGGTGCAGCGACCCGTCCTTCTTGCCCTTGCCGCGCGGGGTGCGCAGGTGGTCGTAGATGTAGGCGTCGCTCATGCCGATGCTCCTGTCACATGAACCGGCTGGCCAGTTCCTTCATGATCTCGTTCGTGCCGCCGTAGATGCGCTGCACGCGCGCGTCGACGTACAGCTCGGCGATCGGGTATTCCATCATGTAGCCGTAGCCGCCGAACAGCTGCAGGCACTCGTCCATCACCTGGCACTGCTGCTCGCTGACCCAGGCCTTGGCGAGCGCGGCGCGCGCGGCGTCGAGCTCGCCCTTCAGGTGCGCGACGATGCACGCATCGACGAAGGCGCGCGCCGCGAGCACGGTGGCCTGCACCTCGGCGAGCTTGAACTTCGTGTTCTGGAAGTCCCAGATCGCACGGCCGAAGGCCTTTCGCTCCTTCACGTAGGCCAGCGTCTCGGCGAGTGCGCGCTCCATCGCACCGATGCCCTGCACGGCGATGATCAGGCGCTCCTGCGGCAGCTGCTCCATCAGCTGCACGAAGCCCTGGCCCTCGCGCCCGCTCGGCCCGCCGAGCAGGTTCGCCGCCGGCACGCGCACGCCGTCGAAGAACAGCTCGCTCGTGTCCTGCGCCTTCAGGCCCACCTTGTCGAGCTTGCGCCCGCGCCGGAAGCCCGCCACCGGCAGGCCGTCGGCGCCGTCGGTCTCGAGCACGACGAGCGACGTGCCCTTCGCGCCGGCGCCGCGGTCGGTCTTGGCCACGACGATGATCAGGTTCGCGTGCTGGCCGTTGGTGATGAAGGTCTTCGCGCCGGTCAACACGTACTCGTCGCCGTCGCGCTGCGCCGTCGTCGCGATCGCCTGCAGGTCGCTGCCGGTGCCGGGCTCCGTCATCGCGATCGCGCCGACGAGTTCGCCGGTGGCCATGCGCGGCAGCCAGCGGCGCTTCTGCTCGTCGCTGCCGTAGTGCAGGATGTACGGCGCGACGATCGCCGAGTGCAGGCCGCCGCCGAAGCCCGACAGGTTCGCGCGTGACTGCTCGATCATGATCACGGCCTCGTGCGCGAAGTCACCGCCGCCACCGCCCCAGGCCTCGGGCGTCGAGACGCACAGCAGGCCCTGCGCGCCGGCCTCGCGCCAGCACTCGCGCGGCACGATGCCGGCCTCGCGCCACGCCGGCGCCTGCGGCACCCAGCGCTCGCGGAAGAAGCGTGCCGCGCCATCCGCGAGCATGCGGTGCTCGTCGCCCATCCACGGCGACGCGAAGACCTCGATCGTCATGCCGGCCTCACTTGTGGCTCAACTGCTCGCGAGCGGTCGCGTTGATCACCCGCAGCTCGGCCAGCGTCGCGTCGATGTGCTCGCGCCTGCGCTCGAGTTCCCCGATCGCCTCGTCGGTGCGCGCGATCACGTACTTCAGCTGCTGCGCGCGGCCCTCGCCGCGCGCGCCGTACAGGTCGAGGTAGTGCTTGATCTCGGCGAGCGTCGCGCCGATCGCCTTGCTGCGCAGGATCAGCGCGAGCCGCGCGCGGTCGCGGCGCGTGTAGACGCGCACGCCGCCGACGCGTCGCGGCTCGAGCAGCCCCTTGGCCTCGTAGAAGCGCAGCGCACGCGGCGAGATGCCGAACTCGCCGCACAGCTCGCCGATGCCGAACAGCTCGCCGGTGGGCTCGTCGCGGTGCGACGCGACCACCTGCCGCGCCGCCGTCGAGGCCGCACCGGCCCGGCGGCGGGTCGTGCGCGTCGGTGTGGCGACCTCGGACATGCCGGGGGCGGGCCTCAGAGGACGCGCTGCAGCTTCAGCGCGACGCTCATGTCGCCGCGCACGCGCAGCCTGCCGGTCATGAAGGCGGTGGCCGGCTCGAGCCCGCCGGCGAGCATCGCGGCAAGGTCGTCGAGCGAGACGCCGATCGTGCGGTCGGCGTCCCGGTCGTCGTTGCCGACCGTGTTCGGGATCGAGCGCGCGTCGACGTGGACGACGCCGGCGTCGCCGCAGTCGAACTTCAGCATCGCATCCAGTCCGCTCGCATCGCCGACCCGCGCGCGCAGCGTCTCGGTGCAGGCTTGAAGGTCCATGCAGGTTCCCACCCGTCTCGGTCTCGACCGGGGCATCGTAGCCCCGGGGCACTGACCCACCGATGCGCGTATTCCCCGATGCGGCAGTCGGTTGACGTTAACGTCACCCACGGGCCTAATCGTCCCGTCGCGACCCCTTCGCCCGCCATGTCCGAGCCCGTCGCCCCGCCCGCCGCAGGCGGCTACCGCAGCGTGTTCCGCCCGGGGCTGTTCGCCGGCCAGCTGCACTGGGTCACCGGCGGCGGCAGCGGCATCGGCCGCTGC
>JBBION010000090.1:0-9980 GCA_037443345.1 Rubrivivax sp. | reverse complement strand
CGCGCCGCGCGCGGGCGAGCGGCAGCCGGCCGCGGCCGGCGCGCTGACCCGACAGCGCGTCAGCCGCGCGGGCCGGCACACGCGAACGCGGCCGGCGTGCGCGTGACCTGCAGCGTCACGTGGTCGATGCCGAAGCGCGCGTGCAGGCGTTCGCTCGCGGCGCGGTAGAAGTCGTCGCCGGGCGCCTCGCCCGGCACGACGAGGTGCGCGGTGAGCACGGTGCGCGTGGTGCCGACGGCCCACACGTGCAGGTCGCTGACCTGCACAACACCCGGCAGCGCGGCGAGCGCGTGCTCGACGTTGTCCAGGTCGACGTGCGCCGGCACGCCGTCGAACAGCAGGTGCAGCGAATGCCGGAACAGCCCCCAGGTGCCGACGACGATGACCGCCGCGATGGCGAGGCTGGTCACCGGGTCGACCCAGGTCCACGCGTACGCCAGCGTCAGTGCGCCGGCGACGACGACGCCGACCGAGACGAGCGCGTCGGCCGCCATGTGCAGGAACGCGCCGCGGATGTTGAGGTCGTGCTCGCGCCCGCGCAGGAACAGCAGCGCGGTAGCCGTGTTGACGACGATGCCCACCGCGGCGACGGCGACGATGGTCCAGCCCTCGACCGCCACCGGTGCCGCGAGCCGCTGCACCGCCTCCCAGGCCAGCGCGCCCATCGCCACGAGCAGCAGCAGGGCGTTGACGAACGCGGCGAGGATGCTCGCGCGCTGCCAGCCGTAGGTGTGGCGCGCGTCGGGACGCAGCCGCCCGGCCAGCGCACCGCCCCACGCGAGCACGAGGCCGGCGACGTCGCTCAGGTTGTGCCCGGCGTCGGCGAGCAGCGCCAGCGAACCCACCTTCCAGCCGTAGTAGGCCTCGACGCCGACGTAGGCGAGGTTCAGCGCAATGCCGATCGCGAACGCGCGGTCGAAGGTGCCGGGCGGTGCGTGGTGGTCATGGCCATGGGCATCCCCGTGACCGTGCCCGTGGTGGTGCGCGGACGACATGGCGCGACGACGTGGCACGAGCCGCCGCGGCGGCCTCAGTACCCGGCCACGAGGCCGTCGCGGCGGGAGTCGCTCGCACACACGTAGCCGTCGACGGCCGGGTCGCCCAGGCGCCAGATGAACTGGCCGGCGCCGAAGTCCTGGTAGCTGTCGATGAAGGTGCCGACGTCGTGGCCGAGCGCGCGCAGACCCTCGGCGGTGGCGGCGTCGAAACCCGGCTCGAGGTGCACCTGGTCACCGAACACGCGCCAGCGCGGCGCGTCGCACGCGGCCTGCGGGTTCTGCCCGTGGTCGAGCATGCGCACGACCGTCTGCAGGTGGCCCTGCGGCTGCATGTCGCCGCCCATCACGCCGAAGCTCATCTGCGGCCGGCCGTCCTTCGTGAGGAACGCCGGGATGATGGTGTGGAACGGCCGCTTGCCCGGGCCGACGACGTTCTCGCGCGTCGCGTCGAGCGTGAAGCCGTGGCCGCGGTTCTGCAGGCTCACGCCCCAGCCCGGCACGACGATGCCCGAGCCGAAACCCATGTAGTTGCTCTGGATGAAGCTGACCATCATGCCGCGCTCGTCGGCGGCGGTGAGGTAGATCGTGCCGCCCTGGGGCGCGTGGCCGGGGCCGAAGTGCTGCGCGCGCTTCGGGTCGATCCGCTTCGCGCGCGAGGCGAGGTAGGCCGGATCGAGCATCTGCGCCGGCGTCAGCGTCATCGCGCGCGGCTCGGCGACGTGGCGGTAGACGTCGGCGAAGGCCAGCTTCATCGCCTCGATCTGCAGGTGCTGAGAGGCCACCGAGTCGACCTTCAGCGACGCGAGGTCGAAGTGGTCGAGGATGCCCAGCGCGATCAGCGCCGCGATGCCCTGCCCGTTGGGCGGGATCTCGTGCAGGCGGTAGCCGCCACCGCCGCCGCGGTAGTCCTGCGCGATCGGCGTGACCCACTCGGGTTGGTAGCCGGCAAGGTCGGCCTCGGTCATCGCGCCGCCGTGCGCGCGCGCATGCGCGGCCAGCGCGGCGGCCACCTCGCCTCGGTAGAAGGCCTCGCCCTGCGTCTGCGCGATCAGGCGCAGCGTGCGCGCCGCCTCGGGGAACGCGAAGCGCTCGCCCACGTGCGGCGCGCGCCCGTGCGGCAGGAACGCGGCGGCGAAGCCGGGCTGCTCGGTGATCTCGGGCAACGCCGCGGCCGCGGCCCACTTGGACTGCACGACGACCGGCACGGCATAGCCGCGCTCGGCGATCTCGATGGCCGGCGCCAGCAGATCGACGAACGGCAGCTTGCCGAAGCGCTGCGACAGCGCGACCCACGCCGACACGGCGCCGGGCACCGTGACCGAGTCCCAGCCGCGCTTGGGCGGCGTCTTCGCGTCGGCGCCGTAGTGGGCACGGAAGTACTCGGGCGTCCACGCCGCCGGCGCGCAGCCCGAGGCGTTCAGCCCGTGCAGCTGCGTGCCGTCCCACAGGATGCAGAACGCGTCGCTGCCCAGGCCGTTGCTGCACGGCTCGACGATGGTCATGCACGCCGCCGCGGCGATCGCCGCGTCGACGGCGTTGCCGCCGGCGGCGAGCATGCGCAGCCCGGCCTGCGCCGCCAGTGGGTGCGAGGTGGCCACCGCGTTGCGCGCGAAGACGGGCGTGCGCCCGGAGAGGTACGGCGTGTCGTAGCTGAACATGGCAGGCGTGGTCGGACGGTGGAGGAACGAGGGGACGGGGAACGCGCGACGGGACTCGCGCCAGGCGCAGCCTACTCGTTGGCGGCCAGCGCGGCGGCGTCGAGCACTCGGTAGCTGCGTCCGAGGCGGTCCAGCGACTGCAGCCAGCCCTGGCGCACGAAGTCGTTGACGGCACGGCTGACGGTCTCGAGCTTGAGGTCGAGCATCGCACCCATGTCGTCGCGCGAGAACAGCGTCGTCTGCGCCGGGTCCGCCTCGCTGCGCATCTTCAGCACCAGCTGCGCGACGCGGTGGCGCGCACTGCCGAAGTTGAGCTCGGCCAGCCAGTCGTCGGCCTCGCGCAGCGAGCGGTGCCACTTCTGCATCAGCTGGTGGTGCAGCCGCGGCGTGTCCTGGTTCAGCCGGTGGATCACGGCGCTCGGGATGCGGCACACGCCCACCGGCGTCAGCGCGACGACGTCGCACTCGTAGGTCTCGGCAGCCAGCGCCTCGAGGCCGATCACGTCGCCGGGGCGCAGCACGCGCACGATGCGCGCGCGCCCGTCGCTGGCCATGCGCACCAGCTTGACCATGCCCGTGCGCAGCGTCATCACGCCCTTGACGGGCTCGCCGGCCTGCACCAGCGTCGCACCGGCGTCGAAGGCCAGGTCGTCGATCGGCGCGTGGATGAGGGCGAAGTCCTCCTCCTTCAGGTCGGCGAACAGCACCGACTCGCGGATGCCGCAGCGGCGGCAGTCGGCCGTGCCGCGCCATGCCGAGGCGGTCTTGATCGGGATCATGGGCAAATTATCCGGCGCAGGCACCGTCGCCGCTGCGCGCCGCCGTATCGGCGCGCTCAAGCCAGGGCTGCGCAGGCCGATAGGCTCACACGGGCGGCGGTGCCGCGCCCTCCTGCCCTGCCCTGGATGCCCGCGATGCCCCCTGCCCTGCTGACCCCGCCTTTGGAATTCACGCCGCTCGACGACGAGGCGCGGTGCGCCGAGTGCGCCCGTGCGGACCGTCTGCCGTTTCGCTTCGGCTTCGCCTTCCAGCCCATCGTCGACGTCCGCTCGCGCGAGATCTTCGCGCACGAGGCGCTGGTGCGCGGACCGCAGGGCGAGTCGGCCCGCAGCGTGCTGACCCAGGTCAACAACGAGAACCGCTACCGCTTCGACCAGGCCTGCCGCGTCAAGGCCATCAAGACCGCGGCCGAGCTGAACCTGCCCGGCCGGCTGTCGATCAACTTCCTGCCCAACGCGATCTACCGGCCCGAGCTGTGCATCCGCGCCACGCTGCACGCGGCGCGCACGCACGGCTTCCCGATCGAGCGCATCGTCTTCGAGACCGTCGAGGGCGAACAGATCGACGACGGCAAGTGGCTGGCACAGGTGCTGCGCGAGTACCAGCGCATCGGCTTCCTGACGGCGATCGACGACTTTGGCGCCGGCTATGCCGGCCTGAACCTGCTCGCCGACTTCCAGCCCGACCTCGTCAAGCTCGACATGGGCCTCGTGCGTGGCATCGACACGCAGCGTCCCCGCCAGGCCATCGTGCGCCGCATTGGCGACCTGTGTGCGGACCTGGGCATCGCGGTGATCGCCGAAGGGGTCGAGACGGCCGACGAGTGCCGCTGCCTGATCGACCTGGGCGTGCACCTGCTGCAGGGCTACCATTTCGGCAAGCCGCTGTTCGAGGCCTGTGCACGACGCGAGTCGGTGACGTGGCCCGAGACGGGGCCCGCCGCGACGCCCGACTGAGCGGGCCGCCCTCCCGAGGTCACGAGGCACGACGGCTGCGCCCGAGGCTGCCGGTGACCCCGCCGCGGCGGCGAGGTCGCGGCAAGCCCACCGGACGTGCCAGCCGCGACTCAGTCCGCGTCCTGGAACGCGACCTCGCGCTTGCGGCGGATCGACGGCAGCGCCACGACGACGATCATCAGCACCGCGGCGATCAGCAGGCCGGACGACAGCGGGCGCGTCACGAACGTCGTCCAGTCGCCGCGCGAGAGCAGCAGCGCGCGGCGCAGGTTCTCTTCCATCATCGGGCCGAGGATGAAGCCCAGCAGCAGCGGCGCCGGCTCGCAGCCGAGCTTCCAGAACGCGTAGCCGACGACGCCGAACAGCGCGGCCATGAACACGTCGAAGTTGTTGTTGTTCAGCGTGTACAGGCCGATGCAGCAGAACACCATGATCGCCGGGAACAGGAACCGGTACGGCACCGTCAGCAGCTTGATCCAGATGCCGATCAGCGGCAGGTTCAGGATCACCAGCATCAGGTTGCCGACCCACATGCTGGCGATCAGGCCCCAGAACAGCTCGGGGTTGTTCGTCATCACCTGCGGGCCGGGCTGGATGCCCTTGATCGTCATGGCGCCGACCATCAGCGCCATCACGGCGTTGGGCGGGATGCCCAGCGTGAGCATCGGGATGAACGAGGTCTGCGACCCGGCGTTGTTCGCGCTCTCGGGCCCGGCCACGCCCTGGATCGCGCCCTTGCCGAACGGAATGCGCGGGTCGCGCACGATCTTCTTCTCGAGCGTGTACGACGCGAACGACGCCAGCAGCGCGCCGCCGCCAGGCAGCACGCCGAGGATCGAGCCCAGCGCCGTGCCACGCAGCACGGCAGGCGCGGCCTCCTTGAAGTCCTGCCGGCTCGGCCACAGGCCCTTGACGTCCTTCGTGAAGACCTCGCGGTGCTCGGCCGGGCGGCTGAGGTTGGCGATGATCTCGCCGAAGCCGAACACGCCCATCGCGATGGCGACGAAGCCGATGCCGTCGGTGAGTTCCGGGACGTCGAAGCTGTAGCGCGGCACGCCCGAGATGACGTCGGTGTTGATCTGCCCGAGCAGCAGCCCGAGCAGGATCATCGAAATCGCCTTGACGAGCGAGCCCGACGCCAGGACGACGGCGCCGATGAGGCCCAGCACCATCAGCGAGAAGTACTCGGCGGGACCGAACTTGAAGGCCAGTTCCGTCAGCGGCGGCGCGAACGCGGCGATGATGATCGTGCCGACGCAGCCGGCGAAGAACGAGCCGAGCGCGGCGGTGGCCAGCGCCGGGCCGGCACGCCCCCGGCGCGCCATCTGGTAGCCGTCGATCGCGGTGACGACGGAACTCGACTCGCCGGGGATGTTGATCAGGATCGCCGTGGTCGAGCCGCCGTACTGGGCGCCGTAGTAGATGCCCGCCAGCATGATCAGCGCCGGCGTGGCGTCGAGCGCGTAGATCGACGGCAGCAGCATCGCGATCGTCGCCACCGGGCCGAGGCCGGGCAGCACGCCGATCAGCGTGCCCAGCAGCGCGCCGAACAACGCGTAGGCCAGGTTCTGCAGGTTCAGCGCGACGCCGAAACCAAGGACGAGGTTGTTGATCAGGTCCATCTCGACGCCCTCAACCGACGAACTTCGGCCACACCGGGATCGTCAGCCCCAGGCCCCAGATGAAGATGGCGTAGCTGGCCAGCGTCAGCACCACGCTGCTGACGATCGCCTCGAGCCAGTGGAACTCGTCGCCGGCCAGCGCCGAGGTGATGACCAGCACCGGCAGCGCGACGACCATGCCGCCCCACGGCAGCAGGACGCCAAACAGCGCGACGGAGCCGACGATGATCGACAGCGGGCGCCAGCCGATCTTGCCCACCGGCTCGCCGTCCTCGGTCTCGACCGTCAGCGCGCCCAGCACGACGATCGAGCCGAGCAGCGCCAGCAGGATGCCCAGTCCGAACGGGAAGTAGCCCGGCCCGGGGCGGGCCGACGAACCGAAGCTGTAGTGGGTGGCGCCCCACGCGAAGGCGAGCCCGACCGCGACGAACATCAGCCCGGCCCAGAAGTCCTTCTGGCTCTTGATCTTCATGCCCCCTCCGTCATGGACAGCGAGGCATTCTAGGCAGCGGGGTCGGGCGCCCCGGCTGTGGATTCCACGTAAGCCGGCGCCCGCGCGGCCGGGCCGGCGTCAGCGGTCCCAGGCGGGGGTCGTGCGCAGCACCTCGTCGAGCGTCGTCACGCCCTCGGCGACCTTCATCACGCCGGCCAGGCGCAGCGGGTGCATGCCCTCGGCGAGCGCGGCGCGGCGCAGCGCGCCGGCGTCGAGCGCGGGGTGCACAGCGGCGCGTGCGGCGTCGCTCATCAGCAGCAGCTCGTACAGGCCGACGCGGCCGCGGTAGCCCGTCATGCGGCACTCGAGGCAGCCCACCGGCTTGTACGCGCGCACGCTGCCCTTCAGGCGCCAGGGCGCGGCCACCTCGTCGAGCGCCTCGCGCGTGACGCCTTCGTCGCGCACCTTGCACGCCGGGCACAGCGTGCGCGCCAGCCGTTGCGCGAGCACGCCGATGACGGTGGCCGAGATCAGGTACGGCGGCACGCCGAGGTCGGCCAGCCGCGTGACGGCGCTGGCCGCGTCGTTGGTGTGCAGCGTGCTGAACACGAGGTGACCCGTGAGCGCGGCCTGCGTCGCCATCTCGGCCGTCTCCAGGTCGCGGATCTCGCCGACCATGATGATGTCCGGGTCCTGCCGCATCAGCGCGCGCACTCCCTCGGCGAAGCCGAGGTCGACGGCGCTTTGCACCTGGGTCTGGTTGAACGCGGGCTCGATCATCTCGATCGGGTCCTCGATGGTGCAGACGTTGACCTCGTCGGTGGCCAGCGTCTTCAGCGTCGAGTACAGCGTCGTCGTCTTGCCGCTGCCGGTCGGGCCGGTGACGAGGATGATGCCGTGCGGTCGCGCGGTCAGCTCGCCCCAGCGCTGCGCGTCGTGCGGCGAGAAGCCCAGCGCCTCGACGCCCTTGACGGCGGTGTCCGGGTCGAAGATGCGCATCACCATCTTCTCGCCGAACGCGGTGGGCAGCGTGGCCAGCCGCATCTCGACCTCGCCGCCGCCGGCGCCGTCGGGGCGCTTGGTCTTGATGCGCCCGTCCTGCGGGCGGCGGCGCTCGACGACGTCCATGCGCCCGAGCAGCTTGATGCGCGCCGTCATCGCCGACATCACCGACATCGGCACCTGGTAGACGGTGTGCAGCACGCCGTCGATGCGGAAGCGGATCGCGCCCAGGTCGCGCCGCGGCTCGAGGTGGATGTCGCTCGCGCGCTGGTCGAACGCGTACTGCCACAGCCAGTCGACGACCTGCACCACGCCCTGGTCGTTGGCGTCGAGCTGCTTGTTGCTCTTGCCCAGCTCGACGAGCTGCTCGAAGCTGGCGATCGGCGAGGTCTCGCCGCTCTTGGTCGCGGCCTTGACGGACCGCGCCAGCGTGTAGAACTCGGCCGTGTAGCGCGCGATCTCGTCGGGGCTGGCGAGCACCTGGCTGACGCGCTTGCGCGTGTGCGCCTCGATCTCGGCGATCCACGCGGTGTCGAACGGCTCGCAGGTGGCCACCGTGACCTCGTGCGCGCCCACCGCCACCGGCAGCACGCGGCGGCTCTCGGCGTAGCGCGCGCTCATCACGTCGGCCACGCGCCCGACGTCGACCTTCAGGGGGTCGATGCGCAGGTAGGGCATGCCGATGCGCGCGGCCAGCCACTCGGTGAGTGCCGGCGCGTCCAGCGCCTTGCCGCTGGCCGCGTGCGCGAGCCCGGCGCCGCCCAGGCGCACCAGCGCGTGCAAGCGGCTGTCGCCGGCGCCGAAGCGCTGGCGCACGCGGTCGGCGGCGTCGGCAGCGACCAGCCCGTCGTCCTGCAGCCACTGCAGCAGCAGGCGCCAGTCAAGGCGGCCGGACGGCGCCGCGGGCGCGGGGCGGGGCTTGGCGTGGGCGGCAGGGCTCATCGGATCAGTCACACGCAGTTCAGGCGGCTGGCGGCACACCGGCCGCAGCCGCATCTTCGGCCGTTTGCGCGCCCGCCCGCCGGCGCGGCGCCCGGGGCCGTGACATTGCGCACGCTGCCATCACCCTCAGGCGTCCCGCGGTGCCCACGGCCGCACCAGCCGCAGCCACTTGCGCGCCGGCAGGCCCCAGCGGTCCTCGATCGCCACCGCGCGCGCGAGCCGCGCCTGGCGCTCGGGCCAGGGGCGCCCGCGCGTGGCCAGCGCCACCGTGTTGCCCTCGCGCGTGGGCCGCAGCGACCACAGCCACGCGGCGCCGAACACGCGCTCGAGGCGGCGCATCGTGCGCTCGAAGCTGGCGTCGCGCCCGAACAGGTTGACCGTCATCACGCCGCCATCGGCGAGCACGTCGCGGCAGGCGGCGTAGAAGGCCTCGTCGTCGAGCACCGGCGCGGCGGCGTCGTGGTCGTAGAGGTCGACGTTGAGCACCTGCGCCCGGCCGCAGTGCGCCGGCTGGGCGACCCAGCGCGCGGCGTCGGCGTGCACCACCTGCAGCCGCGCGTCGTCGGCCGGCAGGCGGAACCAGTGGCGGCACGCGGCGATCACGCTGGCGTTGAGCTCGACCGCCGTCGTGGGCATGCCCAGCACGCGGTGGCAGAAGCGCGTGATCGTGCCGGCGCCCAGGCCGAGCTGCACCGCGTGCAGCATGCGCACCTCGGCGGCGTCGAACCACAGCAGCCAGGCCATCATGCGCTGCACGTACTCGAGCTCGATGCGCTGCGGCGTGCGCAGCCGCATCGCGCCCTGCACCCACGGCGTGCCCAGGTGCAGGTAGCGCACGCCCTCGTGCTCCGAGACGGTCGCCTCGGCCAGTCGTCGAACCTCGCTATCGGTCATCCGTCTCGCCGACCGGAGGGTGCCGGTGACGACCGGCGGTGCTGCGCGCGGCTTCAAGCAGCCGCCGCGGATCCGGCTTCGCCGGTCCGCGGGCGGCGCCCCCTCGAGGGGGAGCGCCGGAGGCGCTGCGGGGGTGGTTCATGCCACCCCGCACGCGGCGAACGCCTCGCGCCACGCGGCGAGCTTGCGCTCGAACGACCAGCTCGCGTTGGCCGGGCTCGTCGACGGCAGCCGCCACACCGGCACGCCCAGCGTGCGCGTGACGCGCATCGCGCGCGCCGACTCGCCGCCGTTGTGGGCGATCGCGCGCAGCGTCGGCGTGCGCCCGACGACGCCGGCGAGGTCGTTGGGCTGCGCGTCCTCGATCGCGCTGTCGAGGCTGCCCGCGCGCCGGCATGCGGCGTAGACGTCCCAGATCGCGAGGCCGCGTCGGCGCACCTGCTCGGTGCGCTCGTCGTAGGGCAAGGCGAGCAGGTCGACGTCCCACAGCGCCGACAGGATGGGCCAGAAGTGGTTGCGCGGGTGTGCGTAGTACTGCTGCGCCGCCAGCGACGCGACGCCCGGGAAGCTGCCGAGCACGAGCAGCCGCGCCCGGGGCGTCACGATGGGCGGCAGCCCGCGCAGGCGCGCCGGCGTGGCGACGGCGCTCACGCGACGGCCTCCGCGGCGATCGACCGGCCCGGCAGCGCCGCGAG
>JBBION010000089.1:0-10016 GCA_037443345.1 Rubrivivax sp. | reverse complement strand
CGCTCGCCGACCACGTGCTCGCGCTGCACGCGCGCGACGGCGACGCCGCGAGCGCGGCGATCGGCGAACGGCTGTCGCGGCCCGACGCCGTGTTCGAGGGCTGACGCGCGCCGCTGTCCGGTCGCCTCGGCGCAGGTGATCGTCGGGACCGGCGGACGTGCGCGGACACCCGCCCGCGCAGGCAAGTGCGCGGCACGCGGCGCGGGCATGCGTGCTGCGGCCCACCTCGCGCAGCACCGTCGGCACGCTGCGTCCGGCGTGCCGTCAGCAGCGTCGTGCCGTGCCGCTCGAGGTGGCGAGCGGGGCCGGAGAACGCAGGTGCCGCCGTCGACCGGCAGCGTCAGGCCTCGCGCTCGGCGCGCCAGGTGATGTACTTCAGCGTCGCGGCCGACCCGCCGACGATGCCGGCCAGCGCGATGAAGGAGCCGATCGCCAGCGTCGACACGCCGCTCAGGCCCTGGCCGACGGTGCAGCCCATCGCGGTGACGCCGCCGAAGCCCATCAGCACGGCGCCGAGCAGCTGGTTGCGCAGGTCGTCGAACGACGCGAAGCCCTCCCAGCGAAACGTCTTCGACGCCAGCGCCCACGCGAGCGACCCGGCAATGACGCCCAGCGCGGTGGCGATGCCGAACGTCACGCGCAGCGACTTGTCGGTCCACAGCATCAGCAGCTCGAGCGAGAACGCGGTCGGCGCGACGAAGCTCATCGACTCGAGCGTGCGCGTGTTCGTGGCGAAGTAGACGTTCTCGAGCGTCTCGGGGTTCTCGCCGTAGCCGAGATGGCCGGTGAGGTACCAGCCGGCGATCACGATCGCGCCGATCACGAGGCCCGCCGTCCACTGCGTCGGGTTGGCGCGGAAGCGCTTGTCGGCGAACGCGAACGCGGCCAGCGCGAGGCCGACGACCCACAGCGTGGCCATCAGCGCCGTCTTCGCGTCCATCCCGGTGGCCTGGGCGACGAGCGACGCGAGGCTCTGGTCGGACAGTCCCATCTTGCCCAGGTCCAGCGACACCGGGTCGAGGACGCTCGCGCGCCACTGGCCGAACAGGCCCTTGAGCGTCATGTAGGCCGAGATCGCCAGGAAGGTCAGCACCACCAGCGAGCGCACGCTGCCTCCGCCGACACGCACCAGGTTCTTGTTCGCGCAGCCGCCGGCCAGCGACATGCCCACGCCGAACAGCACGCCGCCGAGCAGCAGCGACAGCCAGTTCAGCGTCGGACGCTGGTAGATCGTCTTCGGCAGGTCGATCAGCCCGGCGTGGAACAGCAGGTTGGTGCCGACGACGGCCACCGCGATCGCGAGCAGCCACATGCGCATGCGGCCCCAGTGGCCCATGTTGACGACGTCCGACACCGCGCCCATCGTGCAGAAGTTGCTGCGGTTGGCGATGGCGCCGAACACGAACGCGAGGCCGAAGCCCCCCCACACCACCAGGCTGGACGGATCGGCTGCCACCTCAGTGCTCATCGAAGATTTCCCTCTGTCGGGCCGGCGCGCCGCGCGCCGGCGTTCGTCGCGAGTCTAGTGGGCCGCCCGTGCCTAGCTGCCGCTGCCGCCGGCCACGCGCAGCATCGTGTCGCGGATCGCGTCGGGCGCGCGCACGATGCCCATGAACTGCCCCATCCCCAGCGCCGGCCATGCGAGCGCGATGCGGTAGCGCGCGTACGGCGAGTACACCTTGCCGCCGACGACGTAGATCTCGTACGGCAGCGCCGCGACGTGGTCGGGCCCGGTCTTGCCGGCCCACCAGCCCTCGCCGGTGTCGGCGTCGTTGAGCGCGACGCCGAACACGGCGACCTGCTGCTGCGGCAGCACCACCTCGTAGACCTTCGCGGTCGCGCCGACGCCGCGCGCCAGGTTGGCCTGCACCGTGCGCACCGCCTCGTCGAACGACGCGAACGCGTGCAGCTCGCTGTTGGCCGAGTCGAGGCGCTCCATGCCGAACATGTAGCGGTAGGTCGCGAGGTCGCCCTCGGGCACGTCGCCGCCGAAGCCGGCGCCCGCCCCGAGCGCACGCTCGAGCCGTGCCTGCGCCGCGCGCACCGCCGGCTCGGCGGCGGCGTAGCCGCCGCGCAGGTAGGCGCGGCACCAGTAGCCGGGGTTGACGTAGCTGACGCTGCCGTCGCTCTTGACGCCCACGCGCAGGCCGGCACCGAGCACGGCCGGCCCGCCGGCGCGCGCCACCGCCTGCAGCAGCTCCGGGTCGGCGACGACGATGCTCGCGTGCTGCGGCAGGCCGCGCGGACGGTGCGTGCCGAGCACGGTGAAGCCCTGGGCCTTGAGCTTGCCCTCGACCTGCGCGAGCTGCGCCGACAGGTCGGTTCCCTCGACGCGATCGCCGTGGACGTAGGGGCTCAGCGCGTGGCTGGCGGCGGCCAGCGCCCACAGCGCGAGCGCGGCGAGGGTCGAGCGCAGCATGGCGGCGGCCTCAGATGTACAGGCACACGTCGGATTCGCCGGCGAACTTCATGAACGTCGCCGCGCCGCCGTACTCGATGCCGTCGATGAAGTCACTCTTGTCGAACTCGAACAGGTCCACCGTCATCTGGCAGGCGATGAACTTGACGTCGGCCTCCAGACACAGCGAGCGCAGCTCCTCGAGCGAGGCCACGCCCTTGGACTTCATCTTGTTCTTCATCATCATCGTGGCCATCGACTCCATGCCCGGCAGCACCTGCACGAGCACCGGCATCGGCACCGGCATCGGCATCGCCGGGTTGGCCAGCGGGCTGATCTTGATGTGGTCGAGGTCCTTGCGCAGCAGCTGAAGGCCGTAGAACGTGAAGAAGATCTGCACGTCCCAGCCGAGCGAGGCGGCCGTCGACGACAGGATCAGCGGCGGGTAGGCCCAGTCGAGCGTGCCCTTGGTAGCGATGATCGCCATTTTCTTGGTGGCCATCGAAGCTCCGGATCAGCAGGAAGGAAAGCGCACGGGCGTGCACGGCCGAGCCGTCGCGGCGCGTCGCCGCGCGGCGGTGGGCACGTCGGCAGGGGAAGGGTCAGGCCTTGCGCAGCAGGAAGACGTACTTGCCGCCTTCTTGGCCCGACGACAGCAGCGCGTTGCCGGTCTGCTCGGCGAACGCGGCCATGTCGCACACCGAGCCGGGGTCGGTGGCGACCACGCGCAGCACCTGGCCCGAGGCCATGTCGGCGAGCGACTTCTTCGTCTTGACGATCGGCAACGGGCACGACAGTCCCGAAGCGTCGAATTCCTTGTCGTAGTTCATGCGTCTGTCTCCTTGCGCCGGCCTGCGGGCCGTGTCGAGTCCGCAGCCGCCGGCCGCGGCGACGCCACGGTGCCCGCGCGGTCGCAGCACGCTGCGGGTATTACGGACGAAGGGCGCCGCAGCGTCTATTACCGCGATGGGTGACCGGTCATAGCCCACATGGGTAGCAGGGTTGCCGCCGATCGACGCGGCGCCGCGCGCGGGGCTAGAAGGGGATGTCGTCGTCCATGTCGTCGAAGCCGGTCGACGACTTCTGCGGGGCCGGCTTGCCCGGGGCCGGGCGGGCCGGCGCGGCGCTGCGCGGCGCGGGGGCACTGCCGCCACCCCCCTCGTCGCCGCCCATGCCTTCGCGGCCGCCGAGCAGTTGCATCGTCTCGGCGACGATCTCCGTCGTGTAGCGGTCGTTGCCGTCCTTGTCCTGCCACTTGCGGGTCTTCAGGCGGCCCTCGATGTAGACCGGCCGGCCCTTGCGCAGGTACTCGCCGGCGATCTCGGCCTGGCGGTCGTAGAGCACGACGGAGTGCCACTCGGTCTCTTCCTGGCGCTCGCCGGACTCGCGGTTCTTCCAGTTGCGCGTCGTCGCCAGCCGCAGGTTGCACACCGCCGCGCCGCTGGGCGTGTAGCGCACCTCGGGATCCTTGCCGAGGTTGCCGATCAGGATGACTTTGTTGACGCTGGCCATGGGTGCCTCCGGCGCGTTGGGCTTCGATGCGAACCATTGTGCCGCAGTGCCCCGGACGGCCCGCGGCCGGCACGCCACCTGCTAAGGTGGGGGCGATGAACGAGCCCGGGGCGTCGCACCAGCCCGACTTCTGGCGCAACCTGCGCCAGGAGATCGTCGCCGGCCGGCCGTGGGTCGACCGCGCGGTGGTGATCGCCTATGCCGTGGCCACCGGGCTGGTCGTGGTCGCGTTCACGCTGCTGTCGGAGGCCGCGAGCGACGCCTTCGCGCACGCGCGCGCGGCCGGCGGGCCGCTCGGCGGATGGGGCGCGTGGCTCGCGCTGGCGTGGACGCCGGCGCTGACGGTGGCGCTGCTGTGGTTCACGCGGCGCTTCGTGCCGACCGCGATGGGCTCGGGCATCCCGCAGGTGATGGCCGCGCTCGACGACGGCGCGAGCGAGCCGCGCCGCGGCGCGCTGGTGTCGCTGCGCGTGTCGCTGCACAAGATCTGGCTCGTCTCGGGCGGGCTGCTGGCGGGGCTGTCGATCGGCCGCGAAGGACCGACGGTGCAGGTCGGTGCCGGCGTCATGCTGCACGCGCGCCGCTGGCTGTCGCGCGACTCGGGCATCGACGCGCACGACCTGATGGTCGCCGGCGCGGCCGCGGGCATCGCGGCGGCGTTCAACACGCCGCTGGGCGGCGTGATCTTCGCGCTCGAGCAGCTCACGCGCCGCCGGCACCTGTCGCACAGCTCGCTGGTGATCGTGGCCATCGTCACCGCCGGCCTGGTCGCGGTGTCGGTGTTCGGCAACGTGACCTACTTCGGCAAGCTCGCGGTGCAGCAGCTCGACTGGGGACTGTTCGGCCCCGGGCTGCTGGTGGCGCTGGCCACCGGGCTGGCCGGCGGGTTGTTCTCGCGCCTGATCGTGGTGTCGATGCAAGGCGGTGCCGACCGCTTCAGCCGCTGGCGGCGCGCGCACCCGCTGCGCTTCGCCGCCGGCTGCGCACTCGGCGTCGCCGTGATCGGGCTGGTCACGAACGGTGCCACCGCCGGTGCCGGCGCGACGACGACGCGCGCGCTGCTCGAGGGCCAGCAGGAGCTGCCGGCGATCTACACGCTGCTCAAGTTCTGCGCGACGTGGCTGTCGGCGTGGACCGGCGTGCCGGCCGGCGTGTTCGCGCCGTCGCTGGCGATCGGCGCGGGCATCGGCCACGACGTCGCGCTGCTCACGGGCGTCGGCGCCGAGCGCGCGATCCCGCTGATCGCGCTCGGGATGGTCGGCTTCCTCGCCGCGACGACGCAGGGGCCGATCACGGCCTTCATCATCGTGATGGAGATGGTGGCCGGCCACGCGATGGTGCTCAGCCTGATGGCCACCGCGCTGCTGGCCAGCGGCGTCGCGCGGCTGATCACGCGGCCGATGTACCTCGAGCTGGCCGCGCTGCTGCTGCCGCCACCGTCGCCACCGCAGGCCCAGCCGGCGGCGGCCGGCGGGGCCGCGGACGCTCGCTAGCTGCGCCGCGACGCGCGCGCGACGGAGCGGCGCCGCCGCGCCCGTAACATGCCGCACCGCGCCGCCGCCCCGATGTCCGCCGTCCTCGCCACCGCCCCGACCCCCGCGCTGCAGGTGCTGCACGAGGTGTTCGGCTACGCGGCGTTCCGCGGGCCGCAGCAGGCCATCGTCGAGCACGTGGCCGCCGGCGGCGACGCCCTCGTGCTGATGCCCACCGGCGGCGGCAAGAGCCTGTGCTACCAGGTGCCGGCCATCGTGCGCCACCGCGCCGGCCGCGGCGTCGCCGTGGTCGTGAGCCCGCTGATCGCGCTGATGCACGACCAGGTCGGCGCGCTCGAGGAGGCCGGCGTGCACGCCGCGTTCCTGAACTCGACGCTGACGGCCGACGAGGCGCAGGCCGTCGAGCGCGAGCTGCGCAGCGGCCGGCTCGTGCTGCTGTACGCCGCGCCCGAGCGCGTGCTGACGCCGCGTTTCCTCGCGATGCTCGATGCGCTGCACGAGCGCGGCGAGCTGTCGCTGTTCGCGATCGACGAGGCGCACTGCGTCAGCCAGTGGGGGCACGACTTCCGCGAGGAGTACCTGGGGCTGTCGCTGCTCGCCGAGCGCTACCCGGGGGTGCCGCGCGTCGCGCTGACCGCCACCGCCGACGCCGTCACGCGTGCCGACATCGTCGAGCGGCTGCAGCTGCAGGGCGCGCGCACCTTCGTCGGCAGCTTCGACCGCCCGAACATCCGCTACACGATCGTCGAGAAGGACGACCCGCGCCGGCAGCTGCTGCGCTTCCTGCGCGACGAGCACGACGGCGACGCGGGCATCGTCTACTGCCAGAGCCGGCGCAAGGTCGACGAGGTCGCGGCGTGGCTCGACGGCGAGGGCATCGCGGCGCTGCCGTACCACGCCGGCCTCGACGCCGACACGCGCCGCGCGCACCAGGACCGCTTCCTGCGCGAGGAAGGCCTCGTGATGGTCGCGACGATCGCGTTCGGCATGGGCATCGACAAGCCCGACGTGCGCTTCGTGGCGCACCTCGACCTGCCGAAGAACATCGAGGCCTACTACCAGGAGACCGGCCGCGCCGGGCGCGACGGGCTGCCGGCCGACGCGTGGATGACGTACGGCCTGGCCGACGTCGTCAACCAGCGCCGCATGATCGACGACGGCAGCGCCGACGACGAGTTCAAGCGGCTGCAGCGCGACAAGCTCGACGCACTGCTCGCGCTCGCCGAGGCCACCGACTGCCGGCGCGTGCGGCTGCTGGCCTACTTCGGCGAAGCGAGCCAGCCCTGCGGCAACTGCGACAACTGCCTGTCACCGCCCGAGACCTGGGACGCGACCGAAGCCGCGCGCAAGGCGCTGAGCTGCGTCTACCGCTTCGCGCAGCACGGCCGCGGCTTCGGGCCCGACGCGTTCGGCGCCGGCCATCTGGTCGACGTGCTGCGCGGCAAGGCCACCGACAAGGTGCGCCAGCACGGCCACGAGCGGCTGTCGACGTTCGGCATCGGCGCCGACCTGAGCGAGGCGCAGTGGCGCGCCGTGCTGCGCCAGCTGATCGCGCTCGGCCACCTGCGCGCCGAGGGCGAGTACCACACGCTCGCACTGACCGACAGCAGCCGCGCGGTGCTGCGCGGCGAGGTCGAGCTGCGGCTGCGCCGGCCCGGCGCGACGCCGGCGCGCGCCAGGGCAGCGCGCCGTGCGGTGAAGGAGCACGCGCCGCCGCTGCCGCTCGATGCGCCGGCACTGGCACGTTTCGCCGCGCTGAAGGCCTGGCGCGGCGAAGTCGCGCGCGAGCACGGGCTGCCGGCCTACGTCATCTTCCACGACGCGACGCTCGCCGAGATGGCGCGCGAGGCGCCGGCCACGCTCGACGCGCTGGCCGGCATCAGCGGCGTCGGCACGAAGAAGCTCGACGCCTACGGGCGCGAGATCCTGCGCGTGCTGGCCGCCGGCGCCTGACGCGAAGGCGTCGCCGGCGCCCGGCCACCCGGACCGCCACACCCGAGGCGCGCCCCTCGCCCGTGCGCTCAGGGCCCGGCGGCCAGCGCCGGCGCGCCGGCCGGGCGCAGCGCCTGGATCGTCAGCAGCACGAGCCGGCGCAGCGCGTCCCACGCCTCGAGCGGCCAGTCGGGGTGGCGCAGCCCCTTGACGATGCCGTCGCACACGCTCGCGGCGTCGACCAGCCGCGCGAGCGCGGCGTCGCCGAGCTGCGGCAGCACGCGCTCGAACAGGCGCTCCTTGGCGCCCCACACACGCGCCTCGCGCAGCGCCACCGGCCACGGGCGGCCGGCGGCTGTCGCGCGCTTGACCTGCTGCAGCGCGAGCAGGTCGGCGGCCAGCGTCCAGTGCACCAGCACCGGCGCCTCGCCCTCGGCGCGCAGGCCCTCGAGCATCAGCAGCGCGCGGCCGACCTGCCCGGCGAGCACCGCGTCGCCGAGCTTGAACACGTCGTAGCGCGCGACGTTGAGCACCGCCTGCTCGACCTGTTCGAACGTCAGCACGCCGGCGGGGTGCAGCAGCGCGAGCTTGCCCAGCTCCTGGTGCGCGGCGAGCAGGTTGCCCTCGACGCGGTCGGCGAAGAACGCCAGCGTGCGCTCGCCCTCCTCGCCGTCGGCCACGCGCTGGCCCTGCGCGGCCAGCCGCTGCGCGAGCCAGCGCGGCAGCTCGCGCCGTTCGACGGGGTCGACGCGCACCGTGACGCCGGCGGCGTCGAGCGCGCCGAACCAGCCGCTCTTCAGTTGCTGCCCGTCGAGCCGCGGCAGCTGCACCAAAGTCAGCACGTCGTCGGGCAGCGCCTCGCAGTAGCGCTGCAGCGCTTCCGAGCCGTCCTTGCCCGGCTTGCCCGACGGGATGCGGATCTCGATCAGGCGCCGTTCGGCGAACAGGCTCATCGCCTGCGCCGCGCCGAGCACGCTGCTCCAGTCGAAGTGCGCGCCGGCGACGGTGAAGACCTGGCGCTCGGCGTGACCGGCCGCGCGCGCGGCAGCGCGGATCGCGTCGGCCGCCTCCTGCGCGAGCAGCGGCTCGTCGCCGTGCACCGTGTACAGCGGCCTCAACCCGCGCGCGTCGCGCAGGTGGGCGGCGAGCTGGTCGGGACGCAGTTGCATCGCGCGGGCGCCGGTGTCACAGCGGCGGCGTCGCGGCCAGGCGGCGCAGCACCTGCATCGCGATGTCGGCTTCCATCGCGCGCCACAGCGTCTGCTCCTCGTCGGCCTTGCCGAGCGCAAGCGTCTCGCTGTAGCTCATGTCGCTGCGCAGCTCGATCGTCGCCGGCGGCAGCAGCGGCTTGCCGCCGCGCGTGCTCAGGCGGTAGGTCAGCGTCGAGTGCAGCGTGACTTCGCGCACCTGGCCGGCCGCCGTGCTCGCCGCGACGCTGCGGCGGCGCCGGTCGGCGAGCGCCTCGAGCACGACGTCGGACTCGCGAGGATCCTCGACGATCGCGACGCCGTCGGGCAGCGCGCGGCGCAGTTCGTCGGCAGTGGTCGTCTGGTCCGAGAACCCGACCAGCGCCATGCGGCGAAACGGCAGCGCCGGCGCGCGGCGCAGCTCGAAACCGCAGCCGGCCAGCCCCGCCGACGCCAGCGCGGCCGCGAAGGCGTGCAACCCGTCGCGACGCGTCGGCATCAGACGACGACGTTGACCAGCCGGCCCGGGACGACGACGACCTTCTTCGGCGCGCGCCCCTCGGCGAAGCGCGCGAACTCGGGGCTCGCGACGGCGGCGGCCTCGATCGCGGCGCGGTCGGCCTGCGCGCTCACGCGGATCGCGCCGCGGTGCTTGCCGTTGACCTGCAGCACGAGCTCGACCTCGTCGAGCGTGAGCGCCGCGTCGTCGACCTGCGGCCACGGCGCGTCGATCAGGTCACCCAGCCGTGCGGCGTAACCGAGCTCGGTCCACAGCGCGTGCGTGACGTGCGGGCACGCGGGGTACAGCGCGCGCACGAGCACCGACATCGCCTCGCACAGCACGGCGGTGTCGCCGTCGCTGCCGTCGGGCGCGAAGCCCTCGAGCGCGTTGAGCAGCTTCATGCAGCCCGAGACGACGGTGTTGTACTGCAGCCGCTCGTAGTCGTAGCTGACCTGGCGCAGCACCAGGTGGACCTCGCGCCGCAGCGCCTTGGCCTCGGCGCGCGGCGGGGCGGCGCCGAAGTCGCCCGCGGTCGCGCGCGTCAACGCCGTCGAATGGCGCACGCCGAACGCCCACAGCCGCTTGAGGAAGCGGTGCGCGCCCTCGACGCCGGCGTCGTTCCACTCGAGCGTCTGCTCGGGCGGGCTCGCGAACATCACGAACAGGCGCGCGGTGTCGGCGCCGTAGCGGTCGATCAGCTCCTGCGGGTCGACGCCGTTGTTCTTCGACTTCGACATCGTGCCCACGCCCTCGTAGTCGACGGGGCTGCCGTCGCTCTTCAGGCGCGCACCGACGATCTTGCCGGCGTCGTCGTAGACGTTGTCGACCTCGTGCGGCCAGAAGTACTCGATGCCGCCCTTGTCGCCGCGGCGCGAGTAGATGTGGTTGAGCACCATGCCCTGCGTGAGCAGCTTGGTGAACGGCTCGTCGACCTGCACGAGGCCGAGGTCGCGCATCACCTTGGTCCAGAAGCGCGCGTACAGCAGGTGCAG